>CAYPIX010000158.1:0-6412 GCA_964410875.1 uncultured Kofleriaceae bacterium
ACCACCAAGTGTTGGGATCGCCCGGGGGTTGCCTCATCATAAGAGGGCTTTCAAAGGTCAAATTCGGAAACGCGAGTCTGTGAGTGACTGAACTCGCGTTGGGGGGCCGCTCGGGGGCCAGGCAAGTAGGATTCGCGGGTCGGGAATCGAGGCCAAATTCCGCAACGCTGGGCTCGTCTGCTTTGCCGGTTCTAGCGGTTTCGTCCGCTTTTTTTGCCTGTTCGTTTACGCACCCTAGCGCTGGAACGAAAATCAAACCCGACGAAAAAATAAAGAAAACACGTCGTAAACTACTCATAGCACTCACTTCCTCCGTTACTAACCGAGAATACTCGGATTCTGGAACGTCTCGTAGACTACCCCCTTAACACCATCTATCGGGAGACTTTTCTACCAACACGTGTTCTCCATAAGGCGCCAACGTTCTGCTAGGCTCCGCCTGTGGGACAAGACCCCCAACAGGCTAGACTCAAAGAGCTTCTTGCGAAAATAGAACGCGGAACCGCGACCGACGCTGAACGAGAAGAACTCGAGCTCTATGATGCCGAGGACCTCGCAGAGGCGGGGCGGACCACAGCGCTCACCGTAACGGAGAAAGAGGATGGCTGGATGGAACGAGTTGCGAGCGACAAACGCATTAAAGCAGCTGAATCCACACGGTTCGTTCGCGCGGAGCGAGCGGTCGGGTATGGCCTGTTCCTTGCGGGCTTCCTCACTGGAGGACTCACCATGTTTCCCGGGGTGGCAATTCTTCTCTGGTCCTATGCCAGAGTGCGATGGCGAACCCACAAACAAGACCCGTATTCAAAGGTGGAAGAATGACACAACTGACAAGACAGGCAGGCACCAGCGCGCAGAAAAGTCACTCCTCAATGAGGGTTGCGACAACAGACGAAATACCCGGATATCGTATCGTGAAGGTTCTGGGTCTGACTCGGGGAAATACGGTTCGTACTCGAAACGTTGGCTCGGATTTTGTTGCGGGACTCCGAAGTATTGTTGGCGGCGAAGTAAACCAATACACCAAGATGCTGGCACAGAGTCGAGAACAGGCACTTGATCGGCTCCGCTCTCATGCATCTCTTTTGGGAGCCAACGCAATCGTTGGCGTACGGATAACAACGTCCACCGTTATGGCAGGCGCTGCCGAAATTTTGGCTTACGGTACGGCGGTCATCGTAGAGTCAGAGAGCCTGTAGGCTACTTCTTCGTTTTACCGCCACCGCCGCCACCGCCGGTTCCGTCACCCTTGCCGTTGCCGCCATGACCACCGGACTTCTTGCCGTTGCCACCAGCTTTCATGCGGGCGTTGGCCAGTTTATGGAGACGGTCTACGTCGCCGTCACTCGGAGTCAGGGTTACTCGAACACCGTTTTCAATATCTTCAGCTTTGGCACTGGCTTTGGCCAACGCGATAGGACACTTCCCGAGTTCGCCACTACCCGTCCCTTTCCCGGAGTGTTTTACCGGCGAGCTATTTGCTCCAGAGACTGCCTCAAGATGCTTTGCTCTTTTTCTCAATTCAGCAACATCACTCGCGTCGTCTACCACGACAGTGAACAGCAGAGCGTTGGCCGTTTTTTTGATCCTGGTCGAGGTGCCCTTGAGAGATGTCGGGCAGTTAACCATTTTATTCGCCATCCCCGTCACCTCTGAGTCCGCGACCTTTTTGTCAGCACTTGCCGGCTCGGTAGGTGGCGCCTTAGGCGATGCGTCTTCGGCTTTTTTACAACCAGCAGCAAAAGTCACGCTGAACAAGATGCAGGCTAAGAATGGGGCGACATTTTTCTGAGTCATATCTCGGTAAAGATACCAGTCTTGGACCTCATACGCGACATGCTACGGTCCGACCATGCGTTGGCTCGCAGCTCTTCTTTTCGCCGCAGTGATCTCCGGCCTTGTCCCCAACTCGACGGGAGATGCCTTGGCAAAACGTATCGAGGTCCTAGGGCTTCCGGTCCCCCCACAGGCAAAACCAGCAGGCGAACACGTCTACGTCACCCCTCTCACCTTCCGCAACACGGTCAGTTTCTACAAAAACCGGCTTCGCAAGAAGGGCATTCGCTACCAAGAAGTCCCCGTCTACCGGTTTAGAGGAACCACGATTGCCAGATTGATATCGCAGTCCCCGGAGACTGCTTGGCTGGCAGTTCATGTTTTTCGTAGTAAAGGCCGCACATACCTGGCCTTGATACCAAGGCTGAATGCTACGCAGAAGAAGGGGAACCCAACCGAAACGGTTGACGAACCCGCCCCGAATTCGCTAAACCCCGCGCAGTAATCGGGGATCGTCTAATGGTAGGACATCAGCTTTTGGTGCTGACTATGAGGGTTCGAATCCTTCTCCCCGAATACTTTTCCTTCTAGAAGCCTTCTCGCTTTTTGCGCAGGAGCTAGTAGGAATCATGATGGCGGACCCATTCCATGCCGTATTTAAGTTCTTCTTCGTCACGGCCCTTCGGAACAATATCTAGGAACTGGTACGCGGTGATGAACGGGTCGAGTCCGCGGGCATAAGCCGAATAGGTTCGGTAGACCTCGTTTTCTTGTTTCGCAAAAACACTGACACCAGGTGCCTCACCCATCCCGAAACTGATCGTACCAAAATTATACGGCATGGACTTCGCTTCTACCTGTTCTTCCGTGAAAGAGACCTGATAGTCAAAATTAAAATCTGACCCAAGGGAAGACACCCACGGAAAATCCCAGTTCATTCGTTTCTGGAATGACGCAATATTAGCAAGAGGCGCCCGCGAAACTGCGACGAAGGATACATCGCGGGCAGCCAAATGGGGGACTGCGCCTTGGAAGTGATCCGCGAGGTACGAACAGCTCTTGCACCCCTGTTCCCAATCGGGGCCCATCATAAAATGATACGTAATAAGTTGGGAGTGTGAACCAAACAGGTCCAGCAGGGTTTTGTCGCCCATCCCAGCCTGAAACTTATAGTCTTTTTCGACTTTCACCCAAGGAAGCGCTTGACGCAACGACGCCAATTCTGCCCGTTGTTTTGTGAGGGCTTTCTCCTTTTTAAGAAGTTCCCTGCGCGCGGCGATCCATTCCTTATGATTCACAATTTTCTGTTCTGGCATTTCAATTGTCCTTTCCATGCTTTGCCCAGAAGCGTCGGAGGTACGACCAGCAAGTCGCGACCCAAATGACAACCGCGCCAGCCGATGTAGCCGCTATACCGACGCTGGATGTAACGCCTGCGGGGCACATACTAAAGATCCACAAATTTCTCCCAGGGTGGACCTGGGTATTTTGAAGCGGCGATACGACTGTCCTTCGTGATTTGTTTCCAGGAAGAACGTCCACGCATTGCGTTTAACCAACTAACCACTCTTGGCCATCCTGAAAGGCTGACACCAAACCGGGTCAGATAGTTCAACCCAACACTCGGGCCTAAGTCCGCCCATGTCACGTTCTCCCCGAGCAGAAACGGCCCCTCGGACTTTTCCAGTTGGCCCTCAAGGTTCGCGACCGTTTCCTTCACCCAACCGTTTCGCCTGGTTTTCATTTCTTTCTCTTCATCCTCAAAGGCGAGAGCAAAAAACGTGTCTAGTAAATAAAGGTCAGATAGACGGTCTAGCCGCCGCGCGAGGCTAGCCTGATCCGGTTTTTTTGGAAAAAGTGTCCCGACGGTGTCTGGCGATTTCAACGCTAAGTACTCGAGAATGGTCGTAGCCTCCGGCACCCCCGCCCCGACTTTGGGCTCTAAGAAAGGAACCTTCCCAAGAGGGTTGGGGTTCTTATCTCCCTTAAATATCCAATTCTGTTCAATGGGAAACCCGGTTTCGTAACAGGCCAACAGGACTTTGCGCGTATAAGTCGAGAACGGAAAACAGTGCAATTTCATAAAAGTCTCTTTCAGAAGTTGAGGCCTCGCAGTTAGCGAGGCCCCAACCATCCCGGTCTCATTTACCCATTTCGTAGAAGAATTCTTCTTTTACGATTTTGCCGTTCTTGACTTCGTATACGGCAACTTCTTCAAGCGTACTCCGCCCCATACCGTCCATGGTCGCGTCGATCTTGAAAGTCACAGCGAACTTATCGTCCCCGTGAGGAAATGGGCCGTTGATTTCTCGGCTATGCACCTGAGTGTTCTTTTCCCAGTACTTGGATTTTTCGAGCACAGCTTTTTTGCTTTCTATTTGCCGCGGAAAGTCGGGCGAATACTGGCTCGACTCAATGCTCACAACATTCGGATCATAAAATGACTCGATTGCTTCGACTGCCTTTCCTTCTCGGCAGAGCGCTACTAGTTTGGTTCCTATTTCTTTTATATTCGACATGGTGGTTCTTTCTTTGGTGGTTTGAGGTGGATGGGAATTACTCGGCGAGAATGTTGTCAAACGGCCCAGTGTAGATAACTAACGAGAGACAGGGCTCTGCCGAGACGCAACCCGTTACGTGATCAGCGCCAGCTTCCTGGCTCCAATACGAGCCACTCGTAAGATCGGGAGCAGTACCGATATCTGCTCCGTTGCGGATCGTCCCAGACAAAACGATGCCGCGATACGCTGCGCTATGTTTGTGCGTAGGGCTTTGAAACCCACTAGGCACTTTGAGCAGAAACCCGCTTTCCTGCCCTTCTAAACTACCCCACAGAACATTAAGTGCCGGTCCATTAGGGACGTCTGGAAAAAAGGGCTGAAAGACCTGGGATTCTGTCGGCAAATCTGTACTGGAAACAGGTAATTTCCCCTGGGACCAGACAATGGTTACCTCAGATATTTTTCCATCAACAACCCTGATTAGTTCAGCGACCTGTTGTGGTTTCCCATTGGTTTTGTCTGTTGCAGTGTAGACAATGGTCCCGCCAGTCGCGTCAAAAGATGAATCAATCAGAGTTACATCTTCCCAAGGGTTGCCAGCTTCGACGGCCGCAACAAGCTGCGTTTTTCCACTTACGGAAAACGTACCCCTAAGCTCAACGTCGTCTGCAAGGGTGTTAGCGAAGAGTTCAAAATCGCCGACTTGCCAGGACTGGAAGTAATCCAGGATTAACGCTTGCGTTGACGACACCTGCGACAAGCCAGCCGTTTGGTCTTGTGCCGAGCTGTCATCACAGGCAGAAGAGTGAAAGGTTAATAGTAAAACAGTAGATAGAGTAAGACTTCGGAGAAACAGATTCATAACACTCAAGGTCTAGCTGCACCCCTAAACCTCAACAACCCTGCCGTTTCGCATATCGAAGTTTCGACAGGATCTTCACTTCTTAGCCTTCTCCTTCCACCCTAGGTCGGTTCGGGTCCAGACCAAGGTTTCGCCAAACCAGACATGTTGTCCCCAGGTGGGAGTTAATTCGCACACGAATTTTTTCATATAGAGGTGTTATCAGGGAGTTAACTAGCCCTTTTGCCCCTAAACCGTTGGTACGAAAATCGCTTTGGTAGTAGTCGCCATGGCTAACAGGCGTAAAACAGGAGCTCGCGCGACAAGTCCTCAAGTCCAGCTCAAGAGAGATTCTGTGTGGCAGCGTCCATTTATCGTCCAAGCCAAGCAGTCTATAGCTCGAGAATCAGAGGCGGTCCCAGAAGCTCTTAGAGCCGCCCATGCGCGCAACAAGCACAATGCTTTCCGGAAAGCACCCGATCCAGAGAGCCAGCTTTTTGGGGCTCTTTGGGGAATTGTAGCGTTGGCTAAAAGCACGGAAGAAAGCGATTTTAAGACCGCTCATGAGGTTTATGAACGCGTAGAAAGTGCTCTCCTGGGCCACAACGTAAACACGACCACCTCACGCATTGCATTCCTACACAAGGAGCTCAACGCCAGCATGGCTCCTCACTACGCAAAAATCGGGGCTGTGGCCCGAGCAGCTTGGTTGTTTCGGATTTCCCAGGACGACAGTGTCAACTCCGACGACATCCAAATCTACCAATCGGGCCTCGCCGACGCTCTCGAAGTTTCGGGCATGCAGGGAGTTTTGCATACAGCCTTATCGCTACCTACCGAGGCTGGTGTCGACCAAATTGCGTTACATCGAGTGAGATTGGATCGGCTCGGCGGCCGGACCGAACGGGCCAAGGATGACATTGAGAAACTACGATTGCGATACAACACTGCCGCTGTGCTTTGGGAAGAGGCATGTCTCACGGCACAGAGCGAAGGTAATTGCCGAGCAATTGCCGCTGTGCTTCGAAAAAAGCGCGAACTTCGAACACCAAGGAACAAGCTCGTTTTGTACTTATGGAGCCATGCTCAAAGTAGCAAGGAATGGCAAAAACAAGCCATTAAACCGACAAGCCTACGTCGTTCCGCTTCGAGCGATATAAGCCGCAATTTACTTCGTTGCGCAACCACGATCGAAAAATGCTACACGACTACACTCAATCTTGAAGGCCGAATCAAAGGGCTTGAAGCCTCCATCAACGACTTTGGCCAAATAGAAGACATCGAATGTGAGCTC
>CAYPIX010000159.1:0-6147 GCA_964410875.1 uncultured Kofleriaceae bacterium
GCGCGAGGCAATTTGCTCAAGGCGGTCAATCGGCATGATGTCGACTGGTCGGCCAGCGTCAGCGAGAACAGAAACTCGCGTATTGACACCCCCGCTAATCGGATCGAGCGGATCTTCATTGTTGCTTCCGCCGTCGCCTTCGAACTCGCCAACATTCGCGATGCAACCCGCGTCCAAAATCAACCCTACTGCCAATGCAATCCGTGCCCACTGAGCCATGCTCACTCCCTCCCCAGGAAAAACTTGGCCTCAGAATACTAGACTTTGACGGGGATCTGAAGAGCTGGTGTGCAGTTTTGCACACCGACATTGAGGTGTGGTGTGCTTACTCGCACACCATTGTGGAGCTGGGAGATTACAAAAGTGATTGAAAAATTAACCAGGCACTACCTAGTGTTAAAGCAAAAACTGTCGCTCCTACAGCGAGAGTGTAGTCCGATTTTCGGAAACGATTTTCGTGTTTAATACTAGTTTTTTCAATCCGGAGTGTGAAACGTTTTGCCTTTGAGTGCTCGCTGCGCCTCGCCGTCACAGCATTCGGAGAACGGTCGAATTTGGGAAAGTAGCTTCTACTTAAAGCTGCGAAAGTCGATTCCACATGGCTCAACATGGGGCGTTGTTCAGGCAGTTTGGCCATCATTTGCCCCAGAAAAGAGCTCAGTTCGCTCGGGATCTTCGGGTTGATTTGATTAAGAGTTGGAGGCGCTTCTTGGCGGTGACAGTGCATTACTTCGATAGCGCTGCCCGTAAATGGCGCACGTCCTGTGATGGCGTGGAAAAGGACGCAGGCTAATGAGTAGATGTCGGACCGGCCGTCGGTTTCACTATCGCCCCATGCTTGCTCTGGGGACATGTACTTGGGCGTACCCATAATTTGTCCAAGAGTTGTTCGCTCTTCGGACGGGGCGCCACTAAAAAGTCGGGCAAGACCGAAGTCCACTAGTTTGACTTGAATGCCACCGTCGTCAGTATCTAGCACAATGAGATTCTCGGGCTTTAAATCACGGTGGACGATGCCCTGCTTGTGAGCCGCAAGTAGGGCCCCAGCGATTTGCTCACCGGTTTGTAAGGCATGTTTGGCCGAAAGAGGCTTTCCATCTTCAAGGAGTTTCGCCAAAGTCTCTCCTTCGGCGAATTCCGTTATCATATAGCGTTGTCCGTGCTGGTTCCGTCCATATTCTACCAAGCGAACGATGTTGGGGTGGTGTACGCGAGAAACGGCTTCTACTTCCGCATCGAATCTTTGGACCGCTTCCATGCTGGTAACAAGATCTGAACGGATAATCTTGATGGCAACCCGAGCATTTGTTTCGCGATGGTAAGCTTCAAATACCGCACCCATTCCGCCTGACGCTATGAGTCGTTTTACTTTGTACGCAGGGACGCCCACGTCCAGGTTCTTCATTCGCTCAGCGGATTGTTCGGGCAAGGTGATACAGAGCGTGTCTTCAAATGCAGCACCATTGGGTCGTTCTTCAACACCGGCTTCACTGGCAGCCGCCAATCGAGGTTTGCGCGGTTCGGCTGGAGTTTCTTGTCTGTGAGACAAACTGACCAGAAATTGAGTTTGTTCGTCGGGGGCAGCGCGGACGATATCGAAATCGTCTACTTCGTCGCTCGTTTCGAGCGCGCTCCTGGGCGCGGTATACCGAATTCTGGTTTGCTCCAGATCTTGCGGCTGGTCTTGATCTTTTCTTGACCCTCGCTTTCCCACAACCATCGGTGTTGCAACATAAATACCAGGAGTGATTCCAACAGTTTAGACTCCTGATAAAGGGTCGAAACGGGGGCTAAAGGACCCCAGCTTGTCCCCGGCAGATACGGCTGACCCCGCCGAGTAGACTACCCAGGAGGTTTCCCGAGAGCGTCTCTCCCTCATGTTAAAAGGGCGGCTTGAAGTCGACGGTACGAAACTGGCGTAAGACTGTTTCCCTGGGCTGGATGCTGCTTCTCTTGCTCGGTTCAGCGCAAGTTAGCGCAGGTGGACTAACAATTCCGGGAGCCGGCCCTCATGGACAGGCTCGCGCGGGCGCGTTTGTAGCGAAGGCTGATGACCCGAGTGCTCTTTTGTACAATCCGGCAGGTTTCGCAAAGATTGATGGAACTCACTTTACGCTTGGGGTCAATATGGTCAATTTCGACCAGGAGTTCCAGAGGGCGGGAAGCTACGAGGCGACCCCGGACAGTAACCCTTTTGAAGGCGAGCGTTATCCGCTTGTTCGTGACACCAGTAAGCCGTCCTTTGGTCTGGGCGGCTATCAAGCCATACCGTTCATTGGTATTTCTACTGATCTAGGCCATCCAGAATGGCCCGTTCGTTTTGGTATAGGGCTAAACTCGATACAGGGTTACGTCGAGAGGAAATATCCCAGGCGTGTCGATATCAATGGCGTTTCCGCACCTGCTCCTCAAAGGTACGACGTCGTCTCTCAGAGCGCGGCTCCGATCCGTCCATCAATCGCAGTAGCGTATAGTCTCAATGACAAGATCAATCTAGGACTCCGTCTCGGTTGGGGGATTTTGCGAGTCGCAGGGAGTCGCTCTTCATGGTCGGTCGCGAATTATTCGGAGCGTGAGGATTTTGACACCTTTTTTGACGTGACAGACGGGGTAGACGCTTTTGTGCCAACCTACGGTTTAGGGATGACCTATCGTCTTTCAGACAATATTGAATTTGGTGCGGAGTACAGTAGCGAATTCCGTGGAAATGCGGTCGGCAACGGTTTGTCTGAAGGCGGCGACGTTGGTTTAGGACCTTTTGAGATTCTTCCTGTTGATGATGAGGCTGCCGGTTGTGCGCCTGGCGGGCAACCCGGGGCTTTGAAAGCTTGTGTGGAAGTTGGCATTCCAAGGCGCGCGACTGTTGGCGCTCGATATGTTCTCCGTGATGAAAGCGGTTTGGAGAAAGCCGACCTTGAATTTGACGTTCGTTGGGAAAACTACGCTTCGGTAAAGAACTCGCGAATCATTGTTGATGGACGTGACAGTATTACTGGTCAGTCTCTAAACCCTGGTCAGAGTCGCAGTGGATTTCACGATGTCTTTTCTTTTCGTCTTGGCGGTGCATACCGACTCAAAGCGGGTAGTGCTGGAATTACGCTACGAGGAGGAGTTGCCCACGACACCAGTACTGCGCCAGATGGGTTTCTTCGTTTGGATAAAGACGGTAAAGCTCGAACGACCTTGGCTACCGGGGTAGGAATTGATGTGGGTCGATTTCGAGTAGATTTAGGCGGAGGAATTGTTTTGGAACAGGACGTCGAAATAGCTCAGTGCAAACCAGAAACAAATGGGCCAACTGTTAACGACCGTGGCTGTGGGACCAATGGGGTAGATCGGCCAATCAGTGAAAGAACCGGCCCAGATCCGTTACAACCAAAACTTGCAGAGAGCGCCGCATTGGAAAACCCCTTTAACGCTGGGACCATCAAGTCTGGCTATCTGATGATGTCGCTCGGAATTTCTACCCGCTTTTAGTCGGAATCTTCCGACTCGGCTGGATCAGCCAGAACCAACGGCATTCGCTTGCCATGTTTATTGTACTGCCAGCCATAAAGAAGGCCGATCACAGCGGATGCCGGCAGCCCAAGAAGCAAAAGAGGTGTAAGAAGAAAACTAGGGAGTAACCATGCGATGGCCACAGCTGCAGCGGTTGCAGGAACCGCTTCTTTTAGTGAACCTGCATAGAGCCAACCGATTGGGCCGAGAAGCGAAAGACCCGCGCTAAGTTTTACCGACTTCTCGCCTTCCTTCGGTTCCTGGGTGAGTGCTTTGCTTGCCTTATTGGCCAGCAAAATTGCTCCTCCAATACCGTCATCGCCAACGGCTTTGTCGGCATTCTTCTTTTTCCCCCCTTTATATTCCGCAAAGGTTTTTGCGCCGGTCTTTGGACGTGTAGCGCCAGGGACTGTGTAAAGCATCTCGCCTTCCGGTGTAATGCCCATATCAAGGGTCCCTTCCAGAACGAGTTCATCAAGCCAGGAGTCTAACTGCGCTCTACCAATTTCCGTTGCGTACTGTAAGTGAGGAAGAGTGATAGGAATGCGCGATCGCATCCAGAGCTCCAGAATCTTTTTTTCTAGTTGTTGTCGACTCACAGTTCTGTCACTTCGTAGGAGAAAGAGTATACTGGAACCGATGATCCGGATTCTCTACTTCTTGGCTTTATCTGTCGGCATTGCGGCCTGGATCGGCTGTGGAGCTCCAGCTCAAGAGGCCGTCCCGTCGGGTAAGCCCGTGTCCTCGAAGGGGAAAAAGTGGGGTGGTTGGCAGTGGAAAGGAAAACGCGAAGAGTG
The DNA here is from genome assembly GCA_964410875.1 of uncultured Kofleriaceae bacterium. Taxonomy (GTDB): domain Bacteria; phylum Myxococcota_A; class Polyangia; order Haliangiales; family Haliangiaceae; genus CAYPIX01. The sequence goes on from CAYPIX010000159.1 coordinate 4,296, forward strand.
TTTTTTCCTTCTAAAAAACAATTGTTTCGATTCTATGCAGTCTGCCTGTGAAGCTGCTGGTTGCAGCGAGAACAGTTGCATTCACGATGGGGCTGCTCCAGCTCATGTTTCCTGCAAATAGTTACTAATCAGTAACGACCTTCGGGATTCGCACTCGAGGCCCGGGTTCAAAGCGTATGGAGGAAATATTTTCGTAGTATTCGCCGTCGATAACGGGAGCAAGAAGCTCTTCGCCCGTGGCCTTTACCTCTAAGGACCGACATGGACGGTCGAGGACGTCTTGTCCACGGATTTCTCTTCCCAGATGCAAATTGTGAATATTCCTGGCGATCGTAAACGGGGACGGCGCGCCAACGAGGCAGTGCATAAGTCCTTGCTGATCAGCCTTAGTAAACAAGCGAAAAACGCCGCCTATATTTAGGCTCATTGAGCCAATGTGAATTCCTGTATAGCTTGAGTGTGGAAGCATCATTCCGTCGACAGAAACGGTCGCTTCGCAGGGTTCAAAAATCTGTTCCGCGTATTCGCTGAGCTGCAAGCTTCCTGGAAGCCGGCGAAGGGCGGGTATAGAAAATGGGAGTGACGCGAGTGTTTGCGCGACGATTTTCAAAATGGTCCCAGGGTTGGGGTCGCTGTCGGCGTAGTACTTTGAGTAGAATCGCTGACCAACACCACCGGCGGCGGCAGCGAACCCGTAGGTTGTAAACCGTTCCTCACCCCGAGGAGTTCTTTCAGTTCCAGTAATTCGCATGGAGTCGACCTCAACCTCTTCAATGAAGTTGCCGGTCTCAACGAGGCCTCGCAAAGTCGATAGGATGTCTTCAGGTTTGCCGCGAATTCCGACGTTCTGGGCGACAACGTTAATGGTTCCGCCTCCGGTAGGAACGGCCAGGGGCATTCGGTAGTTTCCTTGGGCGAATTCTTCCTCTTCGAGAACTTCGAATCCTTTCTTAAGCATCCAATGGAGGGCACCATCTCCACCGTCGGCGACCCAGAAACGAGCTCGCTTTCTTAGAAAATCCCGTAGAATTGGTTTGATGGCTTCTGGACTGTCGGTTTGGTGGACCTGTCCATGACCTCCGACAATGCTCTGAAGCTGCTCCGCTCGGTTAGGGCGGTTGCGGTTCTGCCTACTGTTCGGGTTTGTGATGATGCCGATCTGCAAAGCTCTTTACAGAAGAGCAATGTTTGGTCCAAACGACAAGAAATCTAACCAATTGAATTTACTTGTTCGGCAGTTGACGCGGTGCGTAACTGTGTACGCGCATTCGCGGAAGCTTTTATACAGTTACTTACCAGTGAAAGAGGGGGCTCTTTTCTCCAGTAGAGCTGATACGCCCTCGCGCGCGTCATCGGTCTCGAGGCTTACGGCTTGTAGTTTAGCTTCCCGTTTAGCCCAGGGGACAGGGTCCCAGGTGAGGCCCTCTCTAAGGGCTTGCTTCATTGACCGAACGGCAAGAGGTGCACTTGCACATATTTGTTCGGCCACTTCTAAGGCGCGCGGTAGGACGTCTGCGGGGTCGGTACATTCCGAGACCAAACCAATTTTTTCAGCTTGTTCGCCAAGCAGTAGTTCTCCTGTGTAGAGCATTTGCGAAGCTCTAGAAAAGCCGACAAGGCGCGGGAGCAGATAACTAATAGCCATCCCCGAATGAATTCCAAGACGTGCGAAATTTGCTCCGTACTTTGACTCTTTGTTCGCTATGCGAATGTCGCAGAGAAGAGCTAGGCCAAATCCTCCTCCCACTGCATGTCCGTTGAGCGCCCCAATTACCGGTACTTCGAGATCGAGTACCTTAAGAAATGGCTTATACATTTCGAAAGAACGCTCGCCGGCGGTTTTCGTCTGTTC
>CAYPIX010000160.1:0-6124 GCA_964410875.1 uncultured Kofleriaceae bacterium
TTTGCCTCGCTTTTCAGCTCCTTGACGATATCTTGCATTTTGGGGGTAAAAAGGAAGAACCAGGGAAGGGCGCGGGGCAAGACATCGAACACGGCTGTGTAACGGTTCCGATGGTTTTGGCCGACGAGAAACAGCCCGGTATTCTCGCCAAGTTGAGAAAGGGCGAGCTTTCCGCTGAAAAAATGACGGAAGTCATTGTTGAATCAGGCGCCTTAAAAGGAGCGCGTGAGATGGCCGCTGGGTTTAATAGAGAAGCGAAGGCAGCGCTCGAAGAACTTCCAGACTCTCGTGAGCGGCAAGTTCTTCTTGGAATCGTCTCGGAATTGGGGCAGCGAGTTCAGTAGTGAGCGGGAAAATTCAAATTGCCCCGTCCATCTTGTCGGCGGATTTTGCACGGTTAGGAGAGGAACTACGCGCTGTATCCCAAGCTGGCGCAGATCTTATCCATGTTGATGTAATGGACGGCCACTTTGTTCCCAACATCACCATCGGACCCCTAATTGTTGAAGCAGCGCGCCGATCTACCGAGGTGCCCCTCGACGTACACCTGATGATCGAGAATGCCGATGACTATCTAGAACAGTTTGTACAGGCGGGTGCCTCGCGAATCTCAGTATCGTCGGAATCCTGCACACATTTGCACCGAACAGTTCAAAGAATTAGAGATCTGGGTGCCGAGGCCAGCGTCGCGCTAAATCCAGCGACGCCTCTCGATGCGGTGAAATATGTGCTGCCCGAGCTGTCCATGGTTCTTCTTATGACCGTAAACCCCGGGTTCGGTGGGCAGGCCTTTATCCCGAGTGTGCTTCCGAAGATAGAGGCCCTTCGAACGCAAAACGCGTCTGTAGATATACAAGTGGACGGCGGAATCAAAGTTGAGAACGTGGATACCGTGGTACGGGCCGGAGCAAACGTGATTGTCTCAGGAAGCGGTATTTTTAAAACCGACGACTACGCAGCGACAATTTCTGCTATGCGTGAACGAGCTGAGTCCGCTCAGTAGGAATAGATGAGCTGGTTTGCGCTTCTGGGCATTGCGCTCTGCCTGCTTGTTGTTTGTGGCCTCTATACAATTAGACGAATGGGTCAAGCCCTTACCTACTATGGAATACGGCGGGGTTTCATAAAGAGCTGGAAGCTTTTTGTTCTTTGGCTTTTGTTCGGTGCGCCGCTCATCACGTTCGTTTTTATTCTCTCTTCTATTGTTTTTGGTTGGGGTTCCTACACAAAAACTCCGAGTCCTTTTGTGGATTGGCTTCTCCTGATCCCGTTTTATATTTCGTTGACCATCATGTTGCAGGTGGTTCCTTTTCTAGTCCTTATCGACTGCATCACTTGGATGGTTCGAAATCGATTTGAAAAAAAGGTTGTACAACGGACCAGAGCACGGAGCTGGATTGCGGTGACACTCGTCTTCACCATATACACCCCCGCACGCATCTATCTAGAAAAGGACGTCCTTGAAAGTAGAACCTATGCGGTGAGGGCCGGAGATGGTCAGGGAAACGAATCGAAGTTGTTACGTATTGGGTTTTTGGGCGATCTGCAGCGTGACCAGCACACGGATGACAAGCGTTCGAAGATCGTTGTTGACGCGGTAAACGGGAGGGAACCGGATCTAATCTTGGTAGGCGGAGATTGGATCAATCGTGGAGATGAGTTCATATCTGCAGCTGGTGTTTCGGCAGAGGGACTTCGAGCCCCGCTTGGAGTTTTCTCAGTGCGCGGCGACCATGATCATTTTATATACAGAGATCGGGAGAAAAGCGTAGCCACCGTAACGGAAGTGTTGGCTTCTTCGGGGGTTAAAATGCTGCACAATGAAGTGCGCGTAGAGGAGGTGGAGGGCAAGAAAATCGCAATTGTTTTTCTTTCCTATAATTACATGCACCGAACTTCTAAGGATGAGATCAGTGCGTTACTCGAAAGCATAAAGAACGCGGACTATCGGATCTTGCTAACCCATCAGTTCGACGACAAAATTGCTGAAGTAGCCGAAGACAATGTGGACCTGGTCCTTGCTGCGCACACCCATGGGGGGCAAGTAAACCCCTTCTTTTTGTTTAAGCATCTACCACTCGCAAGAGTAGAAACGCCTTTCGTTTCCGGGCGGTACCAACTCGGGAGCACTACGATCATTGTGACCTCTGGCGTTGGCTTTTCCTTAGCCCCGTTTCGCTTTGCATCGCCGGCAACGGTCGAGACGATTGATCTCTTCCTGTGAATAAGAGTTTTTTTGAATGCGAACGATGACGGGAGTAAGCCTGCGGGACAGTGCTTTTGAAAAACTGCTCGCTTATGTCTGCACTTATATGACCGTTTCGTTTTTTGGGCTTGTTCGTTAATTAGCTCGAGACTCTGGGCCCGCCCGTAACTTATTGATATTCTGCTCGGGGGTCGTCCTGGCTACTTGTTCTTTTCAAGGGTTACTTGGGGCGGTGACTCTGAGTTATGGATTTCCATAGGGACAAGCCGGGGGGAAGACCTCCCATGGGAAATGACGCCAGGCTTCAGGAAGTATTCGAAGAACTACGGCAGATGCCTCTCTTTGACGGCATTCCCAACGAGAGTTTGCTTGGCGCAATTACCCAAGGGGCTGTCGTAAGGCAGGTCTTAGAGCGCGATCGATTTGTTTCAGACCCTGAACACGTCCGAAATTTGGGCCCCCGGGTTTACTTTATTGCCGCCGGGCATTTGGCCGCTGCGATCTTCGACAACGAGGTTGTGACTAGTAGGCGCGCAGAACAAGACCGCGTCGATCGAATGAGTGACGCCGAACGCAAAGAGCTTTCTCTATTGCAGCCTCCGCCTCTGGCGAGAGAAGCAAAGAAGAACTTGGCTGCGTTTATGTCAGGAGATTTATTTAATTCGGCAGCGCTTGCTACCCATCAGGCTGATGAAAATGATGCCTCTGCGATCTACACTGTTGGACCGTCTATCATTATTTCCCTGTCTCATGAGTCGGTCGCTGCTCTCGCGGTAAAATATTCGTTCTTCGAAGCCAAGCTTCGACGGGCAGTGGAAGTTAGTCGTGATCGTCTTCGTCACATCGCTGGTGTGAAGCAGGAGATATTGGACTTTTTTGTCAGGCACGGGATTTCTGTAGCCGGGCACATGGTCCGGGTACGTCAACTAGATAGCTGTATTGACTGCAAGTTATGTGAAATCGCTTGCGAAGAAAGGTATGGCGCGAAGCGGCTCACTCTTGGTGGTTACCAGCTCGGAATGCTTGATTTTGTCTTCACTTGCCGTACTTGTACTGACCAAAGGTGCATTGATCCCTGTGAGTACGACTCCATTAAGTTTGATGCAGACATTCAAGAAGTCGTTATCAATGAGTCCTCATGCGTGGGATGCACGCTCTGCGCGCAAGCATGTCCCTATGATGCAATCGAGATGCTTGATGTGGAAGATCCGAAAAACCCAAATCACCATCCAAAATTCAAGAAGCGCCTAGAAAAAGAAGGCTCATTGAAATTCGGATCCGGAAGTGGTCGAGTAGCTCGGGCCCGCCGAATCGCCAATAAATGTGATCACTGCATGAACTTTGGCGATCAGGCTTGTGTCTCGGCCTGTCCAACAGGATCGCTTATAGAAGTTTCTCCGTTGGACTTGTTTCGTGAACGTACGCCTGCTGCGGTCGCCATGGCGCGATCGGGTTTCGATCACGATATGCGATTGGACCATTCAGAAATTCTTCCGACCGCTCCCTTCACGCAAGGTGTTGGTGTGCGTGATGCCGGAATGGCAAAAGTGAGACGAGGGAGAATTGGCCCAGTCATTATGTGGGGCGTGGCTCTCGCGGCGTGGTTCTTGGCTCTCGCGGAGATTTTACTGCGGATGTACAAACCATCTAGTGCACTCCAATACGTGATTCTTCGCGCAGAAGGGCTGGAGGCCGAGGTCGCAATTCAGCGGGTGGGTTTTCGCGCCGGAGCGGATCTGGCGATCAATATGGGCTGGGTAGGAACAGTTCTTCTATTCATCGCTGCCATTTATCCGTTCATGCGTCGTATTCCAAGTTTTAGGCGAATTGCCAGCAATACCATGTGGTTCGATTTTCACATGATGGCAGGAACCATGGGGCCGTTTTTTATCCTGCTTCATTCGGCCATCAAGCTCGACAATATTTGGGCGGCACCATTTTGGGCCATGTGGTTTGTTGTCTTGTCTGGGGTTGTAGGTCGTTATCTTTACACTCAAGTGCCAGACCTTCTAAATGGTCGTGAACTAGAAGAGCTCGATCATGAGCGCGCGTTCAAAAGGTATCGGTCTCAATTCCCGCAAGCTATGCACCTTGCTGATCAGTTGATTGGCGAACGTCGCGAAAAGGCCATGCGAGTAGCTAAAGAAGCGGGAATCTTCACGTCGACGATTTGGATCATCCTAGAGGATTTACGTCGTCCGGCTCGCTATTTCAAAAGGCGCAACATGATGCGTTCTACGGGGATTCCAGCCAAAATTTGGAAGGACATAGCTTCTAGAACTGGTCGGCTTCTATTGTTCGAGCGACGCCGAGTGCTTGTTCCCCGGGCTCGGATGGTCCTTCATACTTGGAAAATTGTGCATGTCATCTTCACTATTCTATTAACGGCCGGCTCTGTTTGGCATATTTGGGCGACTTGGGATGTCGCTATGGACGCTTGGCCTATTAGCATTCTTTTTGGCTCTGGATGAGAAAGGTCATTGGGATACTGGGGCTGATTGTTGGTTTTTTGCCAGCGGGTACCGCTTTTGCACAAAGCGGAGATTTCTTTAAGACCACACCAGGACCACTAGCTCTTGAGCATGCCGAGTGGGACAACGAAGAGGGGTGCGATTCCTGTCACAATGGTGGCAAGGCGACCTCGAATTCAAAGTGTCTCGGTTGTCACGATCATAAAGACCTAAAAAAGAGAATCGATGCCGGTAAGGGATATCACGCGACGCCGAAGGTTAAGGGTAAGAACTGTGCAACTTGCCATGTTGACCATAAGGGACGCAGTTTTAACATCATGGGTTGGCGTGCGGTCTCGGGCGGAGAAGAAGGGTTTGACCATGCTTTGGCAGGATGGACCTTAAAAGCAAAACACGCTGTGCTCGAGTGCAAAGACTGTCACAAGCAGAAAAACAAAGCGGGTCGACGGGTTTACCTTGGCGAAGACAAGCTCTGCGGTAACTGCCACAAGGAAGATCAGCCTCACGGGTTCGATCGCCGCGGCATGATGAAATGTGAACGATGCCACAATGAAGTGGCTTGGAAACCACCGCTACGCCGTTTAGATTTTGACCATAATAATAAGTCCGACGCGGAATTCCCTCAAGAAGGCGCTCACAACGATGTGTCTTGCGGCAAATGTCACCCGAAGGCGCGTTTCAACCTCCGCTTCAAGAAGCCAGGAGATTGTCGGAATTGCCATGACAGCTCCCACGGAGGTCATCTCTTCGACGTCAAAGCTTGCTCGTGGTGCCATTCACCCAAGTTAAAGTCTCTGGAGAAATTTGATTTCAAACACAATACTAGGACTCGGTTCAAACTCAAAGGAAAGCACGCCACAGTCGGCTGCTATGACTGCCACACGAAATCGTTAGCCAAGCGAAAACCGAAGAAATCGTGTGAGTCGTGCCACGCGCGGGAAAACCCTCACCGAGATCGGTTTAAGAAATTTGGAAAACCCTCACAGTGTGGTGTTTGCCATACCGCTTCGAGCTGGTCACCTAATCAATTTAAGGGGAATCACGGTGGATACACAGGTTTTAGCTTAGAAGGAAAACACGCACGTACACGTTGTCGAAACTGTCACCGTGGAAAGAAACCTTACGAGTGGGAGCGTTTAACCGAAACCAGAAAGGGCGAGCTATGTATGAGCTGTCACGCCCACGAAACCGTTCACAATAAAAAATTCACCGATATTGTCGATGTAACGAGACGGCCTAAAGACCCGAAAGGTGAACCCAAGAGATATTGCCTCGAGTGTCATAAAACCTCGGGCGTAATTGATGTACCCTTAAACGAGATTCCAGAGCACCGGCCCGATGGAAGCTTTCCTCTTGTTGACGGTCACGCTGGTGTGACCTGCGAGGGGTGCCATCCAAATGGGGACTTTGACGACACACCCACAGAATGTGGTGCACGATGTCATGA
>CAYPIX010000161.1:0-6081 GCA_964410875.1 uncultured Kofleriaceae bacterium
TCGAGTACCTTAAGAAATGGCTTATACATTTCGAAAGAACGCTCGCCGGCGGTTGTCGTCTGTTCTCCGCGTTGTAAGGGACCTGCTAGGTTTGCGCCAGCTGAGAAGCACGAACCTGTTCCGGTTATGACTAGGCAGCGCACATCTTTGTCGTTCTTTACTTCGGTTATCTTCTTCCCAAACTCATCCAAGAGTTCCGGGTTCATACTGTTACGTTTTTCGGGCTGGGAAAGCGTTACGATTCCCGCATAGCCAGAACGCTTATATGTTACGGCTGTCACTCTGACAGCTCAGTGAGAAACTCTTGCGCTTCTTCAAACTCAGGGTCTTCTCTAAGTGCTTTCTTGGCCCAAAGTTCTGCTTTCGCTTTGTTTCCACGAGCGTTTTCAATCTTAGCTTCCCAAAGCAGCGCCATGACCCGAGTAACTGGACCAGGGGAGTCCATTAAAGTAATGGCTCGTAGCGGTTTTAGAGCAAGGTCGAAGTCACCAATTTCTGTTGCTAACTGTGCAAGCTCAGCCGCAATTGCGCCATCTTTTCGATCGACGTCGAAGGCTTTCTTTAGCCAAACTAGCTGCGAGTCTGTTTCGCCTGTATAGGCGAAGACCTTTGCCATTCGGTACTGAAGCGACGCTAGTTCTGGTGAACGCTTCTTGTGTCCGGCTATTGCTGGTTCAAGTATGGCAAGGGCATCGTCAATATGTCCCGAGCTCGCATATACGTCCGCGAGGAGTAGGACCGTACTGTGATCGTCAGGGCGGAGCGCCTGTGCTTTTTCAACTGCGGGCAAGGCTGCTTCCGCATCGCCTATTTCGTTTACCAAAATGTTGGCAGCGTCCATGTAGTTCTTGTATTGGTCGTCTGGCTCGTCCGTTTGCTCAGCATCGACGAGCAGAAGCTCTGCAAGTTCTCGGCGATTATCCTGCTCTGTGTAAACCCCACGTAGGTATTCACGAATAAGTGTTCTTTCAGGCTGAATTCGGAATACATGCTCAAGTGTGCTCTTAGAGTGCTCAGGTGCCCCGAGTTGCTCGGCCGCTTTGTACATTCTAATTGCCGCGTCCGCTTGGTCATCTCCGTCTTCGATAAGGGCAAGACGACTACATGCAGCCATGACGCCTTCCCAGTGTTCAGTTTCTGTGTCGGTATCGCGCACGGAGCGAAGAGCTTCTACATCGTCTGGCGTTCGCTCTATCCAGGCCAGTAGTAAACCTCTGCTTCGGTCGCTGTCTTCGTTTTTCAGCAACTCCGCTAACCGAAGAGTGCTTGCACGTTCGACACCTAGTTCATTGCTTTCTACTGCCCAACTGCGAAGACCTTCAAGTCCTTCTAGGAGTTGACTAAATGTCGCGTCTCCGTCCAAGGAGTACGCTTCTTCTAAATCGACGACCGAAGCTTCAATTTCGCCAATTTTTGTACGCAGCCTAGACCGCATCAAGAGAAGCGGGATTCTCGATACACCTTCTAATTGCCCCTCGAGAACTGTTGAAACGCATGAGACGCCAGATGCAGGGTCCCCAGCGGCAACGTGGCTTTCTGCCAACGCGGTTACTAGCCCGGTGTTATTGGGGCTATTCGTTCGCGCCGCGCTCAATATTGCAACGGCGCGCGCTGGATCTTCGAGCTCGTCTCTGCAAATACGGGCTGCATCGATGAACATGTTTACCGCGACATCAGGCTCTTGTTTTTCCGCTAGGTCGGTCAAGAAGTCAGCAAGAGGCTCCCAAGCCTGTTCTGTCCTGTAGTGCTCTTCTAGTCTGTTGCGTACACTGGTTGATTCAGGAAGTCTCGTTGCACAGAGCTCAAGTGTTTTTTGGGTATTACGAGGATCTTCCAGCGATTCCCAAATCGTAGCTAAGTTCAATGCTAAATCTTCACATCGTTCTAGTTCCTCAACACGAAGTAGAGAGAGCATGAGAAGGGCACGTTCTTTTTTCGATCCGTCCTCGGGCCAAGCCTCCACCGATAGTCGGAGAAGGTCAGGATGGTCAGGAGCAACATCAAGTGCTTGCTGATATATATCGAGTGGGTTACCTCGTTCGGTTTCTTGCCAGAGTGCGCCTATTCGAATGGCGGTAAGAGCGGCTGTTTGAGCTTGTCCTCTATCCTTAGCGTCGCCGAATCTCTCCATGAGAAAGTCTGCAAGGTCGTCTTCGTCTCCGCTTTGCATGAAGAGCACTTCGAGTTCAACGGCCGCATCGTTGTCGTCTGGGTTTTCCTGCAATGCATCGCGAAGGAGTGATTCTGCTTGGTTAGTCTGACCATGGAGAAGTAATGACCTCGCTCCATTTACACGCAGCTCGTTACGCTCTTCGGGATTGGTAAGCAGAGGAACGGTTGCTGAAACCAGATTGTGAAGTTTTTCCGTTTCTTCTAGTTTATCGTAGACTTCAGTTAATGGTGTCCAGATTTCCCGATCTAGAGGAGACTGAGCCAGAAGCACTTCATAGGATTGAGCCGCTAGTGGCAGAGTTTCTTCGTTTTCTTTTGATCGGCCTGCTAACTCGAGTGCTAGTGAGCGAACTGTTTCCTGGTCGGCAAAAAGAGATACCTCCGTAAGAAGTTCACTTGCAGGAGCGAGTTCTCCAACTGCTATTCGGCTTCGTATGAGCGCAGTGGCTGCCCAGCTTGTGCCGGCTAGTCCTTCTTCAGAATGACGAGCTTGTTCTACGGTTTGCTCGAGGAGATTTACACCGCGTCCAGGTTGACCCAATTGAGCAGAGTACTCGACAGCTTCCCGTACCTGTTTGGGCGTTGCGCCGTGAGCATTTGCGCGCTTCTCGAGGTAGTCGAGGAGAAGATCGCTGTCATGGGCCGCTCTAGCTACTCGCTCGTACAGGTCGAGTATCGAACTGCTATTTTCTGAATCACCAACGAGCTCTCTGAGCATAGAACCTGCCTCTTGGTATCGAGGTTCGAAGCCTAAAGCCCTGCTAAGTGTTTCTAGGCCGCGCTCTACAAAGACTGGCCGGTTAAGTTGTAGTTCTGCGAGCCGGTATTGGAGGTTTGCTTTTCCAGAGGCGGTCTCAGCTTGTGACACAAGTTCGTCAATCGCATCGAAGGTGCTTGCTTGCATTTCGCTGCTCGTACTCGTATTTACTTTCGCAAATAGCGCTTCAGCATAGTGAGATTCTAAGTTCTGAGCTTTCGAGTAGAACTCATTGGCGCGATCGCTATCTTCAAGTTCAGTCTTGGCGAGGTCCCCGAGCATCATGAAGCACTCACCTAGGTTTTCGTCGGCTTCGTCATGGCTTCGACCGTCAAGCATAGTCGCCAACTCTTCAACGAATCTGTTTGAAAGGTCTGCTCGCTTTGCTACTGCGAGAGCTGAGCGGACGGCTTCTGTGTCGATGACATCAGTGTTGGCCGCCAAGAGGAAAGACTCTATTGATTTAACCTCGCTATTTTCCGCTTGGGCGAACAACTCACCTTGAAGCTTGAAAATCGGCGCCGATTGTTTCGAGCCTAAGTCCTTTACGACTTCAAGACGTTTCGCGGCAGTATCTAGTGCAAAATCGATTTCGTTTCTTGCCGCAAGATCTTGGCACATCCGAATAGTTTCGACATTGTTCTTTGCTGCGGCTTCGAGCGCGTTATGTCGAGCGGTCTCGGCTTGTTCTTCGTCACCGGTAGCTATAGCTATGCGGCGAAGCTCTAACTGTATATTGCTTTCGCCAATCTCTGAGTCTGAGCTCCGTCTACTAGCGATCAAAAGTCCGCGGAGTGTCTTTTCTGCTTGAGAGTAGTTCCCTAGATCTGCAGCAGTTTGCGCCAACAATAGTGAGGTTCGTTGATTCTCAACGTCCATCTTCGAAGCCGTTTCCAATTCCGAGTATGAGGCTTCGAGGTTTCCGTCGAGTTTGTGGAGCTGTGAGAGAGATACGTGCAGTTTGGCTCTCTCTTTCGTCCGACGACGGCCGAATGTTGCAATGAGCTCATCAAGGATTTCCTTGGCCTCGTTTGTCCTCTCAGCGTTCATCAATGAAAGTGCCAACATGCTTCGAAGTTCTTTGTCTTCGCTGTTTTCGGTTGTTGCAATTTCAAGAGCAGGGATCGCGAGTTCTGGTTTCCCGACTCGGTGATAAAGGTCAGCGGCCTCGCGCGCCCAGGACCCTGCTTGCTCGTTGGAGGTGATTTTCGAGAGGCTTCCGCTTAAGTGTTCCGCAAGTTCTTCCCAACGCTCAGCTTTTCTTAACACTGTAGCGAGTAGTTCCCTTGGTTCCATAGAATCAGGCCGAGCTTCGATAACTTGTTTAAGTGTGCTCGCAGCTTCGTCAGATTTTCTGCCGTCGATATAGGCATTGGCTAATTTGAGCCAGATATCTGGCTTTTCTTGTTCCTCCGTCAAGTGGAGGCGTTGTTCGAGCCAAGGGACTGCTTCTGGTGACCGGCCGGAAGCAATGTAGATTCTCGCAAGCGCGTCAAGTGCCGGAGCACTTGGATCATGAGAGGCACTTCTCCTATATGCTTCGAGTGCGACTTCAGGGATTCGAGCCTGGTGTTCTGCTACGCGCCCTGTCCACTGCCACAGCATGGCCGCTTGTTCGTTTTGACCGATTTGATCTACTAACTCCGCCTGCGTTCGGAGTGCGTCGACGGCTTCCAGGTAACGTCCCTCGTTTTCCAATCTACCGATGAGGGCTTTCAACGTACCTTCGTGCCCTGGGGACTCTTCGAGGTTACTTCTAAGCGTTTCGAGTGGTTGGTTTTGTTTCTCAATACGCCCAAGCGTCTCAACGATCTCCAACCGTAACTGGATTCTTCTTTCTGGAGATTCTGTATGAGCCAACTCGGTCTGTTTTAGAGCCAATAACTCGGAGTACCTTTGCTGCCCTGCAAACAGAGACTGCAACCGCTCCGTCGCGTCAGAATCTTTAGAATTTCGAACCAGAATAGAACGGAAAATTTCGATAGCACTGGATGTGTCTCCCGTGGAATCGGCGATTTCCGCTGCCTGAACCCTGAAAGCCTGTTTGGCATGATCGTCTAGGGGTAAACCTGCAGCGTCTTGCAATACAGCGAGGGCGTCTCTATGCTCGCCAGATTTCGATAGGCTCTGTACAAGAAATTGCACTGCCCATGATGCGTCGTCTTCCAATTCTTTTTCTGGTGACCGACGAAATTCACCAAGGAAGGCACCTAGCGCGGCCCTTTTCTTTTCTTCTTCAACGTCCTGTTCTACCGCAACTCTTGCAGCCTCGAGGCGAATACTCAAATCTCGCGGCCGGAGATCTATTAAAGATTGAAGGGCAGAAAAGAGCTTCTCATTGGGCGTTTTCCGCAGTACGTCGACGAGCATCTCCGTAGCTTTTAGGTGGCCAGGATTGGTACGAACCACTTCTTGGAGCCAGACGGCGGCGGTTCGATCATCGTTTCGTTTTTCGAAATGCCAGTTCGCTAGAATGTATGAAATTTCAGCGTGAACTGGCATGGAAAGATCAAAACGGCGGAGTGTTTCACCAAGAGCTTCAACAGCTTGGTCGATTGCGTTTTGATTCTCGGCCGCCTCAACCATCTCGGTAAGAAAACCAGTGTCTGTTTGGTTTGTGGAAGAAGCGAGTGCGCAAATTGCGTGAGCGACATCGTTCCAAGCTCCAGCCCGGCAACCCAACTCTACAACGTTCTGAGTAGCATTTCGGTCGACGAATTCGGTGCTTACTACTGACCGGAATGCTGTAAGAGCGTCTTCGTCGCGGTCGAGATGTTCTCGATATAGTTGACCAAGAGCTAACTGTATTCTTGCAACTTCCTGAGTGTCTCCGGCTTGTTCAGCTCGCTTGCCTGCTTCTTCAAACGCCTCTGCAACAGGCGTCCAATTGTTTTCGTCGGCTGCTAACTCGCGAACTTTTCGAACTAACCCTGGTGTTCTTCCAGCCAAAGGAAGCGCCTGACAGAGAAGACTCAAACCTTGAGGTCGGTCATCGAGTTTGTCTATTGCAATGGCAGCTCCTGAAGACAATAGGTCGACTTTTTCTTCGTCGGTCGACGCAAACTCTAACTGAGCCTCAAGCAATTCAATGGAGGCTTGCCAGTTTTTCGTTGATTTGTAGGCTTGAGCTAGAGCGTTCTGGGCTCCCTTTT
>CAYPIX010000162.1:0-5932 GCA_964410875.1 uncultured Kofleriaceae bacterium
CCCTAGGAGAATCGGGTGATTCAATGGTTGCTCTCGCGGCCAGGGACTATTTCTTTGAAGATCCTGTACGCAAGGCGTACTTCGAAAACTTTACCAACCTTGTGCCAATGGAGCGGCACGGGTCGCTCCGTGAGTCTCTTCGCACGGCCGGTGAGGTGGTTCGCTCCGGTCAAATTTTGCTCATTTTCCCGGAAGGCACACGGAGCATGACCGGGAAAATGACTGACTTTAAGCAGTCGCTTGGTTACCTTGCATTGACGAACCAGTGCGGAATTTTGCCGTTGTTCCTGTCGGGAACGTATAAAGCGATGCCTAGGGGAGCGTTTCTGCCGAAGCGTCGTCGGGTTTCTGCCCATATTGGACCGTTTCAGTCCTATGAGAAGTTGCGCAGCGACGTCGAGGGACTAACCCGCAGTGAACAGTATAAACGTATAGCTAGCAACACCGAGAAGATCGTACGAAGTCTTTGTCCTTCAGGTGATACCTGGGCTCTTGGTGATGCAGGGCGGATTCCCCAACTTATCTGGCAAGCGCAACAGTCAAACGAAGGAGATGATCTTCTTTGAAAGTCCTTGTTACAGGCGGTACGGGGTTCCTCGGCGAACAGGTGGTTCGAGAGCTGGTGGAGACGAATGTTGACGTTGTGTCGCTCAGTCGATCGCAGTCGCCGGTTCTTCGGAGTCTCGGTGTCACCCAGCTGGAGGGGAGTGTGCTGAACGAGAATGAAACCACGGAGGCTATGGCTGGTTGCTCTTATGTCATTCACGCGGCGGGGTTGGTTTCAAGAGATCCAGACGACGTCACGCAAATGATGCGGCTCCACGTAGATGGGACGAGAACAGTTTTGGAGGCTGCGGCCAAAGCCGGGATAAAACGCGTCGTTTTAGCATCAAGCTCTGGTGTAGTCGCTGTGTCTGAAGAGCAAACGATCCACGACGAAACCGAGGGCTACGCAACCCACATCGCTGTACGTTGGCCGTACTACGCATCAAAAATCTACCAGGAGAAACTTTTCTTTGGGCTAGCAAAGGAACTAGGCCTTGAAGCGGTCGCCGTCAATCCAAGCTTGCTTTTAGGGCCCGGCGATAGAAGGTTGTCGTCGACCCGAGATGTGTTGCGATTTATGCAGGGTCGGTTGCCAGTTGTGCCCGAAGGTGGGGTCAACTTTGTGGACGTGCGGGACGCTGCCAAGGCGACTGTTGCTGCGCTAACGAAAGCAAAAGACGGGCATCGGTACTTATTGGGAGGTCCCAATTGGACCTTTGCCGAATTTCTAGGACGCTTGTCTCGGGTAGCAAGAGTCACTCGACCGCGGGTTCGTCTTTCTCGTTCGCTGTCGAAGTTCGGTGCTGTGGCCATTGAGAAGCTGTACCGGTCGAGGGGAGCTGAGCCTCCGGTCGACGAAGAGTCTGTGGATATGGCCGATCACTATTGGTGGGTTGACAGCAGTAAGGCTGAAAAAGAGCTCGGTTTCGAGTCAAGAGATCCAGGTGTCACGTTGAGTGATACGGTGAAATATCTCCGCCAAGACTTGTCGAGGTCGTTTTGAACCTGTCGGTAAACTTGAACAAGGTCTGTTTGCTACGGAACTCACGTGGTTCCGTAAACCCAAGCCCGGAAGTGGCGGCAAGGACGGTGGTGGACGGAGGTGCCAAGGGACTTACCTTGCACTGGCGCGAGGACAATCGACACACCAGAAAAGAAGACGTATATCTGTTTTCACGACTAGCAAAGGAACTTGGGGTTGAGTTCAACCTCGAGGGTGACGCACGCGAAGAGCTGCTCGCACTAGCGCGAGAAATCAAGCCGACGCAATTCACACTAGTGCCTGTTACGCCTGGAGAAGTGACGAGTGACCATGGGTGGCGGCTTCCCGAAGATAGAGACCTCATAAAAAGAAGTTTGGAACCTCTTAAAGCCGCGGGCGTACGGACAGCCATTTTTGTTGATCCTGAGGCCGACAGCATGGAGCATGCGACTGGGGTTTGCGTTGACCGCGTCGAGATCTACACAGAACCGTATGCAGCTGCGTTTGGAACCGACAAGCAGGAAGTAGAATTGAAGCGATTTGCGGCGTGCGCAAAACGAGCGACAGAACTTGGCCTTGGCGTCAACGCTGGCCACGATTTAAATCTCGCCAATATGCCGCTGGTTGCCCAACGGGTGCCGGAATTACTCGAAGTGTCCATTGGACATGCGCTGTTGGCGGATGCCCTCTACATTGGTCTTCGTGAAGCAACAGCTAGATATGTGCGCGTGGTTGCGGGTGAGACTGTAGACGTCCCTGTTACTTGTTAGTCAAATAAAGAAAAGGCCTTGGTGAAGCGCTTTCTGGGTGGCAAGCCCTCTTGCCGTTCTATGAGGATTTTTTCAAAAGCTACCCTTGAGTTCAGGGGTAATTTTGTCGAACTGCGGTACGATCTGCCGCACTTATGGCGCCAGACATTGTCAGCCTTTCCGGTCATTTGGGACTTATCGATGACGTATACGAAAACTACCAGCGTGATCCAAACTCTGTAGATGTCTCCTGGCGACAGCTTTTCGAAACCGGTCAGCTTAGTGGGAACGGTCGAAGGAGTGGTTCGAGGGGACGAAGTCGAAGGCCCACCATGGGGGCTTTTAGTAGTCCGGAAGCTTTTGTGGAAGGCGGACGCGTTTGGGCTCTGGTCAACGCGTATCGGACTCGCGGCCACCTCGCTGCTGAGTTAGATCCTCTAGGAATGCTAAAGCGCCCCGGGCATCCAGAGCTTGCCCCTGAAAGTTACGGTTTCGATGCCAACCACCTAGACTCAGACATTCACCCAGAGGCATTTCCGCAGTTGGGGGGGCGTACTTTAGGTGAGCTTATTGATTACTTGCGGAAAACGTACTGTGGATCGATAGGGCTTGAGTTCATGCACATCTCTACCCCGGCTAAGAAAAAGTGGCTGCATGGGCGAATGGAATCGCTTCCCGAACTACCTCCGTTGTCTGCGGAATCGCAGAGGCGGATGTTGAAACGGGTTGTCGCGGCTGAGGCTTTCGAACGTTTTATTCATACTAAATTTCCAGGTACCAAACGTTTCTCCCTCGAAGGCGGCGAGAGTTTAATACCTCTTTTGGATGAGGTGGTAGAGCAGGCTGGCGAACACGGCGCTATTGAACTGGTACTCGGGATGGCGCACCGGGGTCGACTAAACGTTCTTACTCATACAGTTGGGAAACGCTATCGGGACCTGTTTAGCGAGTTTAACGACAAACAGCCCGAACTTGTTCTAGGCAGCGGTGACGTCAAGTACCATTTGGGAGCGTCCTATGATCACGAATTGCGCAACGGCCAGAGCATTCACTTGTCGCTTGCGTATAACCCCAGCCACCTCGAAGCAGTTGACCCGGTGGTTTGCGGAAGAGTGCGCGGCAAACAGCGACGGCATCGCGACTGGGACCGACGTCAAATCGTTGGTGTATTAGTGCACGGTGATGCTGCGTTTGCCGGTCAGGGATTGGTAGCTGAAACGCTTCAGCTTTCTAACCTTCATGGGTATCGTACAGGCGGGACCGTTCACGTCATTGTGAATAATCAGATCGGGTTTACTGCGTCACCGCAAGAGTCCAGGTCGACACCTTACTGTACCGATATAGCAAAGATGATCCAGTGTCCTATCTGGCATGTGAACGGAGAAGACTTAGACTCTGTCGCACGCGTTGCTCAGATGGCAATGGAGTACCGAGATACCTTCCAAAGTGACGTGGTAATCGACTTGTTCTGTTACCGGAAATTCGGTCACAACGAAATGGACGAGCCCAGTTTCACGCAACCAGAAATGTATCGGCAGATTCAGAAGAAAAAGCCAATCGATGCGGTTTATGGCAATGGCCTTATCGCCAAGGATGTTGTCACCGAAGAGCAAGTCTTGGCCATGCGAGCGGATTGCAAAGAGGTTCTCGAAGAGGAGCTTGCCGCATCAAAGGTGGAGGCGGCGCGGCCTCGGCCTTCGGCGATGGGGGGCCTTTGGACTCCCTATTACGGTGGCCCCGACGACAAGGTCCCCGACGTAGAAACCTCGGTGAAACGTGAGAGGCTTGTAGAAATCTCTGAGCGGATGAACACCTTGCCGGAGGGGCTCGAGATTCATAAGAATATCGCGCGACTTCTCGAGCGGCGGGGCAAAATGGGGCGCGGTGAGCTGCCGCTCGACTGGGGTATGGGCGAGCTCTTCGCTTATGCAACGTTGCTTTGGGATGGTACCTCAGTCAGATTAAGCGGTCAGGACTCAGCGCGCGGGACCTTCAGTCACCGTCACGCGCTCTTGGTCGATCAGCGAGATGGTACCGAACACATGCCCCTTGGGCACCTTCACCCAGAGCAAGGTGACTGTCGAATATACGACTCGCCGCTTTCCGAAGCTGGCGTGCTGGGGTTTGAATTTGGGTATTCTCTGGATTACCCAGATGCTCTGGTTATTTGGGAAGCTCAGTTTGGCGACTTTGCCAATGGAGCTCAGGTTATCTTCGATCAGTTTATCGGCTCATCGGAGGATAAATGGGACCGTTTGTCGGGACTTACAATCTATCTTCCTCATGGTTACGAGGGACAGGGGCCAGAGCATTCAAGCGCTCGGCTCGAGCGGTTCCTGCAAATGGCTGCGCAGGACAATATGCAAGTTTGCCAGCCATCGACCCCGGCGCAGATGTTTCACCTCCTGCGACGGCAGGTGCTTAGGCCGTGGCGAAAGCCGCTGGTCATCATGACGCCTAAAAGTCTGCTCAGATTGCCAGCCGCGGTATCCACATTGGAAGATCTCTCATCGGGGCAGTTCCAACCGTTTTTGGCCGACCCGAAGGCCGGGGCAAGTACAACGAGGCTGTTCCTTTGCAGCGGCCGCGTCTACTACGACCTATTGGCTGAGCGGGAGTCTCGAGGAGACACGTCCACGGCGATTGTGCGTGTTGAGCAGCTCTATCCTTGGCGAGGCCAGCAGCTGGCGGCCATCCTGGCGAAAATGCCCGGTATAAAGGAGGTTGTTTGGGTCCAGGACGAACCGTCAAACATGGGGCCAGAGAGCTGGATTCTCCCCCGGATCCAGGCGACCATGAAAGGGCAAAAAATTCGCGCCGTCAGTCGTGCTGAGAGTGCGAGTCCGGCAACAGGGTCGTCGAAAGCCCATGCGATTGAGCAAAGAGAGTTACTTACATCGGCGTTTGAAGGATAGAATTACACTGGATAAAGATTATGGCGGATTTGATTGTACCAGCATTGGGTGAATCGATTAGTGAGGCTGTCATAGGCCGATGGCTAAAAGGCGTAGGAGAGTACTTCGATGCTGATGAGCCGATTGTGGATCTTGAGACCGATAAGATAACGGTCCAACTACCGGCGCCGGTGGCCGGAGCTCTTTCGGAGCAACGGTTTGCCGAGGGGGACACGGTCAAGGTTGGTGACATCGTTGGTCTCATAGACGGTGCTGCGAAGAAGGCCTCAGCGCCAGCATCTACACCCAAACCCTCAGCGCCAACGCAAGCAGCGTCGGCACCAAAGCCAGCCGCACCAGCGCCTGTATCGACACCCGCGGATGTGCCAGAAAGAGATGCGTCGGGTAGAGTTCTGTCGCCCGCTATGCGTCGCGCGGTTCGCGAAGGAGGTCTTTCCGCTTCGGTAATGCCAGACGCGCCAGTGCGAGCTCCTGCAACTACGCCAGTCGCACAAAGACCAAGCGCAACAAACGGTGATGAAGAGGTCGTTAAGATGTCGCCTCTTCGCAAACGGATCGCGGAACGATTGGTTCAAGCCCAGCAGAGTTCCGCATCGCTTACGACTTTTAATGAAGTCGATATGAGTAGGTTAATGGCGTTGCGCTCACGCCATAAGGAAGCCTTTTTAGAGGCCCATGGCACCAAGCTTGGGTTTATGTCGTTCTTCGTAAAAGCGGCTGTCGCAGCATTGAAGCTGTAC
>CAYPIX010000163.1:0-5877 GCA_964410875.1 uncultured Kofleriaceae bacterium
GTGAATGTGTTGTGCATACGGGGTGTGCTGAAGATCCTGAACAAGAAAAGAAGCTGGAACCTCCGCTCGCTGACGCCCAATGTGTTCCCTGCGACTTGGGCGGGCCGGCGCAAAAAGGAAAAGAATTAGTCGAGTTTCTCAAGCTATTGGGGGGGAACTGGAACGTTTTTGATGAGCATCACCTGGAAAAACGCTTCGAGTTTTCGGACTTCGCGGAGGCGCACGAATTTACTAATCGCGTTGGCTATCTTGCAGAGACCGAGGGGCACCATCCTCAGATAGAATTGTCATGGGGGCTTGTCGTTGTTCGAACTTTCACCATGAAGGCTGATGGGCTGACGAAGAGCGATTTTGTGTTAGCGGCAAAAATTGATCACACGTTTGAGCTAATGAGTCTGCCCAGCGATTCGTAATCTATGACACAGCCTGCCGAGATAGTGATTGACGAAGGCCGTTTTGAAGATGCGGCGGAAATTGTTGCTTTTCAGTGCCGTATGGCGCATGAGACAGAAGACAAGATTCTAGATAAAGCAGTTGTTACTAGCGCTGTCACCGCTGTGTTTCAGGATCCAACGAAGGGGTTTTACGTGGTGGCTCGGGATGGTGAGGCTCTGGCAGCATGCGTTTTAATTACCTATGAATGGTCGGATTGGCGGAACTCCAACCTTTGGTATTTTCAGTCGGTCTATGTTGCCTCCGAATACCGGCGCAGAGGGATTTTCTCCCAGATATACTCAGAGGTGGTCAACCGGGCAAAGAAAGCGGGTGCGATGTTTGTTCGCCTTTACGTGGAGAAAGACAACGAGCGCGCCCAACGAACTTACGAGAGGCTCGGCATGACGAAAATGCCATACCTAATGTACGATGTGAAAATCGGCTAGAAAAAAAGCCGTTCTAAAGCGATTTGCCCGTACATAAGGTTGTCAACGTTGACAGCTTGAGAAACGCGGCGAGAGAGCCTTACTACGCTGGATTCCATTGAGCGGATCTTTTCTGCCAAAGGCCTCGTGTATCGGGCGATTAATTCGAAAGGCGGATAGAAAAGTCCAGCTCCAACGCTAACTCGAAAGAAACCAAAAGGCACTCCGATGCCGCCGGATACATAGGGGCCTCGCCCTTCTATCTCTCCTGCGCTTACCCCAAGGACGTGACGAAGGCCAATCCCAATTCCGTGGTAACGCTGTTTCCCGACTTTGGCTCCAAACCAGGGAAAGCGGATAGAACCGTACCCCTTGGCGACTCCACTTCGGCCCACGCCGCCAATTGCTGTGCTTAATGCCACGTCGGGATCAATGTGAATATCGGTAGATTTGCCCCCGTTTTCAGTCCAATATTTTTCGCTGCCGGACCAAAAGTGTAGCCGCCCGCCCACGTTTCCTATCCAAGTCAATATTGCTGGCGCGAAGGCAAACCCTATCGCAATGGTGATGGACGTAGACCTGAGAGTCTCAGTACCCAAAATGTGCCGGAGTAATGCTCCCGCCCTTGCGAACGAAGGGATTCTCGAAAGTTCGAGTTTACTTGCAACCTTGTCGGCGACGCCTCCGACGCTGAAGACGGCTTTCCGTTGCATCGCAATGAATGATTTCTTGAATCTGTGTTTCGCTTTTCTAAAAAGCTTTCTTCTGCGCGTTTCCCGCGGCGGACTAGACGTGCGTCTCGCTGGTTTGGTTCGCAAACTACCGAGTACGGGTGGCACCTCGTGAGGACGATATTGAATTCGCCTGAGCATCGCGTTGGTTGAGCGATTAGCTCGGGCACGCTGTTTAGCGGTGACCCTTACAGAGTTAGCTTGTCGTGCTTTTTGTAGACGCAGTCGCTGCGGCCGACTGGTGATTCGGCCAGCGTCAGCAGTCTGGGTAGAACTAAGGACCAGAGCTCCCAGTACAACAATTAGGGCAGCAAAACGGATACTGAATTATGTAGCTTATGAATGTGACAACGCTTTGAAGGAATGAAAACTTGTTCATGCAAAAGCGCAACGTAAGCTCAAGAACAGGCTAAAGGTCGTCCCAAATCCAAGAACCATGCCTCAGGAAAACCTTGGTCGCACGCCCAACGAGGGATTTCGTAGGAATAAACCCGAAGAACCGACCATCCCGACTGTTCCCCCTATTGTCGCCCAACACAAGGAGCTCGCCGGTTGGAACGACGACAGGGCCAAAATCAGGCCCGGGCGCCGAGGAGATTACGTGGCTGTTGGTACCGAGAGTTTCGAGGATCTCGCCTGTGTGGGTTTCGTAGCGAACCTGCTGGCCGTTAATCAAGACTCGCCCATTGGCTATTTCTACGGTTTCTCCTGGCAAGGCAACAACTCTTTTTAAGAGCGGGATGTCGCCGTCTTCCGGCGGGTCTAGCACCACGACATCGCCGCGAGCCGGCATACCTGTCTCAATCGCACAGGTTCCAGAAATTGGGACTCGCAAACAATACGCAGTTTTGTTTACTAGGATACGGTCGTCAATTTGAACCGCTGGTAGCATTGAGCCTGTAGGGATCTGGTAGTGACCGGCGATTGAGGTACGAGTAACTAGACACAGAATCAGGAATGTAAGCGGGCCTATCCATTCCCGAAGTTTGTTGAGAATAGCGCGTTTTCTAAGGACCATGCGAGGAAGACCGGAACTAGGACTCCTTTATTCCGAAGTGATGGTAGAAAGTCTGAATGGCAGAGCTTCCACTCGTTATCGTTGCTACGACCGCTGCTTCACGAGGGGACGCATTGGTAACCAACGACGCCGTAGTCTTGGGACTATTGCTCTGCATTCTGGGAGCGATTTTTTGGACCAATGAGCGCAAGGAGGGAGCTTGGGCCAAATTTTACAGCGTTGTTCCAATGCTCCTGGTCTGCTATTTCGCGCCTTCGCTGCTAACGCTCTTTGGAGTGGTCGATCCGGATAAAACCAAGATCTATTTCGTGTCGACGCGATATCTGCTACCGGCAAGTTTAGTGTTGCTTACGCTGAGCATCGACCTTCGTGAGATTGTAAAACTTGGGCCAAAAGCATTGGCAATGTTCCTAACGGGAACGGTAGGGGTTGTGCTTGGAGGGCCCATTGCAGTCTTCTTAGTAGGGGCAGTACGGCCCGACTTGGTTGGTGGAGATGATATTTGGCGTGGGCTCTCCACTGTCGCCGGAAGTTGGATCGGAGGTGGAGCGAATCAAGCTGCCATGAAGGAGATCTTTCAGCCAAGCGGGCCGATCTACAGCACCATGGTGGCAGTCGACGTTATCGTGGCCGAGGTTTGGATGATGTTTTTGCTACTGGGCGTAGGTAAGCACAAGAAAATCGATGAGTTCTTTCGCGCCGACGCTAGCAGCGTAGAAACGCTTCAGAAGAATATGGAGTCGTTTCAAGTGAAGACCGCGAAGATCCCTTCGACTTCGGACTTCATGATAATTCTCGCTCTGGCGTTTGGTGCCACGGCCGTGAGCCACTTTGCTGCTGATTTACTTGCGCCTTGGATTAAAGAAGCAGCTCCGTCATTAGGGCGTTTCAGTCTAGACAGCAAGTTCTTTTGGCTGATCGTAATCGCGACCACCGTCGGTATTGGTTTGTCGTTTACCCGAGCCAAGAAACTAGAGGGAGCCGGCGCTTCTAAAGTAGGAACGGTTTTTATCTACCTTTTGATAGCCAGCATCGGTTTGAAAATGGATATCCGAGCAGTGTTTGAGAACCCAGGGTTGTTCGCGGTAGGCGGCGTGTGGATGCTTTTTCACGTTGGCCTCCTTTTAGGGGTTGGCTACGCAATTAAAGCGCCGTACTTCTTTTTGGCTGTGGGTAGCAAGGCAAACATAGGAGGGGCCGCAAGTGCTCCCGTGGTTGCGGCCGCATTTCACCCAGCCCTGGCGCCAGTCGGTGTCCTTCTAGCCGTTTGGGGGTACGCCTTAGGGACGTACGGCGCCTGGTTGTGCGCGCTTATGATGCGCAGCATGGTTCCTGGTGGCTAGTGTGAGAGGGGGGAGGCAAGGGGCAAAACTTTGTGTTATGTCGCGCCTGATGGACAGAAGCGTGTGGATTCTTTTGGGAGCTTTCGTGCTGCCGGTTTTGGGACATGGGTGTTCGAAGGGGGACTCTGCTCCGGAAGGAGAAAAGGGTCGTTTCTTCGAGAGAATTCTCAACCCGAAAAAAGCTCAAACAGAGAGAGAGCCAAACTCTCCAGAGATCAAACCACTCGAAGAACTCGGCAGCGAGGCAGTTGGAAACACGGGCGATATAAAAGAAAAGGAAGTCCACGATACGAACGGGAAAGTCATGGGGTATCTCCCATTGCCGAGCAGCTGGACTGTCAACTCGGAGCCGAGTGCATCTCACTTCGTGACTGGTCCCGACAATCTGCGGGTGACTCGCTATCCGGGAAAACGCTACTTCTATTCAAAAGAGAGATTTGCTCGTGAAAGTGCGCGAATGGCTAAGCGGAACATTGCTCCGGTCCCCTCTATCGAAAAACTCGTTGCTAAATACATTGAGCCTGGCTCTAGCAAAGCAGGGAGCGCGCTCGTGAAAAGCTATCCGTTGCCCGAGGTCTTGGACTATTGGGAGCGCTTCGCAGCTTCGATTCCAAAAACACAGAGCAAGATGAGCCATCGGGTGCTCGGGACGGATTGGAAGCACGCAGATGGCAGTGAGAGCTTTGCGGTCATCGTTCAGCAAATCGTCAGACAAGGATCCTTGGTTACTTGGACCTATTGGGCCGAAGAGCTCATGGTGGAGTCTGATTTTTCCAGTGCAAAAAACGCGTTTATTTATGGTTTGGCGAATCTGCGGATGGACGAGGATTGGCTAAGGGAATCGGGGCGCAAGATGATGGCGGGAATACGGCGAAATGAACGGCAGCATCAACAAAGGATGCAAGCAAGCGCACGGGCACACCAGCAACGGATGGCAGACATCGCTGCGGTCGGGGCGACCTCCAGGGCCGTGGGGAAAATCAATAGCGATATTTTAGATCAGAGCCACCGGAGTTTTCAGCGAAGAACGGGCATGCGGGACGCCGGGCATGCAGCGAGCGTGGATTTAACTCTTGGTCGGACTCAAGTCCAAGACCCAACCTCGGGTAAGCAGTACAAAGTAGAGTCCGGCTATAAACACTACTGGAGCGACGGGCAGGGTGGTTACTTCGGAACCAACGACGCTCTCTACGATCCGCGCACGGATTCGAATCTAGCCAACAAAAACTGGACCAAGTTTACGCCCAGTCGTTAGTTACGTTTTGTTCGGTGGGGAACGGTGAAGATCGACTATTGAAAGGTGCCTTCGCCGAAGTTCTGAGTTGCTGGTTCGCACCAAATGCTCAGAGCACCAAGCTGTTCAATATCCCGTCCGGGTTTCATTTGAATCAAGAAGTCGGTGTTTCCGTCAGCAAATGGATCAATTTGCGGTCCAGCTCCTCGAACACCGTCGTTCGCTACATCGATGCCACCCTGGGTCGCGATTACAGATTGGTCATCGACATCGAATGCTTCTGGTTGGAAGAAGAAGCCGCTTCCAAGTCCAGCGAAGTTAGACAAGCTCTGTCCACCATAAGCGTAGAGACGAATACCTAGGCTTGGCGAAACCAGGCTGTTAATTCGAATCGTGCAGTCGTCAATAATTTCGGCAGTGCCGTCGATAGAATATCCGTTCACGCCAACGAGGTTTGCCACTTGGCCTACTTTGGGGCTCGTGGAGTCACAGACTCTAAAACCTAGCTGTCCCTCAATGACTCCATCGTCTCCTCCACCGGACCCGTCTCCTCCACCGGACCCGTCTCCTCCGCCGGACCCGTCTCCTCCACCGGACCCGCCAGTTCCAAGCCCGCCACCAGGGTTCGTAGGAGTCGGGTTTTCATCTGACGCGCAAGCTCCGAAAGCAAGAGCTCCAATAAACGCGAAGG
>CAYPIX010000164.1:0-5762 GCA_964410875.1 uncultured Kofleriaceae bacterium
GTTTAGGGCCTTTATGAGAAAACACCCAGAAACGAACCAGTCTGTCCTGAAACGCATCTAAGACTTCGATGTCCTCGACGTGGTCGCGGCCAAAGAAACGCTGTATCTGTCGAAACCGAGTGCCGCGCTTGGCAACGCCCGGCGCGTCGGTTTCCATTCCCACGAAGTTCGGAACCCATCGACAGCGGTTAGTTAGGTTGAGCAGCCCCCTGTACACCTCGGCTGCGGGCAAAGAAATATGCTCGTCAAAGCGCATTCGTTTCCGCATGGGACAACCCTACGACGCGCATATGACGATGTTGGTTTACGGAAGCGGGGGTGGAGTTTGGAACAATTTGGCTACCTCAGGGACTTGGCCCGCTGCTGTCCACTGCGCCATGCCCTGTCTCCAAACCAGTGTCTCAGCGGTAATTTCGCCCGCTGCAATTTTCTGGGACAGGGTTGCTTCGTCTAACGGGCCAACTTGAGCACCGTTGATTCCGGCAAAGAATGCGATTCCTCCCTGGCCGGGAAGAGGCGGTGGAGCCCCACCTGTTGCAGGCGTATTCGTAGGTACATTGGCCTGCTGTTGGTTCTGATTCATCATTTGATTGGCCATTCCTAGGCCCATGCCAAGGCCAGCGCCCGCAAGCGCTCCGCCTCCGCCACCATCACCGCCGCCTTTCGCCATGCCTTCGCCGGCGTTCATCATCATCTCTGCCTGGGCAAACTGCTGGTAGCCCTGCATACCGCCGGACATATTGATGTACGAGGCCTTTTCGTAGAACTTGTTTAGACGCTCTTCGTCTTCACTGTCTATGGCTATGTGAAAATTGCCGAAACGCGCGACTTCGAGACCATAGGACTCGACGTGGGTACGGACTCCAACCAGGGCTTCCGCTTCGATTTCTTCCGTGTACGCGCCCGATGCAACATCGACCAAGGGCCACTTCTTTTTCACGCAAAGCTCTGCAATGTCATCCTTGATGGTCTTCATGACAAGGTCGCGGAACCAGTTCATAAACTGCGAACCTTGATGATGACCAAGACCTAAGAGGCCGATAACAAGTTTGGGTGCATCTATCACTCGAGCAGAGTAGGTGCCATGAATCATCATATTCGCGAGCAGGCCGCTCTGAGAATCTCGAATTTTTCCTATGGGCCCACCGAATTTCATGTCGGTCATTTCGCGCGTGTTGACAAAAAAGATCTCGGCAACAAAGACGTCGCCACCAGTGAATTTGTCAATCAGTTGGCCGATGAAAGGAATGTTCTGGGTTTCTAGCTGATGTCGCCCAGGCTCGAGCTGGCCAATAAATTTGCCGTCCTTGAAGAAAAGAGCAATCTCGTCCGCCTCGACAGTGAGCTGCGCCTTCATCGGGATGGTCTTGTCGGGGTGCTTGTAAACTACATCCCCTTTACTTGCATCGGGCCGCGCGATCGCGAGCTCTTTGACACCACCTTTGACGAAATCCATGATTCCCATGGCCGGAGTCTATCAGAAGCAAAGCCGGAGCCCTACTGCGAACGGGTGCTCGGGAACGCAGCTTTCTTTGCATTTTCGAGCTAATGCCGTGATACCCAAGCGCTCTACGTGAACTCGGAATTTCCAATTTCTCCGCGCCGAGTGCCGTTCTTCTACGGCTGGGTGGTTTTGCTGGGTGCTGTGATTGGCATAATCATGAGTATCCCTGGCCAAACAGCCGGGGTGAGCGTGTTTACGGACGCACTCATCGCGGCTACGGGGCTGTCACGAGTCGAGTTCTCCGTGACGTATTTACTCGGGACCCTTGCCAGCGGGTTTCTTCTGCCATGGGGCGGCCGTGTGCTTGATGTTAAGGGCGCTCGGTTAACGGCTATGACTGCGAGCGCTGGTCTTGGCTTGTCACTTGTTTGTCTTAGCCAAATTGACAAGGTGGCCGCGTCAATTCCGGGCATTCCAGTTCAGATTTCCATGTTGGCTACCCTGGCGTTAGGGTTCGCATTTTTGCGTTTCACGGGCCAGGGCATGCTGACGCTTTCGTGCCGGACCATGTTCGCGCGTTGGTTTGTTCGCCGCCGTGGATTTGTATCAGCCGTAATGGGCGTGTTTGTCGCTCTCAGCTTCTCCTTTTCTCCCAAAGTCCTCTCGGCTCTCATCCATGAAGTCGAGTCTTGGCGCACCGCGTGGTTGATCCTCGCAGTAGGGACGGGGATAGGGATGACATTTATCGCATGGCTGCTTTTTCGCGACAGCCCAGAGACCGTTGGTTTGCAACCAGATGGGCTCGGCGATCTCGCAGAGAAAACGGAGCCCGAGGAAATCGATGGGGCTACGCGCACCCAAGCTCTTCGTTCAGTACCTCTTTGGGTGGTGGTTCTTGCTCTCTCTATCCAGAGCATGGTCATAACGGGCACGACATTCCATATGTATGACCTCGGAAGAGAAATGGGCCGGAGCGCGAGTTTTATGGAGAACCTGTTTCCGCCCCTCGCGGTCGTGAGTGCTGTCGTCGCCTTTGCGGCTGGTTACTTAAGCGACAGGTTTTCTCTCCGTCCTCTTTTGGCAACGATGTTGTTGGGGGAAACCGTCGCCTATCTTGGGTTCGGGTTCCTCGGTGAAGTTTCGGGATACTGGACTGTGATCGCTGCTGGAGGGTTGACCTCTGGGCTTTTTGGAACCCTGACCAATGTTGCATTGGCTAAGCTCTTTGGCCGCAAACACCTGGGTAGTATCCTGGGAATCCAGATGAGTGGACTGGTCATTGGCAGCGCGCTTGGACCTGCATACTTGGCTCTTTGCAAAGTGTATGCTGGAAGCTACTTCGCCGCCCTTTGCTTAGCTGCTTTTGTCCCTCTTATTCCCCTAAGCTTGCTAGTGATCGGCGGTCGCGGCTTCGCTCGTACCGACGCTTGGTAACGGCTCGACGGGCTCATCCTTAGCTTCCGGCTTGTAGAGGATAAGGACGACGGCGACCACCATAAAAAAGAAGCCTAGCAACTGCTGATTGCTCAGGTTTTCCCCAAGGTAGAAGCGGGAAACAAGCGCCACACAGAGGACACCGGTTGCCAAATTAAACGCTGCCATTTGAGCGCCGGTGTACGTGCCCAGTCCGTAACGTATGGCGGATACATTTAGAATGTATTCGGGCAACACCAAGGTCCAGCTAGCTAGAAGCGCAATAAAAAAGTGGTATTGCTTAAAACGGATATGTCCCAGCCATGCGAACGCCATAATGACGCTCGAGGCAAACAACATTAGCGGGACCAGGAAGGTCTTCACGGCCAAACGGTATCATGGGCACAGAGGTGCAAGGTAGTGTCGGTCGTGGGCAATCCACAGAACTCTAGACTTCGGCTCTGGCTCGCGAATCGAAGCGGCTCGTGGCTCACTGTTTTCGCAGTGGCTATGGCCTTCACTTGCTATTTCTGTATGTACAGTTTTCGCAAGCCCTTTGCGGCGGCGACATACGAAAACCAAACCCTTTTTGGCCTAGACTTGAAAATAGCCCTCGTTATAAGCCAGGTCCTAGGCTACGCCTTGTCAAAGGCGCTCGGCATAAAATTCAATTCAGAGATTTCGCGACAAAAGCGCGCATGGGCATTGGTTGGCACTATTCTGTGGGCTGAAGGAGCACTGCTTCTCTTTGCGTTGACACCGCCCGGAGGCCAAGCGGTCGCAATTTTTCTCAACGGGCTGTCCCTAGGGCTCGTCTGGGGACTGGTGTTTAGTTTCTTGGAGGGGCGGCGAACGTCTGAAGTACTAGGGGCAGGTTTGAGCTGCTCCTATATTGTGGCGAGCGGTTATGTGAAGTCCGTGGGGCGCTATCTTTACGATAGCGGCGTACCAGAGTCCTGGATGCCTTTCACTACCGGCGCGCTCTTTCTTCCTTTCTTTCTGATCTCGGTTTGGGGGTTGTCGCAGTTACCGGCGCCGAATATTAAAGACATTGAAACGCGCACCAGGCGGATTCCCATGGACGGGGAGGCCCGCTGGCAATTTTTTCGCAAATACGCGTTCGGGCTCTTGGTGCTGGTAGCTGTTTACGTTTTTCTGACTGCCTATCGAGACTTTCGCGACAACTTTGCCGCAGAGATCTGGCAGTCACTCGGGTACGGAGAAGAACCGTCAATCTTCACAAAAACTGAAGTGCCAATTGCAATATGCGTTATGGCTATGTTGGCGCTTTTGTCCAAAGTGAAAGACAACCGAGTTGGCCTACTTTGCACGTATGTTTTTATGACCGGGGGCGCGTTGCTCCTGATTGGGGCGACATGGTTATTCGACCTTGGTTTGATTTCTCCTATGAACTGGATGATAGGAGTTGGACTTGGCCTTTACCTCAGCTACGTGCCCTTTGGCTGTGTACTGTTTGACCGCACTATTGCGGTTCTTGGGGTTGCAGCCACCAGTGTCTTTCTTATTTATATGAGCGATGCGGCGGCTTACACAGGGTCGGTGGCAGTGCTTTTCTACAAGCAGTTCGGAAGCGTAGATGTTTCGTACCTTCACTTCTTTCGCTATTTTTCCTACGCGACTGGAATTGCGACATCCGTGCTTCTCGTCGTGAGCGGGCTCTACTTTTTTCGGCGCGCGAAAGCCGCCGTGCCTTAACTGCAGGGCGGCTCGGTCGAAACAGGTCGACTGCGCTGGCGTCGGCCAGGGCTTGGGGTTGGGCGGTAGACACAAAGATTGTGATACATCCAGCTCCAAGGCATTTCATCGCGTTGGGTTCGAAGTTGGTCTTCTAAGGCACCTGTGGCCCCCCGGTCGTAGAACCAACCGAGTTTTTCCATTTTAGCAATCCAGTATCTTCTCGGTTGCTCGTTTACGTGTTGGTGGCCACCTTGACCCTTTGGGGCGCAGGACAGGATGACAACACCAGCACCGTGCACGATGTGTTCGAGTGCGCGCTGGGCGAAGCATTCATCGATGTGTTCCAGGACGTCGATACAAATGGACAGATCGCAGGTGGCTGGGATACCTGGTGGTCGCTCTTTGGAACGAAGGTCAGCATGAACGATCCGGACGCCAGGCTCGCGCTGGTCAGGATCGGCTGGACAGCGATCAACAGCCGTAACTTGAGCACCGCAATCCGCGAGAGCCCCTGCGTGGAGGGCAGCGCCACAGCCCCAGTCGATCACTCGGTCGGGTAGAAAACGTCGATACAGCTCCTTACCTACCGCACGACAAGCGTTCCGGTAGGCGGGGTTGCCCACCCCGTATTGGTCGAAAAACTCTCGACCGTAATCTGGTTCGTGGCTGAACTCCACTTGGCAGTTTATACAAGGTATTTGCTAATTTGCCGAGCGAATTGTGTTCGTTTTTTAGGTTTGGGGAACCTAAGCAACATGTTTGTGAACCTTGGCAGATAAGCGAGGTCGTCAGTAGGACGGTTTTTCGTTGTCGGGCACACTCGAAAACGCATGAACAGACCCAAGCTCCGCATTCCTCCTCTGCTGAGTTACCTCACGGGTAAGCAGCGCCGGAACCGAGCGGACAGACAGGCACATGATGAGCTCTTGGGTAAAGGGCAGGGAGTGTTTCCAAAAGGCTTGGAGGTCTCTTGGTTGGGGACTTCTGGTTTTCGGCTCTCGTACCAGGGGCACGTAATTGCCATTGACCCGTATGTTTCTCGCGTTCCTGCGAGACGGGTGTTAACGGGGCGCCCGTTGCAATCTAATCGCGCTTTGGTGCAAGGCATCTTCTCGGATGTAAATGCTGTATTGGTCGGGCACACACATTTTGACCATGCGCTCGATGTTCCAGCAGTCGCCGAGTACACCAAGGCGATGGAAGCGGC
>CAYPIX010000165.1:0-5710 GCA_964410875.1 uncultured Kofleriaceae bacterium
GTCCATATACAAGGTCCCCAAGGAAGGGCAAGCTCCCTGGGAAACGTTGGCACTCCCAGGCCGTGAGTGGATCGATGTGAAAGCCGAAGACGGCACCGTTCTCAACGGGCTTCTTCTGACACCAGAACGCAGTGACGACAAGAAGTACCCTGTCGTTGTCTACGTCTACGGCGGTCCGACCGCACAACTCGTGCGGGATGCGTACGGCGTGATTTCTCCGTTGTCGGTCTTCCTAACCCAACAGGGGTTTGGTGTTTTTATTCTCGACAACAGAGGCACCGGAAACCGAGACCGAGAGTTCACTAGAAAAATTTTCAAACGGGTAGCCGACATTGAAGTGGCAGACCAACTGCGCGGGGTCGAGTTCCTAAAAACTGTTCCCTGGGTTGACCCCGATCGGATTGGCGTTTGGGGTTGGAGCTACGGCGGCACCATGGCTTCACTACTCATTACAGAGCCTGACACGCCATTTTCTGCTGCGGTTGCGGGCGCACCTGTCACAGATTGGCGTCTCTACGACACGCACTACACAGAACGATATTTGGGTAAGCCCCAGGAAAACCGAGATGCCTATGAACGGACCGATGTTGTGTCGCGCGCAAAAAACCTAAAGAAGCCTTACCTTCTAGTGCACGGCACCGCGGACGACAACGTTCTATTCGAAAACTCTCTCCGGTTTATTCAGGCGCTCCAGAAAGAGAGCGCCCCTTTTGAGCTGATGATATATCCAGGCCACGCTCACGGCCTTCGAGGCCGACAAGCCCGGCTCCATTTTTCTCGAATGTTGGTTGGGTTCTTTGCACGCAATTTACGCAACCCCGTTCCCGAAGCTGCGTTGTAGATCGTTGCGCTCCTGCAAGATTCTATCCCCGTTCTTTTTTCTACTCTTTTCATGTTTCGGGACAACCGGCACGATCTCTATTTCAGTTACAGGAGATCCGGTTTTACTGCGCGCGGTAGAAACCGCCCGAATTACTCTGAGCGAACCCTTTACCGAGGAGACTCGCAGCCGGGACTCTGCTGGGCGTCTAGTGCTTAGCCTGACGACTCCCTCGTCGCCTGTTCTCGCAACCATTACTGTTGAGGGTTTCGATACGAACGGGACCCTTGTGGCCATAGGTCGAACGCCCGAAATCACATTGGCGGCTGTAGACATAGAGCTAGAAATAGAGCTGACGTCACCGTCAAACCCCAGCGACTAGTTAGGGAATAGCGGAGGCGGCTTGGCCTGTCTTGCAGCCTTCGAGATAAAAGCCGCAAGCATAAAAAGAACAAACCAAACACTTGGCGCCCAAATCATGAACTCCGGGAAGATTCTCATGGCACCAAACACATAACCAATCGCAACATTGGTAAGAACAAAGGCCGCGAACGGTTTGTTTCGCATACTTCCGAGTTTGGGAATCGGCATATTAGAAACCATCAGAATCGCCCCGAGCCCCATTAGTGCAGGGATCCAGCGCCAAACAGAGGACGGGGTAGTAAACGCCTCACCAAAGAGCTTTACGCCACCAAACGGCTCTGTCGGAGCCATCGCACTTGATGGAGATGTGTACTTGAGGAGAGCAAGGAACCACATGATCATCAGTCCTGCTACCAATGTTGTGGGTACACCAAAATAGAACCGATCATCGCTTTCATTGGCTAGATCTTGACCTACATTGAAACGCGCCAACCGAAACATGGCCGATAACACCCACGCACCACATGCGATCAAAAGAACAAAGCGCCCGCTATCACTCGCGAATGCGCTTTCCCTTGTGCTGAGTGAGGTAAAAAATAGAACCGCCGGGGCAACACCGAAGTTGAGAAAATCCGCGAGCGAATCCATTTGCACGCCCAGTTCGCTCGTCCCTCGCAACAACCGGGCAAGAAAACCGTCCAACCGATCCGCGAGCACCGCATAGGCAATCAACCAAGCTGAGTCCACGTGACGTCCCTCAATAGAAGCCAACAAGGAAGAAAGGCCGAAAAGCATGCTGATGGCAGTCACCAGATTGGGTGCCAAGAGCCGCAGCTTCCTAAATTGCTCGTCTTGAGAAAAAACCTCGCTCAACTGGCACCCTCCCCACCAAGAAGTTTTTCATACAGATCTCGTCCTAAACTACTGACCATGAGTTCTTCGACTACGCTTTCAACTCTGGCTCGCTCTTCATCGTCTTCGTACACGAACTCGATACCCATACCAGGCCCTCTT
Source organism: uncultured Kofleriaceae bacterium (assembly GCA_964410875.1). GTDB lineage: Bacteria > Myxococcota_A > Polyangia > Haliangiales > Haliangiaceae > CAYPIX01. The sequence continues at coordinate 2,198 of CAYPIX010000165.1, forward strand.
TCATCGGCGTCGTCCACAGAGACCACCCAACGCACAATTCCTTTTAATGAAAGAACTTCCTCCACACCCGGAACGTCCAATTTGAAGGCAAACTCGGTTCCCACATCGAGAGGCTCATTGGTAGAGATAAAGGTTCCACCTTTGGAGATATTGGTCGTGTAGTCAGCAAAAAACGCGTTCAGCCTCTGGTATTCGACCTTGAGGTTGATTGAGGCGCGGGTGTTTCGCGTCTCAATGATGGTGGTATCCTGGCGCTCCATCGACTAGAGGCGGAAACTAACGCAAAACCGGACCAAACGAGAAGAGGGAAACCCACCGTAGGCACGGACTGCCAGGACGTGCCAAGATACCGACATGACGAAGCCTTTTCGGCTTTTTTTGCGGCCGCGCCGCCTTTTTCTATGGGGTGCCACCCTCACCCTAGTTGCCATTTTCATGTGCGCGACCCCATTGCTTGGAACCTTTGGGTTCGAATTCGCTATGTTCCTGGCATTTTTTTCCTCACTTGCCGGTTTAGATCTTGGCTCGGCAGAAACTCGAGCGACTCGCAAAGTCGATCCCGACTTGCGACCCGGCCGAACAGCGGGCGAGCAACTCTCGTCTGTCTGGCTCCGCAGTGCCTTCGCCCTTACCTTTCTTCTCGCCTTCCCATTGGTATGCGTCTTGTTCAATGCAATGCGAGTGCGCGTCTGCGCATGGGGGTTTGGTGCAGTTTGTTTTTTGTTCTTGCCGCTTTGTTCAGGTTGGCTTTGCGCTGGTCTAGGTTCTTCTCTAGCTGCTATAGGCGGTAGCAAGAGAAGGGGCACCGTGCTGCCTTACATCGTTTTTGTTTTTTTAGTTGCTATCCCCATCTATCGTTTCTACGCGACGCCCCCGGTCTTTTCTTACAACCTCCTGATTGGATACTTCCCCGGCAATCTGTACGACGAGCTCATCGGTTTTCGCAGCCCCTTCTATTTCTCGCGCCTAGAGCAAATCCTTGGGGTGTTTGGCCTCCATTGCATTGTCTCGGCAACCGCGGACTGGCGAACCCTGTGCACAACACGTTCACCTAGCAAGCAAACTTGGCGACTTCGTCGTTTGCACACTGGCACCGTCATCTGTGTCGGTTTCGCGACGCTTTTTCTTTTTTCTGGGCGACTTGGATATGCACCGGACGTCTCAGACTTGGCGCGCAGGCTCGGCGGAGTCTACGAGACTGACCGGTTCATCATTCACTACCCGGACGACACTGAGATTGCTGAGCGAATAGAAGAAATTGCTGACGACCACGACTTTCGACTATCCCAAGTAGAGAAAGAACTTGATGTCGTCGTTCCAGAAAAAATACGGAGCTTTTACTTCTCAGATCCGGACGAAAAATACCGGGCAATGGGAGCGCGGCGCGTTTACATGGCCAAACCTTGGCGCCGCGAGATTTACCTGAACGACGCGGGATTCCCACACCAGGTTCTTCGTCACGAACTGGTTCACGTAGTCGCAGCCGAGTTCGCAGATTCTTTATTCGGTGTAAGCGCAAAAGACGTCCTAGGATTCCCACTTCTTGTCACCGTTGGCTTAGTAGAAGGAATCGCTGTGGCAATGGATTGGCCGGATCACTTCGTACGCCCTTTGACCCCTCACCAATCAGCACGAGCTATGACTGAACTTGGCGTAGCACCCCCAATAGAAGATCTAATGTCTCCAGGTTTTCTTCGGTTTTCCTCTGCACGCTCTTATACGGTAGCCGGCTCCTTCGTCCGTTGGCTAAGTGCAACTCGCGGGATCGAGAAAGTTCGCATCCTTTATGCGAACGGCGGAGATGTAGAATCCGTCTACCAAACCAGCATGACTGTTCTTGCGAAGGAGTGGCGCGAATTTATTGCAACGGTTCCACTACCAAAGGACGCGCTTGAAGTCGTTCGCGAAAGGTATCGCCGCAGAAGCATTTTTTCTCGGCCCTGCCCTCATGCGATTGCAAACTGGCAGTATAGAGCGGCGGAAGCGCAAAAACGACGCAAACATGAAAAAGCAATCAGCCTCTTTCAAGACATGTGCAGAAATGCACCCAAAGAGCCCAACTTCAAGATTGCCCTTGCGAGCGGGTACATCAGAGCAAGACAGTCGGAACGAGCGCAACCAATCCTTGAAGAGGTAGCTGCTAACACACAACACACTAGCAGCGTTCGTAACACAGCTCTGCAAAGGCTCGCGGGAATTTCGGTTCGAAATGAAGAGTGGCCGATGGCGGTGGTACACCTGGAAAGCGCTGCTGCACTGCCTTTAGGTGACCACGAAAAAAGAAACGCCCAAATCAAACTCGCTGTCGCCCGAGAACACGATGCTGTCCCCAAGTCGCTTATCGCTTACCTTTGGCCCGAAGCGCCAAACCAAGCAGCCATTCGCATGGGCCTCCTTGCCACGGCACTGTTTGAGAACCCGGATTCTGGGCTTGTCCTCTACCTGGTAGGACGTAATCTCGCAGATACATCACGACATGAAGCGGCAGCAAAGATGCTGAGCAAGGCGCTCCGCAAAGATATTTCACCGCTGATTAGACGGGAGGCCGCGCGTTTACTAGCCGCGGAATCCTATTTATCCAAGCAAGACGGTTTGCTTAAAGAAGCTGCATCCATCCTTATGGAGCCAGCACAACCCTTGGTAATGCAGCTTTACGGGCAAGATTGGCTTGCGAGGCTCGCAGCGCGAGCCCAAAGGAAGTAGCCATCCTACTAGCTACGTGAACGGTTGCTTCGCCCCAAAAACACGGCTGCGAAAAACAGGATGAACCACATCGGCGCACCGGGTTGATTGCCCACTTGGCAGCCGCCTACCACCGCCCCAGAGGTAGCAACTGCACCTCCAGTCTGCGTCGGAACGGTCCCGATCCCAGGAGCCTGTGTTCCACTTGGAGTGGTTGCTGGTGGGCGTTGTGTTGGAGCAACACCGATACCGACTGCGGAAAAGGCTTCACGTACAGAAAACACCTCGCTGGATTCACTGCCATGAATATCTGAGGCTGCCTGCTCGAAAGCCGCACGCGCTTGAGCGAAATTAGTGTTAGTGCCCATATAGGACGTGAGAGCTCGGTAGAATATCTGGGTCGCGTTGTTCATTCCTACCCCAACGACCGACACTGAAGTCTTGTTCCGCGGGTGAACTCCACCTTCAGAAAGAAGGTAAAAGGCGAGATTGCCGATACCAGCATTGATGTGTACGCCGCCATTGTCTTCTGGGCCGATGTAACGCTCAGAGTAGAGGTCTGGCAACCCACTCGCGAGAGGATCGCTCAAGTTCTTGGTGAACCCGCCCTGTCCATTAATTCGAATGTCTTCACCGATAATAAAGGTAGTCGCGCTAACGCCGCCCTTTTCGTAGCTATCGCAGATTGCGGCTAGGATGTCGGAGGCTGACTCGTTTATCGCTCCAGACTCGTTTTGGTAAATCAGATTGGCGGTATTTTGCGTCAGGGCATGGGCAAACTCATGTGCACCCACATCAAGGTTGGCAAAGCCTTGCCCATAGTACATGGCC
>CAYPIX010000166.1:0-5448 GCA_964410875.1 uncultured Kofleriaceae bacterium
TCCCTTACTACCTCGTCACAAATCTCGTGGCTACGAAGATCGCCAGCGGTCAGTTTGAGCTGCTTAGCAGCCTCGGCGACCTTACTTGGGTCACGCCAAAGAATGGAAGCGCACCCCTCTGGTGAAATGACAGAATAGATCGAATATTCGAGCATTAGGAGTCGGTCTGCGACGCCAATAGCCAAAGCTCCACCGGAACCTCCTTCTCCGATGACCGTTGCGATCACAGGTGTTCGGAGAGACGCCATTACCTCTAGAGAAATCGCTATCGCTTCAGCTTGTCCCCGCTCTTCTGCTCCCATTCCAGGGTACGCTCCTGGCGTATCTATAAAGGTCAAGATGGGCCGCCTGAACCGGGACGCAAGAGAGAATAGCCTTTGGCATTTTCGATAACCCTCCGGTCGGGGCATGCCGAAATTTCGATACACGTTGTCTTTGGTGTTTCGCCCTTTTTGGTGGCCAACGACCAGCACTTCCTGACCGTCAAAGTTCGCTAACCCGCCAACAACAGCAGGATCATCCCGGAACCCCCGGTCGCCGTGGAGCTCAACAAAGTCTTCCGTCAACTCGGCCACGTAATCGAGAAAAAAAGGCCGGGCAGGATGTCGGGACAGTTGGACCTGCTGTTGAGCTGTAAGATCCGCGAAAATTTCGCGCTGAAGTTTTGCTGCTTTTTTGGAAAGCTCTCGGATCTCCCCTTCAAAATCAGCAGAGCTACCGCTTAATTCCTCCAGTGCCCCGATTTTTCGCTCCAAATCTACGATGGGGCGTTCGAAGTCTAAAACAGCTCGGTTTGGCAATTCATCAGACATGTTCTGTTACGTTTTCCTCTAGGTAACTCTCCAACACTCCGGGGTCAACCAAATCACCCTCAGCGTACCACCGTACCTGTTCCGAACGCCGATACCAAGACAGTTGACGCCTGGCATATCGCCTTGAATTTCGCTTGATTCGGACCACGGCATCATTTAGGGGCAACTCTCCTTCCAAAACCGAGTGAATTTCGGAGTAACCAATAGCGGCCTGCGATCGCATCGTTCGAGTGACTCCCTTCTCACGAAGCCCTTTGACCTCCTCGACGAAACCATCTGCCATCATTTGGTCGACCCGTTTGTCTATTCGCTGGTAGAGGATTTCTCGTTCCGGTGAAATCCCAATCCAAATTGCTGGATACCTCGCTTTTACGTTCTCTTGGTGACGCCGGTGATGCTCGCTAAGAGGTATCCCCGTAAGCTCATGCACTTCGAGCGCGCGAATAATGCGCCGAAGGTCGCGACTCATAATCTGTTCGGCAGCCGCAGGATCCACCGTCTTTAGCCGTTCCCATAAAGCGGGAATCCCCACCCTTTGAGATTCCGCTTTGAGTTTATCCCTTACCCCCTCGTCTTTGGCGGGCCCGGTAAAAAGGCCAAAGAGAAGCGCACGAACATAGAGGCCGGTTCCGCCTGCGACGATAACCGGACGCCCCCCTTTGCTCGACAACGCTATCGCCTGGTCAGCTTTATCGACAAACGTCTGAGCAGACATCTCTTCGCTTGGATCGAGTACATCGAGAAGATGATGAGGCACCCGTTGCCGTTGTTCTCTCGTCGCTTTTGCGGTTCCAATGTCCATACCGCGGTAGACCTGTTGCGAGTCGGCAGAAACAATCTCGGCTCCAAACTTTTCACCAATTCGCAGCGCCAGCGCGCTCTTACCGGCTCCGGTTGGACCTACGAGTATGACGAGTCGGGGCGTCACCGAGCGGACAGTAACTTAGCGACAGAGATTTGCACTTAGCTTCGGCCTGGGCCTCAAAATCCCCAGGAACCCAGGGTAGGTCCCCCAGGGACAACAGGCGACCTTTCCCTGCAAATACCTTTTGAACACGGCGTGTTGTATACTGGTGCGACTACAGTTTGGATGGGCTTCCAAATTGCAATTAACGTTGATGTCTTTAGGAAACGGGGTGAGCTGATGGGTGTGGGTACGAAAAAACTAGCTAAATGGTCTTTGGCCGCAATCTTATTACTGGCTCCTGCCTGTGTAGGCTCCGTTGATGAGCAGGGCGGCGGAGGGTCTGGTGAGCCACCGATTGACGTGTCCCTTTCTCTGTCCACGTTCAACTCCGAGGTTCTTCCCAGTTTGAACGACGACGGATGCTTGGGTTGCCATAACGGCGGCGTGGCACAGAATCTTGGAACCCACGAAAACCTACTTAATTCGAACTACGTAGGTCTTGACGTAGCGACCAGCCCTTTTGTGAATAACGTCACGGCTGGACATGGCGCTGGGGGACTTGCTTGGTCTGCTGACGGGCAAGCAGCAGCCACAAACTGGGCTACGGTACACTTTGATGAACTTATGATGATGGAGTAGCAACCGCTGCTTCTCAGCTCTCAGTTGTCAACTACGGCCTTCCGAAGCGTCTTTCGACTTCACGGAGTGAAACACGAAGGGTTGTCGGACGGCCGTGGGGACAATGAGTTCGCGCGTCTGTTTCATCCATGTCGCGAAACAAAGCGTACACCTCGTCCTCACTCAGAGAATCGCCGGCGCGAACCGAGGAGTGACACGCCACGGTCGCAAGCACTCGAAGCCTTATTGCCTCCGCTGCTCGCGAGCCGCCCTTTTCGCTTAGTTCTTCCAAGAGTTGCCTCACGACTTCTTCAGCAGATTCTCGAAGGCCCGCCGGCGTTGCTTTTATAGCAAGAGTCACAGAGCCCGCATTTTCTCCGAACGGTTCTATTTCGAACCCCGACGCCGAAACCGTATCGACATTTTCTGCAAGGGCTGCAGCCAAGGCGGGCTCTACATCGATAGTAAGTGGAAATAATACTGCCTGAGTTTTTACGTTGCCCGTCTCCTTTGCCTTCAACCGCTCGAAAACAACTCGCTCATGCGCTGCGTGTTGGTCTACTAGAACAATTTCCCCTTCTGCTTCGCAGAGCAAGTACGTCTTGTCAATTTGCCCCAAGTAGCGAAGGTCCGAGAAACACACAAAACCAGCGTGTGACGGGTCTCTTTGGGGTTCTGAATGAGCAACCGACGCCGGCGTGGAAGGTTTGGGGGGCTCAACGGAAGCAGTGTCCCCTAGAGAAACGACATTCGACCAGTCGAGCGTCTGCTCCTTCTTCTCGGAATCGGACCGAGGATTGTCAAAAGGACGAGAATTTCCTGTCGACCATGACAGTTGCCGCTCTCGGGCGTAGCGAGCTGCGAAACTCGAGACCGGATTCAGGGTGACCGCAGATGAGTCTAGTGCAGCAGAAAGCCATGGTGCTTCTCTTACACCTCTAGCCACTGCGTGACGCACAGCAGCGTAAACCGACTGCGGATCCGAGAATCGAACCTCGCTTTTTTGTGGATGAACATTTACGTCTACCCGACCGTTAGGAACAGAAAGATAGACTGCTCCCATTGGATAACGTCCCTTCGGAAGAAGTTCACCGAACCCGCTAGACATCGCGTGAAGAAGTCCGCGGTCACGAATAGGCCTTTTCCCAATGAAAAGAAATGTTGCCCGTGAAGTCGTCCGCGCTTGCTCGGGGGCGGCCAGAAAAGCACGAACTGAGACGCCCTGCTCTATATGTTCGACTTCGTGAAAAATGACGGGTGATTTTTTGCCGAGAAGCAGGGCTACCCTGGATGCGTGGGGCTCACCTTTCTTGGTCCGAAGAACTTGTCGTCCGTTGTTCTTAAGATCGAATCCCACGCCAGTGTGAGCCAGCGCGAGCTTGGTCACGACATCTGTGATTTGTGCAGCTTCACTGGAGTCTGATTTCAAAAATTTCAGCCGTGCTGGAACGGCAGCCAAAAGATCACGCACCTCAATTTGCGTGCCTACCGGTGCTCCGACTTCGCCTTGCTCTACAACCTCACCACCACAGATTGAAATGCGATAACCAGTTTCGGTGTTGGGGCGACGACTCGTGACCGTAAGGGAAGATACCGCGGCGATGGAAGGCAGTGCTTCTCCTCGAAAGCCAAGGGTGTCGAGGGTGTACAAATCTGCAAAGCCAACCAGTTTAGACGTTGCGTGCCTTTGAATGGCCAGATGCATATCCGACTCGCTCATTCCGCGCCCATCATCGCGAACGACAATCCCCGTCTTACCGCCTCCTTGGACTTCGATATCGACCCGCGTGGCCCCGGCGTCGATGGAGTTCTCCACCAGCTCTTTGACCACCGAGGCAGGACGTTCGACAACCTCGCCGGCCGCAATTTGGTTAATGACTGAATCGTCTAGGAGAGCAATACAACCCACGTTATTCTCAATATATATCCGCGCTCTGATGGTGAGTTGGCCCCACCTTTTCGAGCCCAGCCATTCGTGACAAAAACGTGCCTGGCACCACCCATAAAATCAAGCTAGCCTTAGAAACTAGCCCTTTTCGGGGCACCTAAGGCCATGCAAGAACACGACAGAGACTTTGATGACCTCCTGGAGACTGCCCGGACCCTGCTCGGCGGCAACGAAGACCGGGATGAGATCTGGGAAGCTGACCGGATTGTGACAAGAGCCCTGCGTATGCGCCCTCACGACCCGGAAGCTTGGCTTTTGAAATGCCAGGTTCTGTCGGCCCAAGATGATGATTTCTCGGCTCTAGCAGCCGCTGAGATGGCCCTAGGTAAGTCCCCTAAATCGCCAGAAGTCCATTACTGGCGCGGCGCTGTACTAGCCGACTTAGGCCGATTCCCGGAAGCTCTGAGGTCCATTGAAACCAGCTTTCGCTGTCTTGCGGGCGGGTTCGACTGGCTTCTCGAAGACCTTTACTTTGAGAAGGCCATGATTCTCGACAGCATCGGGCGCAAAGAGGACGCCATGGAGACTCTCAATGCTGGACTTGCGAGATGCCCAGAGTCGCCGGTTCTAAGAGCTGGATTAGCCCCCCTAGAGCGAGAGCGTCTCCGCTCAAGTCTTCGAATCATAAAAGGCGGCGCTGCTTAGTCCCCCGGACCTACGACGCAGTTACGGCTCTTTTCTTTCGCTTTGTAGAGGCACTTGTCTGCCATTTGGACAAAGTCTTGCGGATGTGTGTCGTCTCCAACAAGAGAGGTAACACCAACTGATACCGTGACTGGGATATCCGCGCCCTCGAAATCAAACTGGGTACTTTCGATAATTTCTCGGACCTTCTCCGCGAATTGCAGCGCATGCTGTAAATCGATTTCGGGCAAAATAATCGCAAACTCCTCACCACCGTATCGCGCCAAGGTATCTTCTCGTCTAATTCGTCCCGCTACCGTTTGCGCGAGCAAGCGAAGCACAGCATCTCCGGCCAAATGCCCATAGCTGTCGTTGATCGACTTAAAGTGGTCAATATCGAACATAATGAGCGACAGAGCTCTTTTGTACCTTTGGGCGCGCCCAAGCTCTCTCTCAAGTGTCTCGGTGAAATACCGTTTGTTATAAATCTGAGTGAGGCCATCTACTGTGGTTAGGCGGTAAATTTCTTCGTGGTAGGC
>CAYPIX010000167.1:0-5398 GCA_964410875.1 uncultured Kofleriaceae bacterium
GACACACGACCCAATTCAGATAGCCGGACGCGGTGAGAAATAGGTGTGTGTCCCCATAAAAAACAGCCTGCACCAAGAATTTCACGAATCCGGAGTTAGCTCGCCAACAGCTGGTGGAGAAGAGAGGGCATCAGCCAGTTCCTTTCAATGAGCCAACTTAGAACGTACCTCTCAACTGAAACATCACTGGTTGGCTTTTAGGCTGTTGGGCCAGTACAAACCAGTCTAATGCAATGGCTCCGGCCATGCCGATTGGAATGGCTGCCACATGCCAAAACTCGATTTCATGCCCTGTTAGGCCAGCGATTGTTGGAACTAACGCAGGTAACCCCGCTCTTAGCCCAAGGCTTAGTCCGGCCCGCCCCCAGTCGTTTCTCGCAGCATGTATGATAGGCCCTCCGAGGACGTAGCCTGCTGCACCAACATAAGCCGCTATCCTGGCAATCGGACGCGGCGAGTACCCAACATCGTCACCAGGATCGCCGTAGTTAAGAAAGAGCCCCGTACTCCAAATCGCTACCGAGGACAGATCCGTTACGACGAAAGGAGTTCGGTGGCTGCCCGCTTCCGCGGCCGTGGACAGCGTCAGAACCACAGTGAGCAGGATCACAAACCCTCTTGCCTTCATAAACGTTTCTACACTGTTTGCGTTTTCGGGGCCATGCCTGGCTCAAAAAACCTCTAAAGCTGACGACACCCAAAAGCGCCTGCGGCGAAAGAAAACTTCAAACATGAAGTTTTCGATAACTAGCCACGAACCGATCGCCCTTGTCCCGCTCGCTGGTGGACTCCGCCCGGAGCCTGTCTAGAACCCTCCGTATTTCGCTCATACCCCGGGGCATTAAAGCGCGGCCGAGACCAGATAGAAAAGCCGGAGAGGGCCCAAGTTGACTACTTTTTTAGGGATCTACCCGATGGGGTAAAAAGCACCCCGCTCCGGTGTCGATAACGCGATATCGTTCGAAAGCTGTGGACAACGAAGCAATAATAGACCTGCTCTTAAAGCTTGGAATTGCGCCTGAACCTGGGGCTTTCCTCTAGCCACCCTTTTCCAAAAGTCAGCTTTGTTTTTCCTAGCCACCTGAAATACATCAAGCCCCCGGGTCGAACACTCCTTGGGGAGTAACGTATTTTTCGCTCGTGGCCCTTCTCAGGCTTGCATCCGCTTACCCAGTTCTTTCCCATGCAATGAGCGGCCGTGTGGGGTCTTTATACCCTAGTATGCCAGTGCATTTTGGCGTGTTTGAAAAAAAAATACGGTCAAGCAAAAGAAAATTTAGTGGCCAGATCCTAAGCATTTTGGCTTAGAAGAGGTTAATAAGAGGCCTGAAAAAAGGGGCACGAGCTGAGGGGCAGAGCCGGCACGGAAATTATTTTTGGTTTTCGTGAAACCGGTTCTGTCGACGCGCCGTACTCACTGAGCGCACCACGAGTGTGGGTGTTAGGAACGAAATGAGAGGAATTAGAATGAAAACGAATACAGCAATCGCAATGATATTTGCCGGAAGCGTAACAGCTCTTGGAATATCTCAACTAATGGCCGCGGACCACATTGATGCGCCCGCAGCAGTATCGGATCCGACGGCAGACATCACGGATCTTTATGCTTGGATGACTCCAGACGCCGAGAGGGTCAACCTTATTCTTAACGTGACCCCGTTTGCCGGTCCCGGTGCGAGCTTTTCGACCGCGGCCCAGTACGTGTTTCACGTCAATTCTTCCACAGGATTTGGTGCTCCTCAGACCGAGACACAAATCATCTGTCGGTTCTACACGGCTCAAGCCCTCGAGTGTTGGGCAGGCGGTTCCTACGTGGAGGGAGATCCTTCCAGTACTGCAGGGATTACTAGCACTGACGGAAACATGCGCGTCTTCGCCGGGCTTCGGAATGATCCATTCTTTATGGAGTTTACCGGCTTCACGGAGACCGTAAACGCTGTGGTAGCGGCCGCGCCTTCATTGACGTTTGACGGCGAGGGTTGTCCAGCTGTTGATGCCGCGACCTCCGGTGTTCTCGTTGGTCAATTGCAGAGCGGAGCCAATGGCGCTGCGGCGAGTGACACGTTCGCGGGAAGCAATGTTCTGTCTCTTGTTGTCCAAGTTGACAAATCCCTCGTAACCGCCGGCGGCCCAGTTCTGGGCGTTTGGGCAAGTACTCATCAAGCACGTTAGTCAAAGACATTTAGAAAGGGAAATACGATGAAAAAAGTAATCAAATTAGTAAGTGTGTGTGCTTTGGCTCTTGCGGCGTGCGGTGGCGACGGTGACTCTCAAGACGGTCTGCCACTCGGAGCGGGCAATCCTCCTGCTCTCGGAAACCAGATTGATAGAACCGGGCGACCGGCCATCAACACGGCATTGAACAACACGTTCAACGAAGACAGTAATGCCAAGGACTCGGCGAAGGACGACTACAACCAAGCTGGTCCCTCTGGATGGGCATCGTTTGCGGACGACTTCATGGGCAGCCTCGCTATCCTTGACTCCCTAGACACCATCTGTGGAAACCAGTTGCTCGCCGATGACATGGACGCAAACGGTCGATACGCAGCTCTTGCAGGAATCCTCGCTGACGACCAACTCTACGTGAACACGGACTCGGGCACCTGCGGTACCTACCTTGGACTAGAGGCCGAGGTGGTTGGCGAGATTCCTGTTGGCGCGGGTGGTTGTGGCGGGCGTACACCCGCAGATGACGTCATCGATCGCAGCTACTCGGTGCTTGCTGCTGGGATACTCACGGGTGTCGACGACACGATTGTCGCCGATGATGGAAACCAGACTGCGGACTTCCCCTTCTTGGGAACTCCGAGCGCTAACTAGAAAATGAACCGGAAAGGAGTCACTACTATGAAAAATGCAATCCAAACACTGTGCATCTCTATTACCTTCGCTAGCTTGGGAGCCGCTTGCGCTGAAGGTACTGATGGCTCCTTTCCGGTCTTTCTCGAAATTGACCACCAGACCACAGACGGAGTCACCGCTCTACAAAACCTCGACAGCGAAATCTTTGGGCAAGAGAGTCGCTGGGAGCGCTTTCCCGGCGATGTAACCGTGGCCGAGCGGCTTGTTGCTCTTTATGGCGCTCGGGCGGAATTTACCGGCCGATACAGCGACTTCGACAAAAGCCTGTCTTTGGTGGAGTCACTTGTCAGAGAGGGCGTTGAAAACCCAGAGGTGTGGTTCCTTTATTCTGATGTTTTGGTCAACGTGCACCGTTTCGACGAAGCGGAAGAGGCAATCCACCAAGGCGAGTTACTTGGGGGGCAGTCCGGGGATAGGCAAGCGCTGCTTGGTATCGCACGGGGCGACAAGCCCGATACGTTGCTTGCTGAACGATCGGTTGCCGCTGCGGCAAGTCCCACCTTTCGAACCCTTTCCGGGCTCGCCGTAATCCAGTCTGCGTTTGGGCAGTTTCAACGCGCTGATGATAACTACCGTGGTGCACTAAGCGCCTATAGAGACATCTCTCCGTTTCCCATCGCTGAGACTGCGTTTCAGATGGGGGTCATGTGGGGCGAATCAGCTGATGACATTGAACTCGCCAGGGGGCTTTACGCGGCAAGCGTCGAGCGGCTCCCCGCCTACGTGGTTGCAAATGTACATCTAGCCGAACTCGAATTTGACGCTGGCCAGGAGCGTGCTGCCATCGCGAGGCTCGAAGCCATCGTTGACCGGACGGAAGATCCCGAACCCGCTTCTCGGTTAGGTGAATTCCTGCTGGGCATCGATGACAGCCTAGCTGAAACGTACAAAGAGCGTGCGCGCTCAGGCTACCAAGAGCTACTAGACAGGCACTACCTAGCATTCATCGACCACGCTGCCGAGTTCTACCTAGGTGCTGGCGATGACCCAGCACAAGCACTGGAGCTCGCTCTTGATAACCTCGCAAACCGCCCCGACGATCGCGCGTATCAACTCGCTATCGAAGCTTCGATAGCAGCCAACAGTGACCTAACCTGCATGTTGGCTCGCGATGCACGCAGCAATCCTACTAGGGTCTCTCTTGCACAGTTGCTCGATGAGCTGGCTGTAGAGTGCGCGCTGCCCTAGTTGATTGTAAACTCGCTGAAAAACAGCCGATTACCGGGTGGGTATTGCTGGCGACCTCGAGTCTTCCGATGCCCGTTTCAACCCGGCCACATGCGAGCTCGACATTCTTTCGACCGTAAAGTCGAGTCGCTCCCTTTCTCGAGAGTCTGGCCTGGCCGCTGGGTAGGCGGTTGCGAAGTTTCCTGAACGAAGCCAAGCGCTCTTCAGCTTTCACTCGTTGTTCGCGGAGAATCGCTAGCTCTTTTTCGATTTCAGCTTTGTCACCGGAGAGAGCTCGATAAGTGGCTAGGGAGTCTGCACCGTTTTTCCAAACTAACGGAAGCTGCTTATGGCGAACTATTTTTGCGCAAACTTGCTCCAATGGCACAGAGAAGCAGTGTCACGAACCAGTGGTTTTGTCCGCCGGTGTTCCGGCAGCCGCCTCCGCCTCCCAGCTCGTTTGGGGGCTCGTCGATGACTGGAGGTGGGGCCGTGCAGTTTCCCTGACACGCCTCATAGGCACCGAAGTCTGCTGCTGTTCCTTGCGGTCGGGCAACCCCAGCGCGATCAGCCGAAACCTCGCTCAGGGTAGGGGCGCTGTCAATAGAAGCAGATGTATCAACCAAGCGGTAATCGGCTTCTGTCACATCAACAAAATCGTTCTCGGTCGCTAAACGGTTGGCCGTGGTGTCCGCGTCTTCGGGCAGTTCGTTGGCAAGAATCAAGCTGTTCTGCACCGAAATGACCACGTCGGGCGCCGATGCGCGTCGGAAAAAAACCTCGATGTTACGCCCCAGGGTGGCATGGAGGATCCGAACGGGATCTGTTATGTCATTTTCCACACGAAATGCCGTGGCAACGTCATAGACCAGAGCATTTTGAATCGAGATTCGCGCTCCGCGTGGCTTGCTGCTCGTGCGGCCCCGTAATCGGAATGCAATTTCTGAATCGTAAGTCGTCACGCCATCCACGTTAAAATCTACGTTCTCTTTGATGTTGAAGGCTGCCATATTGTTGATTAGGCCACCTTGAAAACCAAAGGCCGTAACGTCGCGCAGGGTTAGAACGGCAGGAGCAATTACATTGTTTGATGTCTTGGTGTCTATGGCGTTTTCACCTGGGACCACTCCCTGAGCAAAGCCTCCTTCCGAGGAGGGAAGTGGGGCAAGCCAGAAGCGAACATTTTCGATTACGACGTCGCTCCATCCAAGGTCAGATCTGCCAGGGTCAAATTGGACGCCGTCTCCCGAAAAGGTGTGTATTTCTGTGTCGCGAATGGTGATGTTTCGCACTGCCCCGCCGGTAATGCCGTGAGCATCTTGTCGGCAGCTGTCGGTACTGCATTCCGGCGCTGTGCTGTAAAGAC
>CAYPIX010000168.1:0-5374 GCA_964410875.1 uncultured Kofleriaceae bacterium
GTGTTGGGACCAATATCGTGGATTTCGCTTTTGGAGACTGAATCGATGAACCGGTATCCCGTCGGCAAGGCTACGCTTGGGTCTGGGCAGACTTCGTTGTCGGGGTTAAGGGGGCTCTCGAAGAACTCTGACTCAGAAGAACAAGCAATAAGGGTAACCAGCAGGATTGGACCAAGATTTCTCACCTTCAGCTTTTCCCTTGAAAATTCATTTTGATCAACCACAAATGAACTTGAAAACCGTTTTCAATAATGCCAGCCTCACCAAGGCTGAAATGGATTCCTCATTTACATTCAAGGGTTGGCAGACCTTCTTCGGCCTTGCCCTCTTGCTTTGCCCAACTCTGGTTTTAGCGGAGCCGCCCCAGGCGGTTTCGGGCGAAGTTGAGGCGGAGGAACAACGCTTAGTGGACGAGGCGTTATCAGCGAGCGCGGAGGAAAGCAACGAGGTTATTGTTGTCACTGGTGCCCGTCGCGAAACCCCTCTTTCAGAGGCTGTGGTCGCGACTGAAGTCATTAACCGCGAAGAAGTCGAGGGAAGCGGTGCCGACAATGTCGCTGAACTTCTGGAAGAACATCCAGGTGTTGAAGTGATTTCTGGTTTACGCGGTCGTTCCGTACGAATGCAGGGGATGGACTCAAAATACGTTTTGGTATTGGTCAACGGCCAGCGGACCACAGGACGTATTGACGGTGCATTGGATCTTGAACGTTTCACGATTGATGAGATCGAACGCGTTGAGATTGTGAAAGGGCCAAGCTCAGCTCTGTATGGTTCCGATGCTCTTGCTGGAGTAATTAACATTATTACGCGCAAGCCAAGAAAACGTTGGGTCGCCGATGGAAGAGGGACGCTAAAAGCGCGCGGTCAGCTCGATGCTTCAGCGACCGTTGGTTCAAATACCGGCAAGGTTTCAACGCAGCTCACTGTCGGCGTACATCGGGGGGACGGCTACGATCTTACGCCGGACACTCCGAACACGACTGCGAGTGGCTATAGACAACTGACCGGCTCAGCGAGAGCGTCAATTGAAATAGGCAAAGTAGAACTGCGCGCGAGTTTGGAAGCGAGGCGGCAGGATCTCGATGGAATTGACGAAAACGATACGGGTGCAGTTTTCGACAGGCGCAGCATCACCGAAGAAGTCGGTGCAGAGGTACGGGCTGATATCAAGGAGTACGGGGGCATGGTGGTTCTTCGCCATCAGGCTTTTCGGGACCAACTGCTTCTTGATCAGCATATGAGCAGAGACCTCGATAGCTTAGAAAAGACACGACAGAACTTGACTGTTGCGACAGTGCAGAAGAATACGACATGGGCGAAGCATGTGCTCTCAGTCGGCGCGGAACTCTCCTTAGAAACCCTTTCCGCAGATAGACTGTCGACTAGAGGGCGACGATTTCGCGGGAGCCCTTATATTTCCCATGAGTGGTCTTTGGCCGATGGAGCTCTAGTGCTTTCGCCTGGTGCCAGGGTCGACGTTGATAGTCAGTTCGGTGTCTATGTTTCCCCTAAGTTCTCCCTGCGCTATTCGCCCATCAAAAAGATCACTGCCCGGATGGGATACGGCCGGGGCTTTCGAGCTCCTAATTTTCGGGAGCTCCTTCTTCGTTTCGAGAACCCGGGCGTTGGATATCTAGTCGAAGGAAACCCTAATCTGACCCCAGAGACTTCTCATGGGGCGACAGTAAACGTGGAGTATCAACCAGCGGACTGGGCGTGGCTCTCAGTTGGAGGCTTTGCAAACAAAATTTCAGATTTGATTAACCTTGACTCAATGAGCGGCGGTGGTGTGGATGCGATGCAGGGGTTTACCTACGTAAATATCGCGTCAGCTCGAACTGCCGGTGTGGAAGTTCGAGCCAGGGTGAAGTTTGGTCGCTCTTTGTCGCTGGATACGGGCTATCTCTTTACTTCCAGTCGCGACAACGCCACAGGTCAACCACTTCCAGGCCGCGCGAAGCATCGCGTGAGCCTAACTGCCAAGTCAGAGTTTCAGGACATCCGAGCTATGACCAGGGCTTCGGTAAGCAGTACGCGCCAATTTACCGCAGTGGATGGTGCGACTTCAAAAGTGGAGCCAATCATCACTCTGGATGCGAGATGTAGTTATCGCCTAGGACGGCGTTTAGAGGCATTTATTGGCGCGGAAAATATTTTGGACAATGGCGGTACAGAGCTATTCCCTATCGCGCCGCGGACGCTTTACGGTGGAACAGGACTTCGATACTGATGCAACGGATATTGATAGTATTTTTATTCGGAGGATGCGCAGCTGATCTTGAGGCGACCAATAACGGTGGTCGGCTAGGGGGCCAGGTGCAAGAACCAGAATTGGCAATACAGACATCTTTTGCGGATGAGGGAAACCTCACTACTGTAGATGCGTCGAATTATGACGAGTGGGTCTATTTTAGTTTTCAATCGCCTGTCGAGAAAATCGAGATTGACTCGCCCGAATCCGATCATTCCTGGGACTTGGGGTTTCGCCGGTTCCATATCAAGTTGAACGGGGGTGTCAGCGGCAGTGGTGCAGGTTCTCTATCCTTTACCGATAGCGACGACTTTGAAAGTTTTTCTACAGTCGGACGCACTTTCTCAACGGATGCCGAAGATGGTGACGATGAAAACGACGATTTGGACTTGGCTTTTTTGGTGGCCGGTGACGGGTGGTACGAATACGAGAAAACCATATTGACCCCTCGAAAGAGAATTTACGCAGTGACCGCAGCCGACGGGGAGAATTACAAGCTAAGAATCGAGAACTACTACGACGATGCTGGAAGCGCGGCTAGAGTTTCCTTCACATGGCTCCCCTTTTAGTCGATTAGATTTTGAGTGTGCCGGCGCACATGGGTAACCTCGGTCTTCCTCATGCGCTCGCCCGTAAAAATGAAAAGATGGTTTTCGCTGATCGTCCTAGTGCTCTTTGCTATCTCTGCCTGGGGCCGAGTCAAAAGAGAGTTTGCGTCCAATGATCGCCACGAGGAGAACCGTGGTAGTTCTCGCTCCGAAAAGAGTAATCGTACGAAACCAAAACGCAGCCCAATTGACGAGGGGGATATTTATTCTGGCTTAACCTCGATAGGGCGAGGTGGTTACGAATCTCCGGGAGGGTTGCGATACCGGCGCGGAAGCGAAGATGGGAACCGCTGGAAACATGTGCTCCGTCATGCAGTGAATGAGACGAACCATCCTGGGAAGTACGGCGTTTTCTCTGGCTCCAATAGCGAAATATTGGCGCTGCTCGACGAGGCCTACGCACTCAGTCAGAAGCGCGATCGTCGAGTTTCCACTCGCAAGGAAGGTCGGCGTACCATCCATGATGTCGATCTTGGTCGAACCATTGGGTATGTGGGAGGTCGCTGGGGGCGTAAGCGCGGCACTCCGAAGACATCTCGGGTACGGCTGGTTTTGGAAAGAGACAACGAAGTCATTACGTCCTACCCGGTGAATTAGATGGAAAACGTTGGAATTTGCCCAAAGTGCGAACAGGGCCTCGTTGGAGTTCGTATTTGCTGTCGCGGTGTCTCTGCCCTAGTCCTTTGCCGGGAGTGCGAGGCAGTTTGGCCATCGCCGGATACCTCAACGACTCCCCATTACGCGTCGGCGGAGGATTCTCAATGCCCTTTCTGTTCGGAACCGCTGTTTCGGAAGGGCAGCAGGTGGGCGGATACGTCAGATATTCAAGGGCTGGGGTGGAGTACCCAAGTTTCCAATAGGCGAGTAGACACAGCGGACTAGGTCCGAGATCCCTCAGTGTGCGTCCAGCAATCATATCGCCCTATTCTTGTGGCTGATTTGGCAACCACGTAGAATAACCGGTGCTCGTTTTGAAAAGGAGAGCCCATGTTTGAACGAATAGGAAACGGTCTTCGGTTAACGCAACAGAGCTTCTCGGTTTTGACTGCCAACAAGAGACTGCTGGTGTTTCCGCTTTTTAGCGCGATAGCCTGCATGGCGGTTTTTGGAAGTTTTATGGTTCCACTGATGGCCTCAGACTTTCTGACGGCGTCCGAAACCGGAGAGGTAGGCGTCGGTGCGGTTGGTTATCTTCTTATGTTCGCATTTTATCTGACGACCTACTTTGTCATCATCTTTTTCAACACGGCCATCGTAGAGTGCTCTATTATGTATTTTCGCGGACAGAACCCGTCGGTTAGTGATGGTCTCAAGGGCGCAATTAACAGGCTCCCTCAGATAGCCAAGTGGGCACTCTTAGCAGCGACCGTGGGCGTTATTCTGCGAAGTCTTGAGCAGCGTGCGGGCGCGCTAGGGCGTTTTGCGGTGGGACTCATCGGTATGGCCTGGTCCGCAGCAACGTTCTTTGTCGTTCCTGTCCTTGTTATGGAAAGACTGGGACCTATTGATGCTACCAAGCGTTCAACGGCGATCGTTAAAAAGACATGGGCCGAGTCTTTGTCTGCACACATCGGTATCGGAGTCATCGCTGGTATCCTCTACTTTATCAGCGCCCTTGCTGTTGGTGGTGGTGTCTATTTTCTGTTTAACGACAACACAGGGCTAGGGTTGACGTTGGCCAGTGTCGGCGTGATCTCTTTCATCGTGGTAGCTTTGGCCGCAACTGCGATGCAAGCAATCGTAACCAGCGCTCTTTACATGTACGCTGGACAGGGTGTTGTCCCGGACCAATTCGAAGAAGAAACTTTGAACCGCGTCTTTGGCTAGTCTGGCTGGCAGGTTCCATCCCAACATGAGAGCGAGCTAGCTTGGTTCGGGGACCTCAAGGCTCGGCTCTTTGCGCGCACTGTAAGAGTCAAAGCGCGGTAGCGGACTGCTTCGTTTGTAAGCTGCGAGTATGTGCGGGTTGCAAGGAGCCTACGTTTTGCAACTTACCTAAAACGGTTAGGTATCCGATACCCAAAAAGTTTTTGCAAAGGAACTACCTTGTTTCTTTTAACTTCAACGACCGTCGAGGTTTTTTGTATAGGCCAGAGCATTCGATCCACCAATTCGATTTTTCGGCAAGAGGGTGGGTCGGTGGAAGAAAAAAGGGGGAGGGCCCTTATCTTGTAACCGGTGAATTGCGCGGGTTTGTAACCCGTGAATTGCGCGGGCTCGGACCTGAAGTGGACATCAAGATAAAGACCTTGGCAGAATATTCCATTTCATTACAGCGAGGTGGAATCCAAGGAGACATTAGGTGGACCCTGCGCGGTGATGACACGGTCGAGCTGCTAGATCTTTCAACGGGCTCAACCCTGATTTTCGATCCTCTTCCGAGACGAGCGCTCAGGGATGCGTTTGTTCATGTGGCCACAAAGCGGATCGCTGCGATTACCTTCAATGAAATTGCCATTTATTCTTACAACGATGGCCGGTTGAGAAAGGAGTTTGGTAGAAAGTTTGACAC
>CAYPIX010000169.1:0-5325 GCA_964410875.1 uncultured Kofleriaceae bacterium
AACCTTAAGAAAACCTACATTACTCCATTCCTGCGTAAGCGAGTTGAAGCCGTCAAAGATGTTTCTTTCCAGGTAAACCGCGGCGAAGTTTTTGGGTTCCTCGGTCCAAATGGCGCAGGAAAAACCACGACAATCCGAACCATGATGGGGTTGATTTTTGCTTCCTCTGGCTCGATCAAACTCTTCGGTCACGAAATCCCGAGTCGTGAAGCCAGGAATAAACTAGGTTTCTTGCCAGAAGCTCCCTATTTCTATGACTACCTAACCCTTGACGAGCTCATTGATTTAACCGGGCGTCTTTTCAGACTTGACGCAAAGGAACGGCGAATACGTGCCGATAAACTTGTCGAACTTGTAGGCATGAAACATGCCCGGCAAAAACCTCTCAAGAGTTATTCAAAAGGAATGTTGCAGCGGGCTGGAATTGCCCAAGCTCTCGTCAACGATCCGGAACTAGTGGTTTTTGACGAACCGATGGGCGGCCTTGACCCTGTCGGACGTAAAGAAGTTAGGGACATCATTTTCTCACTCCGTGACCAAGGAAAAACGGTGTTTTTCTCTTCACACATTTTGGCCGACGTGGAAATGGTTGCCGACAGGATCGCAATTGTCACCAAGGGTCGAGTATCCGAAGTAGGAACGTTGAGAGAACTGGTCAGCGATTCTTTGCGCCATACAGAAATTACCGTACGAAAAGAGAGCCAAGAGTTCTCGATACCAGACTCCGACTTTGTCGAAGAGACCCGCGAAAGGAACGACGAGGTTCGATTACGGCTAAAGGCCGGCGCAAATGTAGATGAGTTCGTGGCCAAACTTCGGACCAGCGGCGCAAAGATAGTATCCGTTGTACCCGCAAACGAAACACTAGAAGATGTTTTCGTTCGCCGCGCAAAGGAGCAAGAAGCATGATTGGAAGAATTTTCGCCATTGCGCTTAACACTTTTCGGGAGGCCATTCGTCAACGCGTTCTCTACGGTATCCTGGCCGTAGTAGTTGCCCTCAACGTGTTTGGCGTTGTCATCGGTGAAATGTCTCTTCACCAAGAAGCCCGCGTGGCTCGAGATATAGGACTAGCTGGTATTTCTCTTTTCGGAAGCATTACCGCAATCGTCCTTGGCGTTTCTCTTCTTTACACTGAGATCCAACGTCGAACGATTCACACCCTTGTTTCCAAGCCCCTCTCTAGATGGGAATTCGTACTCGGCAAGTACTTTGGAATGGCAGCGACCCTTACCCTTTTGGTGTTCGCCTTTGCTCTTGCAATGTTGGCAGTTCTTGAGATTCAAGAGGTCGACTACACAAACGCTCTCTATAAAGCGGTGTTTCTTTCTTACATAGAAGTACTTACGGTCGCCGGTATTGCAATTTTCTTTTCTTCATTCTCGAGTCCTTACCTGTCCGGAATTTTTACCTTCGGACTGTTTTTCTTGGGCAGAGCGACAATGGAAATGAGAGCCGCTATCGAACAAGCCGATAACCCGGTGATCGTTGGGGTTTGCAAAGCAGCCCTTTTCATCGTTCCCAATTTAAGCCTGTACTCAGTCTCAGGGGCTGAAGTGGGGGGCAAACACGTTAGTGTGCATGGCGACAATTTTGTCGACTTTTCTTATATGTTGACGGCCGCCGGGCACGGGCTTCTCTACACCTCCGCTCTTTTGATTCTCGCCGTGGTGATCTTCTCTCGAAGACAATTTGTTTAGTGAAAAATTTTGGAAAAACGCTGACTGCAGCCGGTCTGGCCGCAACGGTTGCCTTCATAGTTGCTTCAGCCCGAACCGGTTTTGATGCCCGACAGAATGCTGAGAAAGCGCGACAAGCAGAAATTGCCGGAAAAACCCAGGACGCCATACGCTGGTGGCAAAGAGCATTTCAACAAGCACTGTTCTTTCAGTCTACGAAATCTGATGCGAGGGCGTCCCTTGAACGTATCGCTCAAAAGGCTCTTGATAGTGGAGACAACGCAACTGCTCTGGAGTCAGAAAGAGCGATTCGGCGTGGTCTGCTTCGTCGGTACTGGTCTCCTTCCAAATCCGATCTAGATCCCGTCGACCAAAAAATTGGGTCTCTTATTGGAGAATCATGGAACAGACATAAAGAGGACTGGCGTCAAAACCGCCCCAATCGGATATGGGCGTTTCTTTCCATCATAGGGCTCATCGTCAATTTCTTTGCGGTCGGCGGTCTTTGTCTTGTGGCATGCGACAAAGAGGGCCGTTTTATCAGGGGGACATTGAAAAAATTCAGCGCCCTTTGGCTCGCAGGCATCAGTCTATGGCTCTTGGGCCTGTTCTTCGCTTAGCCTTGTAGCCTCCAAGGGAGCGCATGAACCAATATTCTAAGTGGCTCGAAACTTCCCTCGTACTGGGTTAGAATCTAGCCGATGGACGTCCGCTGTGAGAAGTGCGGGACAGAATACGAACTTGATGAAAGTCGCCTTTCATCGGGAGACGTGACGGTCAAGTGCACCCAGTGTAGCCATCTATTCAAGGTCAAGTCCCACGGGGGTGGCAACAACAACACCCCAATCCCAAACCAAACGGATACCCAGCGTCAATGGATGATTCGCCGCACAGACGGGCACATCATGCGATGTACAGCGCTCTCAACTCTTCAGAAGTGGATAGTCTACGGCGAAGTCTCAAGGAACGCAGAAATAAGCCTAACTGGGGACAAGTGGAAACCTCTTAGCGGAATAGAAGAACTAGAATCGTTTTTTCGAATTGCTGATGAAGCTCGTGCCGAAAGAGAAACAATTTCTGAATCCCACAGTAATTTGAAAGTTACTGGCACCACCTCTTCTATCTCGGGGAGCTTAAGTACCGTCCCACCTGGTGGCAGGATAACTGCGCAGGGCCCCTCGCAACTCACTCCCTCATCGATCGAGGATTCTGGGGGATGGTCCTCTTCTGGGGTCGTGCCGGATCAAAGTGAGGAAGAGGCTGGCCCAACTGGCGGTTTTTCTCGAACGCCATCCTCCGATCAAGTCTTCAGTGGCAACGCTGGTGCTTCCGCAACGAACGGCGCCCAGCGAACTACTACCAACGAGTATCCGCAAAGCCGCTACATGAGTCACAACGAAGACGAAGCGGATGAGATTTACGTCCCACGAGCAGGCGTAGCTAAATGGGTAGCTCTCATTTCAATTCTAGCTGCTGGTGGCGCTTTTGCCTTCGTCTACTTTAACTACCTCAAAGTTCCTGCCAGGCCTTCGCCTCCGCCAGAGCTAAGCGATGTGGCAAGCGCCCAACCCGAAGTAGCCGAGGCACCGCCAGAGCCAACTTCTCCGCCGCCCAACGAACCGACCATTGAAGAACAAGATCAGGCGATCGAGCGTGCGAAAGAGGCAAGAGCATCGGACACCGGGGCACGACTCGAAGCCTCACTTGCCGAGTTGAATGAACTCCGACCCAGTACTTCCGAACCTGTTGGTGAGAAAGACCTACGTATTGCCCAGGCCCAAGCCCAAACCGAAATCGCACTTGCAATAGTGCTGCTCGACAAGAACCGACCATATTCGAAGGGAGTTAAGAACGCCAAAGCTTTGGCTCTAAGTAAGTCGACGAGGGCCCGCAAAATTGCAACTGAAATTGTTACCGCATCTCCCCAAAACCGTTCGGCAAATGTGGTCATAGCGGAAGCGGACAGAATTGCAGGAAAACGCGCTAGAGAAGTTGAGCGGAGGATCCGAAAAGGCCAAAACTCTTCAGATTCGGAAACAGAAACCGAATTGGCACGAGCAAATCTTCTTATCCGTGATGACAGAGAACGCGAGGCGCGCGTAATTTTAGAGGCAGTTGAAAACAAACAACCTGCAGACGCCAGGGCAAGATACCAGCTTGCCATTTTAGATCTAAAGGCAGGGGAAAAAACCGCCGCAAAGCAAAGGCTAGAGAGTATTTTTGCCGACCACTCTGAACACAGCGGGGCAACCAAACTACTTGCCGACTTAGGGAGCGAGCTTCTCGAAACAAAGCCCGTGGTGGACACCGACACACCTATGCCCCCTGAGGCGGTTACACCGCCCGTAAAGGAGCCTGCTCCGATCCCTTCGGAAGAGACTACACCGACACCGGAGACACCCGCTTCTGCTCCGGCTGAGACCTATGACAAGCTATTGGATCTTGGAGACTCCGCAGCAGAGAATGGGAATTGCAGATCAGCTATTGGCTACTATAAAAAAGCTTTAGAGAAAAACCCACGCGGAGTGAGCGCTCTTACGGGCTTAGGGGACTGCGAAACGGAACGCTCCAACAACGACGAGGCACTTAGCTACTATAGAGCTGCACTCAGCATCTCTCGCCGTTATCAGCCTGCCCTGTGGGGCGTCGCTCGTACCTATGAAACGCAGGGCGATAAACAGAACGCTATCGACGCATATACCGACTTTCTACGGGAGCACCCCAATAGCCGAAAGGCGGCCGAAGCGCAGCGCAAGATAGATCTACTTTCGTCACCGTAAGGTTTCGTCCTCACCACCTTCCCCTGTGTCCGAAGGAACATTAAAGTCTTCCCATGCAATTCTTCGCGAAGAGCTCCCGCTCTTGGTCTTTGTTTTTGGCACTCGCACTTACTATTGGGTGCAAAGCAAAAGAACAACAGTCTCAAGACTCACGAGAGGAGGCTGAGGATAACGGTGATTCCGGAGCAGGGAGCCCAGCGGTCGGGATGATGGGTGCGTTGTTGTCCAATCAACTTTCAAACCCTGGACCATATGACCCGCTCGTGAAGTCCGAAGATTTCGACAGCGCCAAAGATCACCTTGTGTCGCTAGAAATAAGCGGTGCATTTGTTGACCTAGCTACTTTTGCGGTTTGGAAAAGCCCCGTTGGTATTGAACTACGAAAATTTGAAGAATCTTTGGCAAAGCTGACTAACGAGGACCACGTTAAGTCCCTCGTCCTTCGCGCCGATTCTCTAACGATGTCCATGTCACTTGCTGAAGAGCTTCGGAATGCTCTCCTTCGTTTCAAAGCCACGGGACGCAAGTTATGGTGCTACGGAGAGACTCTCTCAACAACAAGCATCTATGTTTTTAGCGCTTGCGACCAAATAGGTATCGCGCCGGTAGGAGGTGTAGAAGTAAGCGGAGTTTCGGCGGTGCCTATTCATATCCACGACCTACTATCGAAATTTAATGTCAAAGCGCAATTTATTCACATTGGTGATTTCAAAGGTGCAGCTGAGCCGCTAACACTATCGAAACCCTCACCGGCGATGCAGAAGACACTTGGCGCCGTTTTAGATACGTGGTTCGGGAGCCTAGTGTCTGCGATCCAAAATGGACGGGGACTCGAAAAGAGCCAGGTATTGGCGCTGATCGATAAG
>CAYPIX010000170.1:0-5304 GCA_964410875.1 uncultured Kofleriaceae bacterium
TTCCTATACATCTCGTTTGCTTCAGGCTCTCCCAAGAAGGTGAGCATCACTGATCTTGACGCATTCTCAAGCACCGAATGGGATATCGCTTTCAAACGAATTGTCATCCGAGCCAATGGTGGCGACTCTGGCCCGGCAGGAATTGAAGTCGCAAGTTCTAGCTCTATTGTCGGAGGAGCCGTTTCCCCCGATAAGGAAGCGTATCGCGTTGACGATTTTGCTACTGAGGACTGTGAGCTTCAGCAAGGACCGATAGGAGAACCCGTCACTGCATTCGGCGCCTGGTACCAATACGACCAAGAGAAGAATAGGGTCGAAACTGATGACCGTGTGTTCTTCCTAAAGCGGCAAGACCGGACCATTCGCATTGAATTTGACAGTTACTACGGTGTAGACGGCACATCGGAATCGGCGAACTATATCCTTCGCTGGTCGATCGAATGATCCGAAACAGCGCGCTCGCAGTTGTTGTAAGTCTTCTGGCGTATCCGCTCGCATTCGCGGAACGACCTGGGCCAGGAAATGGATACGCTGTCGATGCAAATCTTGTCTTCCACGACTCCAAAGAAGGGCTCGTTCGGGTCTTCTACGTAACCGAGTCGAGCCATTCAGTGCCCCTCGCAGACGAGGCTCCTTCCAACGGAGTTCCCGACTACGTGGAACTTGTTGCCGAGGTAGCAGATACTTCGCTCCTGACGTTTGCGGAGATGGGCTACCGACTGCCTTTGAAAGACACCCAATTTGCTGCGCCCAAAGAGGTTGGTGGCGACGACAGACTTGATATTTATCTGTCTGATTTCGCCAATGCGGATGGCTCTTTTCCCGTGGACGACTGCAACAGTAAGCCCGACGTCTGTGCTGGTTACGCTATCGTTGAGAACGACTTCGCGGGAAGCAATTACCCAAGTACCGAATTAGGAATCAAGACGGTTGTAAGCCACGAACTCTTTCATGGAGTTCAGAACGCCTACGATGCAGGACAGGACTCACGATGGTCGGAAGGTTCAGCAGTTTGGGCGGAAGAAATGGTGTTCCCAGAACAGGATGACTTTGATAGGTACGTGGGTCGTTTTCTTGAAAAGCCAGCTCGTCCCTTCGACCGAGATACCGGTTCCGCATTTGGCGACCCCTATCCATACGGCTCTGCCCTGTGGCCCGCCTTCATCGCAGAAAGATTCGCGGTCTCAGCCGTTCGTGAGATTTGGGAGGAGTGCGAAGACCATAACGGCGACAACATCGATTTTCTTTCAGCGACAGATCTGGTTCTAGCCACAAAGTACAACTCGTCTTTGAGTGATGCCTGGACGGAGTTCACGCACTGGAATCTCTTCACCGGAACAAGAGCCGACTCATCTCGCGCATACAAGAACGGCCATTCATGGTCATCTGTTGCTTTCGAAGAAACACAGAGCGGCAGCAACTGGTCCCTGAAGACGTCTACGGAAGGGTTATCAGCCCGCTATATTCCTATTGAGTTTTCCGACGCTTCGTCCGCGACAGTTCTCTCAGTCGATACAGAGAGTCTACCAACCGTTGCTTCTACGTTCTTTCCTGTATCTGATGGGATCGTTGGCGATCCAATTCCGTTCAACCAGAACCTCCCCCTTGCAGACCATCCCGGTTTGAAAGGAGGCGTCTTAATACTCACTAGCGCCGCGCCCGGAGCGTCGTTGCGACGCTCTATCGTCAGTGTCGGCACTCAAAACGGAGGATGCAGTGCTGGCAAGTCCACTCACGGACTTACCACCTGCTTCCTCTTATTGTTCTCGTTACTCTGCAGCAGCAAACCGCGGAGTCGTCTGGGTTGCACCTTTTCCGAACCGCGCGCCTAGCGATAAAGAGGTTACTAAAGCCGAGACGCCAAACTCACCTTTGAGCTGGGGCTCGAAAGGCTCATCGGACGTACGCCGGGTTCCCGGAATTACGTAGAGTACGCCGACGTCCACATAGAAATCCTGAAGAGAGCTTCCGAGCCAAGAGGACGGCAGATCAAATGACGCGCCCCCGCTCACGACGTGCCGGTTTATATCGGGAAGAGAAACCGAGAGCCTTTCTGCGGGAATAGGGCTTGGGTCATAAGCATATCCGCCCCGTATGTCCGCTCCAACGGTAGGGAAACTATACTCAGCGCCAAACCGCCAAGTCATCGTGTCTTGGTAGCCCCGCTCTAAGTCCAGGTCTTGTTCGTCTGGCAGTACGAGAGCGATGGTCTCGAAAGTCGACCACTCCATCCACTGCAAATTCGCCTCTACTTCTAGATTCGCCAAGGGACGAACTGCGATTCCAGCAAGAAAAGATGCTGGCAGGGAAGCGCTCGCGGAAATATCGCCGTCTGCCGGGAGTCGAGAACGGAACGGCGCTGGGGCATCAAAATCGCCAGAACCTTTCATTTCCAAATCAACTTGGCTCCGGTACGCAACACCAAGGCTCACAGGCAAATTGGGGGAGCGATACAGAGCGCCAATACGACCACCTAAACCAACTCCTTTCCCACCGAGGTTCGCGCTCCCACGCACGTCACCAAAAAACACATCTCTGTTGAGTTCAACCGACGCTGGGACAACATCTAAACCGCCGCCGATGCTGAGCCCAGGAACCCACTTCTGCAAATCGACACCAACTGCTGGTGTAACGAAAAGCGCCCGTAAATTAGTAAGGCGATTTTCCTCAGCCCCAGGAGAATCTGCGCCCCAGGCGAGCTTGCTGCCAAAAGGCGCATGAACACCAAGTCCAACAGAAAAGACTCCATCTAATGATGGATTCGCGAAGCCGAGTTTTGCATGAGCAAATAACGTAGGGGTCACACCAACGCTCGTTTGCGCATTCGTTGTTTCTCCTGTTTGGTCATACGTAAACGAAGACTGGGGGAAAACAAGACTGGTCCCGATATAAATATTTACGCCATCTCGAACAGCCAAACCACCGGGGTTGTAAACGACAGAGGAGCCGTCCTCGACACTTGCAGTTACTGCATCGGCACGACCAGTCGCTTTCGCACCATGATCATTTAAGATGAATCCGTTGGCAAAAACAGCCGAGGAGGAGGCCAGGACCACAAATGCCGAGAGTAATATTGTTGTGTTTCTTCCTGTCATCATTCTAGTTCCCTTCCTGCATACCTAAATTTGCCAAGAGATAGGTTATTGCGTCTGTCTGCATTCTCTTCGTTCCCGAGAACCCAGCCGCATCCATCACTTCTGGTGCCAGCAGCGACTGATGTGTGTACGATTCCTCGTCGCTGTTCTTGTATGAAAAGAATCGAGGAACCAAGGGGCCAAGCGGAGCGAGCTCTTCCAAAGACGACTCTGGGGATAGCCCCATAAGCATTCCTTGTGCGCGAGTGACAGAATTCGGAACGATAGAATCACCCTCGGCTTCCTGAATGAAGATGGGCATCTGTTGAACGGTGCGGCGTGCGAAATGAACACCATCGGCGGGATCAAGAATCCAACGAGCGATAGCTGCAAATTGTCGGTAACCCGGATCTTGTTTCCACTCCTGCCCTACGCAAGTACCAGTTCCCGTCGCTGGATCAAAAGGTGTCCCATCGATCACACCCATACGAACTAGCGCGTCCACCAACGAGCAACGGACTCGAAGATTGTCAGAGTTTTCTACAACGTCTAGAAGGCCAACGCCCCCCGTATTCAAAACCGCGGTTCGAATCGGACTTGGCTCTGAAAGAGCGACTGTTCCAACAATCGATCCCAATGACATTCCAATAAAGCCGATAGCGTTAGAGTTTATCTGTAGCGCGCCACATTCCTCTTCACCGCAATCAGACAAAGAACGTGCAAAATGAAGCATGTCTAACGCTCCCTGCCGTGAACTGTCTCGAGTTGTGGCCAGATTCGCGCTTAGAAATGGGGCAAAGCACTGGGGCATTTCAGTCGGATCGACTTCTCCCACGCACCCCAAAGCCGCATCCGTCGAAACTTGAACGGCTCGAGAACCGTGCCCGGGCCAATCGATTGCCACCATCGCGATGCCTGCGAAAGCGAACTGCGATGAGAGCGCCAACATGTCTTTTTTTGACCGAGTCAAACCATGGGCGAAGATGACCGTAGGAAAACCACCTTCGGGGACATCCCCTTTAGGGATTGAAGCTAGGATTTCCACCTCGTCGACAGAAATTTGCTGCGGCGTTAATGGATCACTCCAAGGCCCCTTGACTGGGCTCTCCGGTAGCGCGGGATTTGGGGCCGGCGTTTGAAAGTTTGGCAATGAGATCTGCCCAACAAGGACGTCTCCAACATGACTACAACCCAAGGAGGCACAGGCCAGTTTTCCGAACTGCTGTTCGAGAAACGCTTCTCCGTTTCCTCCAGCGATTGAAACCGGACCTTGAGCCCCGCCTGGTCCTTTAATTGAGCTACCAGTAGCCGCATGTGCCGGACTACCTTCTAGCGAGGAATCGAGAGGACCGCGGAGTGTCTGAGTCTTAAAAGAAGCTGCAAGGAGAACGTTATCCCTGTTTCGCTGAGTAACACCTTCCAAGAAGGTGAGAAGACCAGAGTGAGCGTTCCAAAGGAGGTCTAGTCCAATTAGAGTGGCTTGGTCTGTCGCCGGATCAAAAGGAGTCCTCTCAGCAACGATTTTTCCATCTACAATAGTCACAGGGTTGGTTCCCTGGCGAACCAGGGACCAAGTAACCGATGGAATCAATGGGACACCCGTTTCTGTTTTGACACCATCCAAGACAACCAAGGCGTATCGCGTGTCTCCTTGCAGGGGCACCATGGGCACTACTGTTACTGTCGGAACGAGAGAACTTGCTGAGCAATCCGAGGTAAACCGTTTCGAGCTTCCGACAAAATAAGTGACAGGGACAGGGTTAGACGCACCAACCGGATAAAGAAGCACTCTCCCTTCCAAAGTCGCAACGTCTACCGGTTCTGTTGTCGTGAACCTAATAGGAGCCTTGTAGGCACCAAAGCCATCGAGGGCATTTAAAACTAGGGTCCGGAGGGCTGTTTGTGCTGCAGACTCTTCACATTGCTCCGGGAGGTTGACTCTCCCTTGCTCGCCCGTCCGCAAGAGTTCATTCGGAAAAGAAATAACGCCGGCGCTCGGATCAAATTCGAGCGTCGGTCCGTCAACGGCGGGCAAGACACCAACACGTTCGTTTTCGTCAACTTGGATGGCATCACACGACGCGAGCGACAGGCTCAGCGTCAAAACAAACAGGGAATCAATACGGTTAAAAACCATGCGGGGCACTCCTTCCAGCGGCCGACATTGCCACAAGAATTACGTTTAGCTAGCAAGAAAAGCCCATTGCAATAAGGTGTGAGGCGGATCCAA
>CAYPIX010000171.1:0-5297 GCA_964410875.1 uncultured Kofleriaceae bacterium
GGTGAACGCCAGGGGCTTGAACAAGCGGCCTTCCGTTCCTTCGAGCGTGAACACAGGCAGGAACGCGACTGCGATGATGAGCAGCGAGAAAAAGATCGAGGGGCCGACTTCCTGCATGGCTGCAATTGTCGCGTCGCTACGGGAACCCACTCGCCCGCCTCGATCCCAGTCCTCGAGTTTCTTGTGAATGTTTTCGATGATGATAATCGAGCCATCGACCATGGCTCCAATGGCCACTGCAATGCCGCCAAGGGACATAATGTTAGCGGTAAGCCCCTGGTACAGCATGGGAATGAAGGCAAGTAGGACTGCCAGCGGCAACACCACAATCGGCACCAGAGCACTGCGAGCATGGAGCAAAAACAAGAAGATGATGACGCTCACTACAATCATCTCTTCGACCAGAGTTCGTTTTAGCGTATCGATGGACGCGACGATGAGCTCCGACCGGTCATAGGTGACAACGAGCTCAACTCCTTCTGGAAGCCCTGCTCGCAGTTCGTCAAGGCGCGCTTTGACGGCCTCAATGACTGTGAGAGCGTTTTCGCCGTAGCGCATGATCACAATTCCGCCGACGGCCTCCCCTTCCCCATTCAGTTCCGCGACTCCGCGCCTAGCTGCTGGGCCCAGACTCACAACCCCTACGTCCCTAAGTAGTACTGGCGTGCCATCGCCATCGACCCGCAAGGGGATCGTGCGCAGATCATCTAGGTCTTCGATGTAGCCACGGCCACGAATGATGTGCTCGTGCCCAGCTACCTCGAGTGTACGACCGCCGACATCTTGATTGGACTCACGAACCGCCTGAACCACTTCGCCAATCGAAATCCCGTGCCCTCGAAGTCGTACCGGATCCACCTGCACCTGATACTCTTTGACGAAACCGCCCACCGACGCCACTTCAGCTACACCGGGCACGCTTTCCAAGGCATAACGAAGCGTCCAATCCTGAAGCGAGCGAAGTTCCTGGAGATCAGTTTTACCGCTGCGGTCGATAAGCGCGTACTGAAAGACCCAGCCCACCCCCGTGGCATCCGGGCCGAGAATCGGTCGCGCATCTTGTGGCAAGTCCCCCGAGGCCGAAGATAGGTACTCGAGCACGCGGCTCCGTGCCCAATACATGTCGGTTCCATCCTCAAAGATCACGTACACAAACGACAACCCAAAAAAAGACTGCCCCCGGACAAACTTCACTTTCGGTGCAGCCAAAAGAGAGCTCGATATCGGATACGTCACCTGGTCTTCGACCAAGTCGGGGCTGCGTCCGGGCCATTCTGTCAACACAATGACCTGGGTGTCAGAGAGATCCGGGATGGCGTCGAGGGGGGCGGCCCGTAGCGCATAGTATCCCCACGCGCCCATGGCAGCAGCGACAAGAATCGTGACCATGGGTCGACGAGCACTCGCCGCAATGGTCCGAGCGATCAGCCCAGTCTTGGCGGTGTGATCATTTTCCATCGTCACGACCACCCCAATACTTAGACGCAGAGCGAATCCGACTCTCTGCAGCGATTAGGAAGTTGCCCGAGGTTACAACTGTTTCACCAACTTTCAGACCGGAAGTGACTTCGTAGTACCCATCCGCATATGTGCCGAGCTCGACCTCTACAGGGCGCAGTCGGCCTTCTCCAAGATCGACGAACACCAGCCGCCTGGGTCCTGTATAGACCACTGCGGACGCTGGAATTGCCAAGGCGCGCCCTACGTCCACCTTGAACTCGACATTGGCGTACATGTCAGGCTTGAGCTGCAAATCCGCGTTGCCCAACACGATCCGGACTCGCCCAGTGCGGGTCGCAGCCTGAAGCGTCGGGTACACGTAGTCCACCACACCGCTCAACTTTTTATCGGCGAGGTACGGCAACGTGATCTGCACGGGCTGGCCCACCTTCACGTTGGGCAAATCCGACTCATACACATCGGCGTCCACCCAGACCTTGTCTAAGTTGGCGATGCGGTACACTCGAGTGCCGGCTTCGACTTGGGCGCCGGCCACAACATTCTTTTCCACCACGTACCCGGATGCCGGAGCCAAGATAGGTACGTGCTCCCACGCCTCCCCTCGCTCCCCAAGGCTGCGGATTTGCCCAGGAGACATTCCCAAGAGCCGCAACCTGTCTTTTGCAGTGCCGGCGAACGCTGACAAACTCTTTGCTTCTTTGCTATTGCGCACCGCCGCCAGATATTCCAGTTGGGCGGCGTAAAGCTCTGGGCTGTACAGCGTAAATAGACGTTGGCCTTTGCGCACCTTCGCACCGGTCTCGTCCACCAAAAGCGTCTGCACCCAGCCGCTAATCCGCAGATTGACGTCCGCCAAACGGGTTTCGTCGTACTTGACTTTCCCTACCGCACGAACGGTGAGGGACATGTCTCGCTCCTCGACCTTCTCTGTGCGAACTCCGATACGCTGACGCCGCACATCGTCAACGACGATGGTTCCTGTTTCCGCCTCCTTTTTAGTCACCGGGGTCAAATCCATACCGCATATTGGGCACACCCCGTCCTCTTGTTGCTTCACCGATGGGTGCATGGGGCAGGTGTAGTAGGCAATCTCGCCCCCCTCTGCGTCGTGCTGATGCTCGTTGCTGGCAATCTCGTTAGACAGGCCCCAATCTGTCGTCGTCCCGCACGTGAGCATTCGCTGCCCCATGTAAGGGTTTTCCTGCCGAGGGGTTCGCTGGAACCATTTCGAAAACCCCTCGGTCATAGGACACGTAAAGATGTGCCAGCCTTCCGTAAGGCGAGCGTCCGTTTGCGCTAAACGGACCAGGCCTTGATTGAGCGTGCCCAACCGAGCCCGAGCTTGCTCAATCGATTTTTGTTCGCTCAATGTCGCCGCGGCACCTTCCGCCGCTTTGATCGTCTGCAAAATCGATTCGGGAATACTATTGGCGGCGCCTCGAGCGGTTTCGAGTGCCACTTTCACAGCGGTCGCTTGCCCGGCCAACCCTTCGGTGGTGTCGCGAGCCAGTAGCCCGCCTATCTGGTCTGCGCCTTCCATGGCCGCACGAATCGCTGCGAACGGCGTTTCGTCGAAGGCGTAGGATGCTACGGGGACATCCGAGTTTCTATGTTCCGCATGCCCCGCGGCCGCATTGCTTGCTGCTGGTTCAGGAGCATCAGATTGAAGCCTCGGCCAAATCAGGGCCATCCCGCCTAGCACAGCCGCGCCGACGACGACTCCAACGAAAAGTTTCTTTTTGGGTGTGGACTCGGTCATCGTCTAGATCCCTCTTCCTTCAGACCGGGCATCAACCCCAGTGCGCGGGAAAGGGCTGCACTCTTTTTGCCAACTTGAGCTTTGGCCTCTTCGAATTCCAACTCCAGCCTTCGCAACGAGCGCTCCGCATCGATATACGCTTGAAAACTACCGCGGCTGGTTTCGTATCCAATCCGCGCCGCCTCAATATGAGCCCGAGCAGCCGGCAGCAAACGTTCGCGGTACAGATGAATGACGTGGTTGGCCTCGAGAAGACCCAGGCGCGCATGCTCTACGTCGACTCGAGCTTGATCCTCCGCGCTAGCAAGTTCCGCTTGGACGCGCGACAGGTCCGCCTTTGCTTGTCTTTCTGCTCCGTTCCGCGCGCCGATTTGAATCGGGACATTGAGAGAAACTCCCACCATCCACCAATGTTCGGACATGCGCCACATAGTGTTGTACGACGTCATCAGCCCGACGTCTGGGAAGAATTTCTTGTCCGCCAGTTTGACGGTGGCTTGTTTGGCCTCGATGGAGGATTTCCACGCGCGGAGCTCGGGTCGATTTTTTAACGCCCGATCCTGCATCCTCTCCGTGTCTTCTTTACTTTCGATATCCGATGGCAAGCTGATCTCGGCTGGCGGGGGCAAGGAGTGCTCTGGGCGTTGATGAAGCAGACCGTTCATGCTCGCCACAATCGCAGCCAAGCGAGTTTTGAGAATGAGATCCTTATGGATCACGTGGGACAGCTCCACCTCGGCCTGCAAAGGCTCCTGCTGAGAGGCCCGCCCAGCACGATACTGGGCTTCGGCGGTGGCTTTGATGTTTTCAACCAAACCCTTATGTTCGTCATTCAGCTCAATCGAACGCGTCACAGCGTAGTAGTCGTAGAAAAGCTGCGACGCGGCGAAGGCGAGTTGTTGTCGCGCATGGGCATAGTGCTCCTGCATGGCTTCCGCGTCAGCCAACGCTGCATCTCCTGCTAGACTGATTTTGCCCGGCCACGGCAGGCGTTGGGAAATCGAGAGCACCTGCCCAAAGCGCACGGCGTCGGATCCAATACTGAGAGGCGCGAACGCGTACTCCACCGTCGGATCTTCAACGGCGTTTACCTGAGGGTATTTTTCTATCGCGGCGCGCCAGGCTTGTCGGGCAGCATCTAGGCTCGGGTTTTGAGCCAGCACGGCTTTGATAAAGGTGCCGAGGTCGAGGATGTCCCTATCTATCTTCCCGCCTGGCTTTTCTTGTCGAAAACTGCGGTCGCGCTCGGCCGCTCGAAAAAATTGCTTCTCTAATTGAGAATATCTTTGCCTTTGCGCGCTGCCACACGCAACCAATCCCACCGTAAGGGCTAAGGTACCCGCGAGGGTGCATACACTACCTAATTGTATCTTCATCGATCATATTGCTCCTTCAAGATCCTCGTGACTACGCTCGTGGCGCGGCTTGTTCTCGAGCATGACGAACGCAATAAGGCGCCGTCAGCTCACGAAGATCGGAACTCAGATCAGATAGCTACAATTTTTGCAAAACAGGGCTGGCCCAAGCGGTGGCACCGGCGGGCCTCGAACAAAAAGGACCCTATCGGCATCGCTCTTCGGGGACGCTAGGCTCGCGAGAGCTCGGGGCGTCGCTGGAAAGAAGGGACGCTGAGTCTTGTCGAAACGGGCTGTTTCTAGCGTGGCGGGACTATGCAGGGCCGCCGCGGTTTGCGACTGGCAACATTCCGGTAGCTCGAGGGTCGCGAACTTGGTCTTCGGCTTTTCTTTACTAGGCCCGCAGCAGCATTCGTACTTGAGCTGCCCATCCATCGAGCACAAGAACAGCACGCTCCCGGTAGCGCCGGAAGTAAGCAGCAACATGAGCCCGAGGGTGCTCGCTATGAGCCGGTTCAGCATTCGCCCCTAAATGGTAGCACATCCTGCCGAAGTGCAGGATCCGTCCTTTGTTGGGGCCCACCGCGTTGGGTGGACTACACCCGACGACACTGCGGATATTCCCTTCCGGCCACAGTTGTCGCTCGTCATGGCAAGACCTCCGCGCGATAGCCGTCGAGCTGGTTGATGACCTGGGCCAGGCGCTTGGGTTGCGTCTTTTT
>CAYPIX010000172.1:0-5293 GCA_964410875.1 uncultured Kofleriaceae bacterium
AGGGCAAGAGCAGCTGCTTCAGGGGAGGCCAGCTCGCAGCGTTGAACGTTCCTGGCTTCCCACTGGCTTGACCAACGGTGGCCTTTCGGTTGGTAAAGTGTCAGTCGGGCTATCCTTGGGGTCGAGACTGGAAGCCTCGCTACCTCAGTCGGGAAGCCTCGGGAGAGTAGGGTTTCGTTTGCAACGAGTTCGGGCCCGACTGTATGCACCTTTGTCTGAACGAATTGTTGTTTTCGCCAACGCGGACCTAACCCAAAGAGACCTTGTTCTCGACGCGTTTGCAGATGTTTCGTTGAATGAGAGGCTCACGATAAGGGCCGGCCAGTTCAAAGTCCCATTTCTGCGGAACTCCATGACTTTCGACGAAAATCTGGCGTTCTTTATTCGCCCGACCGTTGTTGAAAACAATCGGTACGACAGAGATATCGGGGTTCAGCTGCTCGGCTCATGGTCTGGGCTTCGCTATTCCCTGGGCGTAAGCAATGGAACAGGAGCTGAACGTCTTAATGACAATCTCGACTTCCTTTTCTTTGGTCGAGCCGACTGGGCCTTGCGCGGCGATCCGAACCCCCTGGTCGTCGGCGACTTTTCTGGGGAGAACAGACTTCGAATTGCCCTTGGTGGTGGCGTGACTCATGACCTGGTGCAGTTGCCAGCCCGAATCGCTGGTATCGACGTCGGAAACAGAGATGTGGATCAGGACACGGAGATCGACAATGTTCGTGTTGTATCTGCCTCTCTTGACCTCCTTTTTCGCTACGGCGGCTGGGAACTTGGTTTGGAGGCTGGAGGGCGCTACGAACGGTGGGGAGCCATACTTTCCCATTCCAGTAACACCATAATCGCAAATCTGGTTACCCCAGACGAAAACGGCCAGCGTTTATACGCGACCTTAAACGGACACCTACTCAAATTCTTGGTTCCTAGGCGGGTGTTAGCCGGCGTTCGGTTAAGTTACGGTCAGCTTTCACTACTGCCGACAGGTGGTCGGGCCCTTATTGGTGCCGTTCCACCCGATGATGATATTTTCAACGTTGATGGGCTTGTGCAGCTCTACGCAGACACTGCATCGGGGGAAAGCGCAGCTCAGAGGCGACTGGGCTTGCTCTATCGGGCCACCGTATTGCCTGCCCCACCCGATGGTACCGACCAATTGAATCACCAAATCCTCCTCGAAGGACAGATTAGTCTTTAGGACTTACGTGGACGTTAACGCACTTCTTTTTGATCTTGATGGCACCCTCGCAGATACCGAGCGCGAGAGTGCAGAAGCAATGGCACGCGCGTTTTCAAAAGGGCAGGGAGTACAAATAAGTGACGATGATCGTCAGTATATTATCGGTAGAAGCTGGGTAGACATCTACAACGAGATGCGTCGTCGGCATCCAAGTTTAACCTGGAGTCGTGAAGAGATGATTCACGAAGTGACCATTGAAAGGGAAACGGTTTTTGAAGAAGCAAATCTAAAGCCGCTTCCAGGGGTGGAAAGGGTGTTTGAAACCTTTGCCAATATGCCTAAGGCGCTGGTTACGGGGTCTTCTCGAGCGGAAGCGCGGCAAACCCTTGAGGCCCTTTCGTTGACCTCGGCTTTCCTCTCTGTCCATGCTGCGGAAGATGTGCCCACCTCTAAGCCTGAGCCCGACGGGTATCTCGCGGCGGCCAAAGCCCTAAATGTGGCCATCGAAACCACCGTCGTCATCGAGGATTCAGAAGCTGGGATCTCTGCTGGGGTGCGAGCAGGGGCAAAAGTCGTAGCAGTTTCGGTTGGAAATTTTTCCAACCAAAATCAGAGTCACGCTCACCTTATAATAGAGACGCTTGAGGAGTTCACTCCGGCCCTTTTGCGCGGCCTATAAGTGGGTTACACATGGAGCGGTTTAGCTTGTGATTTACGACCATCTCCCAAAGAGCGTTACCGTGTACGAGGTAGGACCTCGAGACGGATTGCAGAATGAGGCCCGCATGGTGCCAACCGCTGATAAGATCGCTTTTATAGACGCGTTGGCCGATACCGGGCTTCCAGAAGTAGAGATCACAAGTTTTGTAAGTCCTAAGTGGATTCCCCAGCTCTCGGATGCAAAAGAAGTCGCAAGAGGGGTTACACGTCGCGACGACTGTAAATTTCAGGCTCTGGTTCCCAACAGGAGAGGCCTTGAGAGCGCGATGGAAGTCAACATGGAAGGCGTCGCTGTCTTTTTGTCCGCATCCGAGACGCACAACAAGAAGAACGTAAATAAAACCATAAACGACACCCTGGCAGCTTTCGCCGACGTGATAGGTCCAGCTCTTTCCGCTGGAATTCGAGTTCGCGCATACGTGTCGACAGTTTTTGGCTGCCCCTACGAGGGCGCTGTTGATCCAAAGCGGGTAACAGAACTGGTGAAAGAGCTCAGGAGCCAAGGCGCGTACCAAGTTTCCTTAGGCGATACCATAGGCGTCGCCAACCCTCGTCTTGCCGAACAGGTTTTAACTGAGGTTTTGAAAAACTGCGGACCTGAGGAAGTCGCCGTTCACTTTCACGACACGCAGGGCACAGCTCTCGCGAACTGTGCGCTTGCGCTTACGATGGGCATTACCACTGTTGATTCTTCGATCGGCGGACTTGGCGGATGCCCTTACGCGCCTGGTGCCGCAGGGAACCTTGCGACGGAGGACCTCGTCGCGATGCTTGACGGCATGGAGATAGAGACCGGTGTCGACTTAGATAAATTGGTAGACTGTTCCAGGTTGGCGGCCGCTTTTGTGGGTCACGAGCTTCCATCAAAGTACCTGCGCGCGCACTTGGGCAAAAGAGGGCGAGAGCGTCGCAGAGAGGAAAACCGTGGCAACAAGAGCTGAAGAAGTTACCCTGACAAAGAAGGGCGATGTCGCTTGGATCACTCTGTCCAGACCGGAAGCGAGGAACGCTCTTTCACTAGCCGTTAACAAAAGGATTTCAGAGCACGTCACATCAATTCGTAAGGACGCGTCGATTCGGGCTGTTGTTGTTACAGGGTTAGAAGATAAAGCGTTCTGCGCGGGTGCGGACCTAAAGGAGCGGAAGGGGGTGTCGGCCGAAGATACTCCGAGATTTGTGGATGCGATTGCAGGCGCGATAAACGATATTGCAAATCTCAATAAGCCCACCCTCGCCGCGATGAATGGTTCAGCATTCGGTGGCGGTTTGGAGTTGGCTCTT
Source organism: uncultured Kofleriaceae bacterium (assembly GCA_964410875.1). Lineage (GTDB taxonomy): Bacteria > Myxococcota_A > Polyangia > Haliangiales > Haliangiaceae > CAYPIX01. Next base: position 3,179 of record CAYPIX010000172.1, read on the forward strand.
GCGTGCGATTTTCGAATTGCGGTGGAGGGGGCCATGTTCGCGTTATCGGAGGTGCGACTTGGTATTTTACCTGGGGCAGGGGGGACGCAACGCTTGCCGCGTCTGATCGGAGCGGCACGGGCAAAGGAGCTTATTCTTCTGGGCCGACGAATTGACTCTTCTCGAGCTCTTTCCATAGGCCTAGTAAACGAAGTCGTTCCAGTCGGCGGTCTTGATGATGCTGTTGGAAAGTGGATGGACGAGCTTTCGAAGTGCGCGCCGCTCTCGGTCGAGTTTGCAAAGAAAGCAATTGAAACCGGCCTGCATTTGACCTTAGAAGAGGGGCTGGCAGTCGAGCGGGCCTGCTATGACAAGACACTCTTTTCCGAGGACCGGAACGAGGGTCTTCGTGCCTTTGCCGAAAAACGGCCGCCAAAATTCACAGGAAAGTAGGCTTAAAAGTCCGGGAGAAGGAGGTCTACTCGAGTCGCATCGAGGGATGCTTCCTTCGGTTTGCTATCACGAAGTTCGACCAGGTCAGATGTGTCTAAAATTTGGGTGTGCTCGCCGTTATTCTTCTCTTTAGATACACTGCCGAGAACATTTGCGCTCTTGGCGGCGCGGCCAATTGCTCCCTGGCTATTGCTGGAAGCCGAACTTTGAATGTCGTGGCGTGTACCATTCTCCGAACCGTTGGCTCGCCTGATAGTACCCGAGGTGATTGAGAAGTCTTTGTCGTCGTTTGTTTGACTGTCACTAGAGATCGACGCCATCAACTTGGTGGTTCGAATCTTGTTACTACTTCCGGTCGGTGGTGGAACGCTGGGGCGCTTAGTAGTATGTGCCTTTCGCGGTGGACCTGAGGTCGGTCGCTTTTGTCCACGCAAGGTGGTCTTAACTGGATAGGTTTGCGGACGCGACCGGGGCGCCGTCACTCCGTCCGATCCTTTCTTGCCTGCGGGAAGCTGTCTCACCGATGGTCCTGAACTGACCCTTGGAGCGGAGCGCTTTCCGGGAGTCGGATAAGCCGAAACCACGCGACCGTCCTCGGTTAGCAACAAACCGTGATCTTCCAGTTTGACGTACCCGAACTTGGCGAGGATTCGACCGAAAAAGGACACGTCTTAAATGGTTGCAGGTACTGGACCAGTGCATTGGGTTTGGGAAATTGTGTAATCCCGGTTTGTTAGACGGTTCGCCTTGGAATCTATGGGGTAAAACTGCCCAGCTAAAGGGGGCTTTTGACCCTGATAACGAACGCGCGCAGGAAGTTGCCGGAGCTACCTGTAGGCCGTTATGGTCGCGTCCATGAAAGCAGGGGAGAAGGGTTGACGCTCTGGTTTGCTGCCTTACTAGGGCTTGTGCAGGGGCTTACCGAATTTCTGCCCGTGTCCTCCACTGCCCATCTGCGGATCACGCCAGCACTTTTGGGACAGCCTGATCCGGGAGCGTCTTTCAGTGCAGTGATTCAGCTCGGAACGCTATTGGCGGTTATCGTCTATTTCGCTAAAGACTTGTTTGTAAAAATGCCGCGCGCATTCTTTACCGACCGGAGCAGTCCTGAGGGCAGGCTGCCTGTCTATTTAGTTTTAGGCACCATACCCATCGTCATTCTCGGTCTTTCTCTACGCGGACTTATTACTGGACCGGCAAGATCTCTTTGGGTTGTTGCCAGTGCTCTAGCATTTCTTGCCGTTGTGATGGTGATTGCCGAGAAACGCTCAAACCTTACGCGTACGCTCGCATCAATCCGCCTGTCAGACGCGATGATTATCGGTTTTGCGCAGGCCTTGGCTCTGGTGCCAGGCATGTCTCGATCCGGATCGACGATTGTGTTCGCGCTTTTTCTTGGTTTCCGTCGGGACGACGCTGCGCGGTTCTCATTCTTACTAGGTATACCGGCAATAGCTGGGGCCGGGATTTTTGAATTCAAAGATGCACTGGCCGAGCTTGGCACGGGTGGTTTGGGTCCTCTCTTGGTAGGCACGGCGGTAGCCTTTATTAGTGGGTACGCGAGCATTGCTTGGCTGTTGCGCTTTTTGGGAAGTCGGACATTGCTCTCTTTTGCGGGCTATAGGCTGATTTTGGCTGGTGTTATCTTCGCGCTCTCCTTCGCAGGTTTATTGAATCCATATC
>CAYPIX010000173.1:0-5186 GCA_964410875.1 uncultured Kofleriaceae bacterium
GGTCTATGCATCACTCAATGCCGACTTACTAACTTATATTTTAAATCAGCAAGGGAGTATGGAATCGAGTCGTGTGACGCCGCTCACGTATCTGTTTTCCGCAGGAATCGGAACGTATTTTTAGAAGATTGCGTGGCCAGAATTTCGACGTCGCGGGTTTGATAGGCAGGAGGAAGAAAAATGAACATTACAAAAAAACAAACAATCACCCTGTCTATCGGCCTTAGCCTCGCTCTTACTTCTGGATGCGATAGTATTGCCGACCAACAATACCAAGGCGAACCACTCGCGAGTATTCGCGGAAAAGTAAAAGTCCCTGAAGGGCAGTTGCTTTCATATGAGTCGCCGCGAGCCGTTCTCATTTGGCAAAATCCACTGTTCGGCTCGGAAAATGGTCCGGATGTCATTGAAGAATTCCAACGAGTGGCAGAAGACGTAGCGGTGGTCAGTCAATTCCCCGCGGAGTTCAACATTGACATCTTTACCCCGCCACCGGAAGCAGCGATGCGCAAAGGCATTGGTGTGGGTCAAGTGTTCCTTTACGACGACAAAAACCAAAACGGTAAACTTGATTTGGTTGGCCCTGGCGAACTTCCCATCGATATGATCATCGGACACTCCAACGAAGGTATTTTCTTCTCCGATGGAAGTTCCCAGTTCAACCCGTTCGATGTGCTCCAACAGGCACTCTGTCCGTCGAAAGAAGCTCCTCCTCTTGAAGAAGGCTTTTCCCTAGTCCGTTTTGAGGACGAGGACGTCACATTCGATGAAGGGGACGAACAGAAATGCTGGACTAAAATCGTAGTATTGGCGAAAAATGAACCCATCGTGGCACAACTCGACATAGAGGCCAGCCAATCGTCGCAGTGCTTATTCGAAGCGCAATTCAACACTACGGTCACCAACCACGAAGATGTGATCACCGAAGATTTGCCAGACCTCGCCGAGTACGACTTTATGCAGTGTGCGGACCTAACGGTCGTGTATTTCAAAGCGACTCAAGAATCAGTCTGCACTCCCTACGATGTCAAAAACGATACGTTCTCACCCGTCAGCCCCACCCCAGCCGATTGGCCTTGTCCAATCGTCGTTAACAACTAACCAGCTCTCCACTCCACTCTCACCGGGCGCGCAGGGAATCCTCTCTGCGCGCTTTTTCTTTTACCCAAAACTCACAGGAGTTTTCTGCGCCTCGATTTGGCTTTCCGATTGGGCACCAGATTACATCGTGCCGAGGCCTTCGTCGGGAATGTCCATCGGACTCGTGTCTTCCCTGGCCATAAAGTCATTTTTATCTCCCACGCCCGGAAGCTCGTTGCGTGCAAAGTACTGAGCGGAGAATCGGCGACCAACGTAAAAGCAATGGTCTTTGTGGTCCGCGCCTAGCTCTTCGGCTTTTGCATTGGCGATAACCGCCCCCTCGAGCAGCATCCAACCAACCGTTGTCGCAGCCATCATCTCTAAAAAGCGATTCGCGTTGAGCGGTACGAGATGCATCTTGCCACCTTGGAACCACCCAAGAAGCCTCATTGCACCTTGTTTGATTGCTTCACGCGCCTCCCCCAACAAACCAATTGACTCGCTGAGGACAGGATGGTCCTTGTGTTCTTTGATAAATTTGCCCATGTCTTTCAGGTAAGCCTGAAAGTTTGCTCCGCCCTTTTGGCCAAGTTTTCGCCCGACCAAGTCTAGGGCTTGTATGTGATTGGTACCTTCGTAGATTGAAAAGATTTTTGCGTCACGACAATACTGTTCTACCGGATGGTCTTTGACGTAACCAGCGCCGCCAAAAACCTGAATTGCAGAAACCGTGACGTTAAACCCTTGGTCAGAGGCATAAGCTTTAACCAGGGGCACAAGCAAATCTACCTGCCCTTGATGGTAAGCGATTTCTTCGGAGCCTTCTTCGCACGCACGCAACCTATCAATGTGTACAGACAGTTTTACGATAAGAGCACGAATGCCCTCTACGCGGCTTTTCATGTCAATTAGAATACGCCGAACATTCGGATGCTCTACGATGGCGACCTTGGGAGCTTTCGGATCTTTCCAAGCCTTGATGCTTGATCCTTGCTTACGTTCGCGAGCGTACTCTAGGGCGTTGAGATAAGCCGAACCCGCAACGGCGAGCCCTTGAACCCCGACGCCAATACGGGCGAAGTTCATCATTTTGAACATCTGCTTCATACCGAGCAGTTCTTCCGTACCGACCAGTTCGCCTACGCAATTGCCTTTCTCACCAAAATTTAGAACTGCTGTTGCTGAGCCGTTAATTCCCATCTTGTGCTCAATGGAACCGCACTGGACGTCGTTCGAACCGCTGCCGTCGAGCTTTTCCCGGGGAACAATAAACAAACTGAGCCCTTTTGTGCCCTCTGGGGAGCCTGGCGTTCGAGCTAGAACAAGATGGATGATGTTCTCGGCCAGGTCGTGCTGGCCACCGGAGATGTATATCTTGGTCCCAACAATATTATAGGTGCCATCGCCATTCGGTGTCGCTTTTGTAGAACTAGCACCAACGTCTGAACCTGCGTGAGGCTCAGTGAGGCACATAGTCCCAGCCCACTGTCCTTCAGTAATTGTTCTGACGAACTGTTTAACTTGTTTCTCGGTTCCGAAGGCTTCAATCACCTCGGCAACACCGGCGGAAAGCCCGGAATACATATTCAAAGCAGTATTCGAGCCGCTCAGCATTTCATCTACCAAAACCGAAAGAGAGTATGGTGCACCTTGCCCACCGTGTTCCTCTTTCATTGGAAGAGCTCGCCAACCGACCTCGTAAAGGCTTTTCCAAGCTTCCTTAAAACCTTTTGGTGTCTTCACCTCACCATTTTCGAAAGTACAACCCTGGCTATCTCCGACTCGATTGAGCGGTCCCGTCACCTCGCCTACCCACTTGTAGACCTCGTCGAGCACCATCGTGCACTCTTCCAAGCCCCAGTCATTGTAGGGCGGCTTGCCCAAGAGTTCGCCCAACTTGAATTGGTCAAACAGTAAGAAGCGCATGTCCCGCAGATCAGCCCGGTATCGATTTATGTTAGAAGCCATGTTAAATCCTATTCAGAAGCTTGAATCCTACCTTATTTTCCAAATGTAATGCGCCGCGTCAACCTTCTTTCTCTTGGTAATCTATTTGCCAGACAGGAGAAGCGCGCGCGCTAACCGCACCCACGCTAGCCTTCACAAAACTATGAAGCTCCCTTCGACCCACATTCTACTTGTTGCCTTTACATTTTTTATATTCCCAGACGTCACCGCGGTTGGAAAAACCGAACGTAAAAGGAAGAAATCGAAGACCGCGCGTGTCGCTCCTGGGCAAGTCAGCGGTCTGGTTGTTTTTAAAGGCGTGCCACCCAAACGCTCCCCTCTCTCCAGAGAGTCCGAGCCGAGTTGCGCGAAAACGGAAGCTCTTTCAGAAGAAGTTATCGTGGCGGCAAACCGAGGTCTAAAAGACGTGCATGTCCGAGTCAAAGTGGTTGGCAAGAAAGCAAAAGCTTCCGCAGAAAAAAAAGCCAATATCTACCAAAACGACTGCACATACCGGCCGCGAGTTCTAGGGATTGTCGATGGGCAAAACCTTGTCATACATAACAAAGACGGCTTCACACACAATGTTCACGCGCGTATTGATGGAGAGACCTGGTTTAACCGCGGACAACCCAAAGGTCTTCCACCATTGATACAGAAAGACTATGGAGAGGCCGGACAGGTATTGGAGTTGGGTTGCGACATACACCCGTGGATGAAAGCGTTCGTAGTAATCAGCGATCACCCTCATTTTTCCGTCACGAACAAAAACGGCGAATTCAAGATTGATGGTTTAGCGCCGAACCAAACGGTTACCGTAGAAGCTTGGCATCCCAAATTAGGAATGAAGAGCAAAGAAGTCAAAACTGGCTCAACATTGTCAATCGAGTTTCCCTAGAGTCGTGACTACTTCAAGGAGCGGAGAAATTCTGCGATTTTTCCGCTAACGAGTTCTTCCGCGACCTCTGTCACGCATTCTCTCGTAGCGTCTCCTACTTGAGAACGTCGTCGCAGTCCGGGTACAAGCCCTGTACCACTGGCAACAGCAGACCCCTTTCTGCCAATAAGTTCGCGCCCGCTATTTGACTTATCCTTTGGTTGAAGCGTCACCCGGACAGAACATCGAAGGTCCCTTGTTTTTCCTTCTGCGCGCTCTATACGTAATTGAGAGACCTCGCTATTGAGTGTAAACCACAGGTCCTCTTTGTTTGTTCGGATCGGCTTCCCTCGGAATCTCACTTCGACTCCGTTCATCTCGTTTTTCAGCACCCGAGAAAAGACCCGCTCAACCTCCCGCAAAACATCTTTCGGTACCCTTCGAGACTTATCGCGTGAGCGTCTTACAAAGATGTGAATCAGTTTATCGGTCGAGAGTTCTCTAGCAAGCTTTCTCAATCTTCGACTACTGTCATTTTTTGCGGCGCGCCTTAAATGCCCTTGTGCGCGTTTCGAAAGGCGCTGGTTTCTATCCCCCATTCTGGCTACCCCGCGCGCAGCGACCATCCGCACCTTTACCGATTTATCTTCCCGAAGCGCGCGTGCGAGGGAGCGAAGAGCTGATTTTTTCGACGACAGCGACAACCTCTTGATTGCGTCTATTCGCACTTCCATTTCGCCTGAACGCAAATTTCGATCTAGTTCCTGCTGTGCAGCGGCTTGTTGAACCGGAAACACCAGTAGAGCCGCAAAACAGACCAGCCCGCGCGTGAACACCCCCTCCACCCTATAACTGTATCAGAGACATAGGTAATTGGGGGTGGCACAACCGGAGGTCCATTGGATAGGTTCCTAGTTATGGGATTACGACTAAGTGCGTCTTCTATTTACGAGATAATACGCATCACTCTACCTACCTGCGCCGACTCTGTAGTTGGTCGGGTTACCCGGGAAAAATGCGACGAGAGGCTTGAGCAGTTCGCTCGAAATATCATCAAGAAAGCTCGTTTGAAGCTAGAGGTCGAGAACATCGAACTCGTCCCGTTGGACAGGTCGGTTGTTTATATGTCGAACCATCAGAGCCTGATGGACGTGCCAGTCCTCTACCAAGCAATCCCTCATAAGACCTTGCGCATGGTTGGAAAAACGGAACTTTCCTGGGTTCCTTTTTGGGGGCGAGCTGCACATGCTGCTGGAATGGTTTTTGTTGACCGGTCCAACCG
>CAYPIX010000174.1:0-5173 GCA_964410875.1 uncultured Kofleriaceae bacterium
GGAGAGAAAGGACAGGACGGCCAACCTGGGCTCGCACGAGCAGAAGGCGGGCATAACGGAGGTGCCGGCGGAGCGCGGAGTAACCGTGCAGGAAATGCTGGCAGTCCAACCTTCGGTGGCAATGGCAGCGGCGGCGGCGGCGGCGGAGCGGGCTGGGTGGTACTCTCGGGTAACGCCATCGGAGAGCCGATCGCTATCTCCCCTGCTCCTGGCTTCTAAGCAAAAAAAAAACTTTCGTGGCTCTGGCTAAAACCGTGAACCCTGGTATATCAAGGGCGGTAAAGTGACAGTTACTTCTAACTAGCGATCGCTCCGAAAGAGCGAAGCGAAAAGAAGTAACCCAGCGCCAGCCGCTAGAGCAAAGCCAAACCAACCCAACAATCCATTCTTGGGTTGCCGGCCTGCAACGCCCTGGGCCCCGAGAGCTGGAATCCCCATACTAGCTTCGTGTTCAGCCGTGGGCGTTGGTTCGTGCTTGCGCGGCGCTTCACCGTAGGTCACCGTCTCAATCACACTGCCATCCACTCGAACGGCAGTGATTTCAACAAGGCTTTCAAACACGTGAATGCGGATATAGTGATTCACCCTTTCGAACGATCTGTTGGTTTCTTCGTCGAGACTTCCGTCGCGGTGCTTTCGTGGATAAAGAGGAGCACCTCCTCCGCCGCTGACAAAATACCGAACCCCGTGCCTCTCGGCCCGCGAATAAACATGATCGTGCCCTGCAAATACAGCCCCCACCTCGTATTCCTCGAAAAGAGGCGTCCACAATTCGCGTAGCTGCTTTTGTCCCCCATGCAGGGAAACGGAAAACGGTGGATGGTGCATGGAAACAAAAATATGATCGATTTTTGGATCTGCGTGCGCGACTTGAAGTTGTTCTTCTAACCAGGCCGTTTGTTCGGTTAGCGAAAAGCTATGGGAGTTGCTGTCAAGAACCAGAAACCGAGCGTTAGAATAAGTAAAGGCGTAGTACCTCTCGGGATTGGGAGAATCTGCAGGAACCGAGAAATACTTCCGATAGTTGTCAGCGGTTTTTCCTCGCCCTTGCCGATCGTGGTTACCAAGAGCCGGAAACAAAACATTGTCTCTAAGTAGAGGCCCTTCGATAAAAAAGAAAGATGACCAATCGGATAGGTTGGCCCCATCGTTAACCAAATCACCGGTGCTAAGGAGAAAGTCTGGCACCTCCCCTCGAATTCGTTCGACTACTCTTGTATGCGTACCTTGATTGGACCGGCTGTCACCGTATACAACGAAGGAGAATGCCGCGGTTCCCTCCGGCGAAGTCGCAAATTCGCCAAGGTAACTCTCCCCTCCGGTTTCGACCGTATAGCGGTACCTAGTGCCAGGCGAAAGATCCTCCACTGGTAACTCATGCGAGTTCTGCTCACTGGAGGTAAACCGATACACGTTGCCGTCCCCCTCGACAATCACCACGCCACCGCGGGCAGGCACGGTCTCCCACATAAAGGTCACCCCCCTCTTTTTTACATTTTGAAGGTAAGGCGTTTTGGTTGTGCCTGCATCGATTTCACCTCCCAAGACAAAAGAGACAAGACCGGCTGCTAAGAGTCTAGCTCGCATAGCGGGACCTACTGAGAAGAGAAAGCGCATCGAGAGCACTCTCCTTCTGATAGCCAAACCGGCCAGTAAGATCAACAAATGCGTTCTTGCTTCGTTCTAGTTCTTCCGGTTCAAGGCTTTTCGTCTCGTCATTTAGATAGCGAAGGAGATTATTCACGCCTTCCTTGACTGAGCCCTTTTGTTTTTCATAGTAGTCGTCTCGGATCTTCTTAAAATAATCACCAAAGATCTCTTTGTAGCGAGGTGTCTCATTGGGGTTATCAAGCGACCATGCACCGATTTTGGAGATCAGATTGTGCCGAAAATCTTCGTGCTTATTTCCCACCTCGAGAATTTTCTCCATACGCTTCATTAGGCCTTCGTCAGCGTCTTCATCCTTCCCTGTGTTCGGATTCTTTATTCGTTCTTTCTTGGTCCAGTGCATTACGTGGTCCAGATAGGTTTCGAACAACTTCTCGTATTCCTCTTCCGCTACAAGCCCTAGACAAACACGGACTTCGTCGTCGACCCTGTCGAGGTACTTTTTCCGAACCAGAGCAATAAATCTACGGTGATCGTGGTAACCACCAGGCAGGCTTTCCTGGCGAAGGAACTGGTACACGGAAGTCTGTTTGCAGAGCTCCTCAATCTCCTCGAGAATCATGGTAGGTGAAACAAATGTCGCTGCTTTGGTGTTGGCCGCGTTGAAGAGAACGGTCTGCAATTCTCGGGGAGATGCGCCGGTTCGCCCCTCATAGTTTGGACTAGTACGGGTCTCTCTCCAGAGCACGTCGAGGCTAGCAATCAGCTCTTTGGACTCGACTGCGCTTGCAGAGTCCGGTGCGACGCCACGCGAGTAAAGTTCCGCTTTGTCCATTGGGGACAGTGTAGAAACAACGTCACTAATCTCTTTGCCGTATCGGTCAGCCATCGGCTTATGGACCCGCGTTAGAACAGCCCATAATGCCGCTACGAAAGCACAGTGTGGAGCCATGTGCTTGGTTGACGCAGCTTCCTTGAGTTTACTCTCGTAAATTTCTTGCTCTCGCTCGAAATCCAACAAATAGGGAACACGAATAAGCTCTACTCGACCTTTGAAAGACTGAAATTCCGCAATCTCTTTGAATGCAGCTAAATGAATTTCATTGGAGGTCCCCACGCAAACCTCGTCTAAGAAAAGAATGGAATGAGCCAGCGAAACGCTGCTTCTTTCCATCGTACCAAGAAGATACTTAAAAGCTTCGAGTGGACGTTTGAGTAAGTCGGAGTATTCGACTAAACCACGATTGGCGTCTACGAGCTCACCGCCGTACTCAAATAGGCTCAGGGACTGCAAAGCAGCCGGCAAGGCCGACACAGACCGATCGGCGGTAATTTGTCGCTCATTGGCATCTACCGAGAGCTGAGGCTCGACTGTGACATAACCCTCTCGATAGCGATGTTGCACATAAAATCGCTCTACTTGTACGTGCCGAAGTACTTTCAGGTAGTCACCTTGATAGGAGGTCAACAGGGCTTCATAGATTGCCCTGTTCTTATGGGACAACTCACCAAAGAGAATATAGTCGGAGAGCGTGAAGTCACTATCGCCCAGAGCTTCCCTGGCCAACTGCTCTCTGCGCTCTTTCGGAATCAAAAACATAGGGTGATCGCGAAGTTCATCAGTAAGGCGAGCGTCGACAAACTCATCACTTAAATGGGCAAAGCTCTCGACGTTTCCCGGAAGGTCTTGTTCCCCGGCAAACCCAATATCGGACTTTGTTTTTTTTCGTCCAGGAAACACCCAGTTAAACCGATACACAGCGCCTTCGTCGGTGCCCGAATAGTTTTCCATCGCGCGCCCGATACACCTGACCAAGGTACTCTTGGAAGAGCCGTTCGGACCATGCAAAAGGATCAGTTTGTTCGCAGCCCCTTCGTTTACAAATTTCGTGAGACTTCGATAAACTTTACGCTGAACGTTCTCTTGCCCAACAAGCTTCTCCCGCCCATCGTCCCAAGGGCAATCGAACAGCTTAAATCGCCTAAAACGACCATACGGTCGCGTCACTTCCTGGCTACCGAAAAAATCGAAGCAGTCTTTGATGTACTGCGCAGAAGAGCGCAACTGCTGCGTGGGTTTAGTAAGTACTAAATCCAGATACTCAGTAAAGGAAAGGACTCTCTTGTTCTTTGCAAACGTCTCGCGAATCGAGTCGCCGAGGTGTCCCAGTTGCTCGCGCGCAGGAGTACCAGTTGTCGACATTGGGTCGACAATACTACGAGAAATGCACCTTATCGACTTCTAGCCGGCCGGTTTCACAGGCACGACGAAGCTAAGATCCGCCTTTTTGGGGTTGCAGGTTGCGTCGGTGCAAACCGCGAACCTGAAAAGCCCAGTAATACTCTTTTCGCCCGGTGTTTTGGCGGTGAAAGTAATTGACCATTTAGCCGCTTCCAGATCCTTTTTCTTGGCCTCCCCCTTCTCCTCCACCTCCGAAGCGTCGTCGAGTTTTTGGACCTCTTGCTTTATTGACACTCCCGCTGGCGCCGAGATTTTTAGCGTGGTCGGAAATTCGCGATTCAGCTTCCAGCCCTTGGCAGAAGTGAGGCTCATTATTGCTGTCGCTTCCTTGCCGACTACGACTTCATTGGGAACCGATAGCTCCAACGTGTACTCGCTGGTAACAATCGGTGTGTCTGCTGTGACAATAGTATTGGGTTCGTCTTGCTGCTCGGCCGCGGGCACCGCAGCTTGGATTGGCGCCTGAACCACAGTGGCTGGTGCTTCCGAACCGCCTGTGGAGGCGGGCGACTGTTTACATGAAACCAAAACTAACGCGAGAACAACAAGCATGTGAGTACGCATGCCAAGGATCTTAACAGAGCCAAGTTCCTTGTGCTCGCAATATGTAGGCCCCACAATCACTATTCCTACACCGTTTTTTTCGTTATTAGGCACGATTGGTCTGATTTGACAGCGTTCGGTTTTGCCTCGAAACCCAATCGCTAGGTACCCTTATACCCAGTGAGAAGAGCGCAACAACTGGGTAGGTACCACCTACTCGACCGAATCGCTTTCGGTGGAATGGCCGAGATTTATCGCGCCAAGACATTTGATGCGTCGGGCCATGTGCAACTCGTTGCCGTAAAGCGGGTGCTTGCTCACTTAGCGGAAGATCATGACTTTATTCAAATGCTGGTAGACGAAGCAAAGATCGCCGGGCAGCTGCGCCACCCCAACGTGGCGCGCGTTTACGAATTTGCCCGAGCACATGGCGAGTATTTTATCGCCATGGAGCATGTTGACGGCAAAGATCTCAGGACCATACTAGAACGCTGCCGCCGTAAAAAACACACCATGCCGCCATATCACACGGCCTATATTGCGGCCGATATTGCCGCAGCGCTTCATGCAGCCCACTCCGCCACAGACAGCTTGCACAGCCCTCTCGAAATCGTCCACAGGGATGTATCCCCCTCCAACGTAATCGTTTCATACATCGGCGAGGTGAAGCTCTGCGACTTTGGAATAGCCAAAGCCACGCTTTCAAAAGTGAACACTAAGACCGGTGATATTAAAGGACAAGCAAAATACATGATCCCTGAGCAATAGGTGGGTCGTAAA
>CAYPIX010000175.1:0-5048 GCA_964410875.1 uncultured Kofleriaceae bacterium
GAGCAGGGTGCCTGCCGTAGGAAAAGGGAATGCGCAGGTGGAGTAAGAACGTAACTCGGGGCGATCGAAAAAGTCTTTCAGGAAGTAGCGCTTGCCACCGGCAATGATGGCTCTGTCCCAAAGACGGTCTATGTACGCTTGAGGAATTGAGTTGGGGCCGGTACGTTTTCGGTAGTAGTCGCTGCGGAGTAGACGGCGTACCGATTCTCTCTTGTAGGCAAAGGCAGCCTCCTCGTCGTTGAATTTTTCTTTGAGGGCCGTCTGAGCGAGAAGCTCGAAGTCTATACAACGCTCTAGTGCCTGTTTTGGGTCGACCTGTTCGCGCTCCTGTTGTGCTTTGATGCAGCTGGCAAGAATTGGCTGCCCGTTTACATTTGCCACAACTTCGGTATCGACGTGGATCGCAGGCTGCGGCGCCGAAAACTCTGTGTTTTTTGCGACGGAAACGGGGTTGCTCTTGGTTCCGCATCCTGCGAAAGAAAAGCAGAGGATAGTTACAACAAAGGGTCGTCCCAGGTCCATTAGTTTGAGGCCCCTTTTGCCAAGGCAAACCGAGCCATTTCCTTGGCCACTGTAATAGTGGACACGCCGATGAGTGCGACCAGAAATGATGAGACGTAGTCGCGGCTCGAAAGAAACCCGATAGCACGATGAAAGAAAAATAGGCTGGCTACAACCAGGACCAGTGCCAGCAGCTCGAAGAAGGGTATCTTCATCCGGACGCTCCTCTCAGGTATAGCCACACGGCGGAGAGTACCAGGGCCAGGGTCGCTCCCAAAAAAAGCTCGAGCCTAAAATTCTTGTGGAGTCGCACTCGCCTTAGTGAGTGACTAAGTTGGCGATCTTCTGAACGGATCCCTTCGGCCAGTGGCACCCAAAAAGCAAAAGAAAAGACGATGTGCATGGCGAAGACCGTTAGCACTAGCAAGGTTGTTACATCAGTGGCGCGGCCCGGGAAGAGCTCTCGGCGAAACAAGTGATGTGATTCTGTGAAGAGTACAGAGTAGAGCAGGACCAAGGGGTAGAGAGCGGCAGTAGCCGCGAGAAGTATGCAGGGCAGGCGAGGCGAGGCTTGCTTCAAAGGCCTACGGTTTGGCTTGTGAGTTGGGATGAGAGTTATCTCTGCGGTTGTGTAGCGGGAGGCAGAGAATAGGTAGGCGATCCAAACGCAGGCGTGCATGAAGAAGCTGAACGGTGTGTAGTCGGTGAGAAGTAAAGCTCCGTTACTCGTTCCTATAGGCAAAAGAAGGCTCACAGGAAAAACCACCAACAGTAGAACTTCCGAGCGGCGCCAAAGTCCTAGTCCAAGGAGTACAAGAGGAAGAATCAACAAGGCGCCAAGGATTCCGCCATCGGATCCGATACCCCCGAGGGCCGGAACAACAGTGGTTGCTACCCAGAGGTTTACTCCCAAAACCAATGGTGCTAGCGAAAAGATGCGATCCCGTACTCGCACTGACGAAGAATACTCTAGTGGGTATCGCGCATCAAAGGGCGCAACCGCTGTTGTTTCAATGAGAGAAGCGTTGAATCACGGCTTTGGTAGGTCCATACCGGAACTCATCGCCATATTCGGAACCTCGTGGTAAGCCGGGGTGTGCGACAACTCGTAGTAGCCATCGACGGTCCGGCCGGTGCTGGTAAGTCCACTGTTACGAAGGAGCTGGCTCTCGAGCTTGATTACCAAGTTCTTGATACCGGCGCTCTTTACCGATTGGTCGCCTTGCTCGGCCGGGAGCAAAATGTCTCCTGGGATAGTGAAGATGCTCTTGCTGAAATCGCTCTCGGTATCGCTGACGGTGTACGGTTTTCTCTAGACAACAAGCAGAATCGTGTTTTCTGGCAGGGGCGCGATGTCTCTAAAGACATTCGAACACCGGAGGTTTCAAGTGGTGCCTCGCAGGTCTCAGCGTTGCCAAAAGTGCGCACGGCGCTACTTGAACTCCAACAGGCGATTGGCAGGAACGGCGGGATCGTTGCTGAGGGACGGGACATCGGAACGGTTGTGTTTCCAAGTGCAGACGTGAAGTTCTTTTTGACTGCATCAACGGAGAAGCGAGCCGAACGTCGAGTTCTTGAGCTTCGCTCAGCGGGACAGGAGGTCACGTTGGCTGAAACGATCGTTCAGATTCAAGCTCGAGATGACCGAGACTCTTCCCGGGAAGTCGCTCCATTAAAAGCGGCCGATGACGCAATCGTCGTGGATTGTTCCGAATTATCGATTCGTGAGGTCGTGGACCAAATGTTGTCGGTTGTCCGAGAGCGCGAACAGACCTAGATCTTTGTAGTTGTTAGCACTTTAGGTTGACAAGCCCCCCAGGCAAGGGGTACCTCTCAACGCCAATTCACGTTTTCCGCAAGGGGGCGTGAAAATTTTCTTTAGGAGCTAAGAATACATGGTCGAAGTTGAGGGGCAAATGGGCGAAGAGAGTTTCGCTGCCCTGTTCGAAGAGAGTCTTAAGAACGATGACATCAAAGAAGGAGACATCCTTACTGGGGTAGTCATCCATGTGGGGAAGGACTTTGCGATAGTTGATATCGGTTACAAGTCTGAAGGCCAAATCCCCATTGATGAATTTCGTGAAGCCGACGGGACAATCTCTGTCA
Organism: uncultured Kofleriaceae bacterium; assembly: GCA_964410875.1. GTDB lineage: Bacteria > Myxococcota_A > Polyangia > Haliangiales > Haliangiaceae > CAYPIX01. The sequence continues at coordinate 2,608 of CAYPIX010000175.1, forward strand.
AAGAGGGCGACAAGGTCGATGTCCTCTTGGAAGATCGCGAGAACGACGCCGGAATGGTCGTTCTTTCGAAAGAGAAAGCTGACCGCTTTAAGGTTTGGGATGAAATCTCAGAAGCTTGTGAGCGCGATGAGCTAATCGAAGGAACCGTTACACAACGAGTGAAGGGTGGCTTGAATGTTACCATTCGCGGCGGCGTAAAGGCGTTCCTGCCAGGATCTCAGGTCGACTTAAGACCGGTGCGGAACCTCGATGCGTTCCTAGGCCAGGTTTACAAGTTCAAAGTTATCAAGTTCAACAAGAAGCGCGGAAATATCGTGCTTTCTCGTCGAGTCCTTCTTGAAACGGAGCGGGCAGCTCTTAAAGAGTCAACGCTTGAGCGCCTTTCTGAAGGACAGCTTGTCGAAGGTATCGTCAAAAACCTCACCGAATACGGAGCGTTTATCGACCTCGGTGGTATTGACGGACTGCTTCACATCACCGACATGAGTTGGGGGCGGGTTAACCACCCCTCTGAGCTCTTTGGTGTGGGCGATCACGTCCGTGTAAAAGTCCTCAAGTTCAATGCCGAGACTGAAAGGGTTTCTTTAGGACTTAAGCAGATAAGCGACGACCCTTGGTCCAAGGTGGCAGAGAAGTACATCCCGGGTACAGTTGTACGAGGGAAGGTTGTCTCGCTTAAGGACTACGGAGCATTCATCGAATTGGAAGAGGGCATTGAGGGTCTCGTCCACGTTTCAGAGATGTCATGGACTCGTCGAATTAAGCACCCGTCTAAAGTCGTTGCGATTGGTGACGTCGTTGAAGCGGTCGTACTCGATGTCGATGTTAGCAATAATCGAATTTCTCTGGGCATGAAGCAGCTTGAGGACAACCCTTACGAGCAGCTCACGTCGAAGTACCCGCCAGGAACTATTGTCAAAGGCCAGGTCCGAAACATTGCCGACTTCGGTGTGTTCGTTGAGATCGAAGAGGGCATTGACGGACTGGTTCACATCAGTGATATGTCCTGGACGCAACGGGTAAAACACCCCTCTGAAATCTATCAAAAAGGTGACGAAGTCGAAGCGATGCTTCTCAACATCGACTCTGACGACGGCGAGAAACCGAAGATTTCTTTGGGTATCAAACAGATGGTTGAAGATCCCTGGGACCGCATTCCCAACGAGTTCCCACTTGGGACGGTTGTGGACGCAAAAGTCCTCAAGGTGCTCGATTTTGGTGCCTTTGTGCAGCTTTCCGAAGGTGTTGAGGGACTCGTTCACGTATCGGAGATCTCTGATGAACGGATCGACGACCCGTACGCGGCACTAGCCCCAGATCAGACGGTTAAGGTGCAGATCATTAGCATTGACGCGGCTGAGCGTAAGATTGGCCTGAGTATTAAAGGGGCTACACGCCAGGAAGAACTCAAAGACGTGCAAGGGTACGCTGGTGGCAATACGCCTGGAGCGACCCTTGGCGACGTCATGCGAGAGAAGCTTGGTGGCTTGGTCGGCGCTGATGCTGGTGGCGAAGCTGGTGGCGATGAAAGCGGCGGCGACGAGTAAGCCGACCACAAGATCCCAACAATAACGTCTCGTAAATTTTATACTCACCGCGCGATCGCTTAGAATTTAGCGATGGTGCGGTGGGTAGCGTCCGGATTGTTCGTCCTCGTGCTGATTGCATTTGGGGTGGCGACAGGCTTTGTGCTGGTGGAGAACGCCGGTTGGACGCTCGTCCAAATTCCATCTTGGCTGCAATCTACGGTTGGCGGACAAGCTTTGGAAGTTTGGTCCCCCGTTCTTCTTCTGTCGTGGCCAGTTGCTTTAGTGACCTCAATATTGCTGGTTTGGTCGTTAGGGCGAGGGATGTTCCGCAGTCGCCAGGATGGCAGAGCCATTGTCGGACTGGAGCGTGAGCTCGCAGCATTGCGTAATCTACCTTTTATGCATCCGGCGCCTCTCGAAGACTTGCCCGACGACCTAGAGGAAGAACTCGACGCTTCATGAGTCTTCCACTTGCTATAGCGCTCGCAGTTACGAGCTTGGCGATTGGGCTCGCCGTGGGGCGTTACTACGTTGCGGACGACAAAAACCAGAAGCGCGCGGCAAGAAACGGACGCTCCTATATGCGGGCGGTTCTGTTCCTGCTTTCTAGAGACAGAGATGCTGCCGTCGAGGAATTAAAAAGCGTGGTTCGCGAGGGTGTAAGCGATATCGAACCGTACTTTGCGCTGGGAGCACTCTTTCGAGCACGCGGCGAGTGGGAGCGTGCGATACGTGTCCATCAAGCCATCGAATTACGAGAGCGGGATTCCCCGAGAATGGCAAGGAGAGCTCGCTTTGAGTTAGGGCTCGACTTTCGCGCCGCGGATATGCCTCGCCGGGCGATTCAAGCAATGGAAGGTTGTTTAACCGAAGAGCCCAGTCACGAGGGGGCGCTTCGCGCGCTGTGTGGGC
>CAYPIX010000176.1:0-4995 GCA_964410875.1 uncultured Kofleriaceae bacterium
GCCTACAATAACGGGAACTGGACCAAGCCCTCTGTAGCTACCATTCTTTCTGGCCTTTATCCTGAAACTCACAAGGCGCTGAAGGCAGCCTCTGTCGTTCCAGCCAAAGTGGAACTTCTATCCGAACACTTGAAACGGCAGGGGTTTTATACGGCTGCCATCACGGCGAATTTTGTCATCAATGAAAAATTCGGTTTCAAGAAAGGGTGGGACTATTTCAAGAACTATTCGCGCGGCAAGGAAGGTAACGGTTACTTTGTTTATCGCAATGCATCCAACTGGATAAGAAAACGCGATAAGAATAAGCGCTTCTTTCTTTGGGTCCAAAGCGTCGACCCGCACACCACCTACGACGTGCCAAAAGAGTACTGGCAGCCCTATTTTTCTGGGAATTACAGCGGTGTTGTAGGGCCGACTTTTGATGGGGCCGACCAGGATAAAGTGAACACTAAAAAGATGCGTCTCAATGAGACGGATAAGAAATGGGTGCAAGCTCTTTATAAAGGTGAGGTGGCTTTTCAGGACGAGCAATTGGGAGTCTTTCTGAAGACGCTGAAGGAAGAGGGGCTCCTTGACGACACGATCGTTGTAATTACCAACGACCACGGCGAAGAGGTTCTAGACCACGGTTTAGTTGGTCATGGTTGGTCGCTCTGGGAGGAAATCTTGCGTGCGCCGCTCATCATTCATTTTCCGCCGGTTTTTGGTTCCGGTGTGCGCGATCCGCAGGTTGTGGAACATGTCGATTTAGCCCCCACGTTAACCGAGGTACTGGGGGTTCCGAGAATGAAAAGGCAAGAGGGCGTTTCCATGCTGAGTCGCCTGGCGACACCAGTAGCTCGTCGTTCCCCTCACTATGCGTACAGTATGTCGAACAACGGCAAGCGCTCGGTACGCCTGGGCAAGTACAAGCTAACCGTCACCAAGAAGAAAAATTGGAAAGGGCTCTATGATCTCTCGAGCTCTGCGGGGGAAACAAAAGACCTTAGCAGCCGGAGGACCCTTGCCGGGCGCGCCTGTGAAATTTACATGGCGGAAGCGTTGGCAAGCCCCGATAAGGCTGGTCGCGGAAAGCTTGATGGCGGCGGTAAAGGGGAGGTGGCTGCAGAAAATGCAGACATGGATCCAGCCACCCGGGCGCAATTGGAAGCATTGGGTTACCTGTGAAATACGTCGTACTCAGTTTTGTTGGGGTAGTCGGGCTACTGATGCTGCTCCAGGTACGGGCTCAAGCTAAGGGTAAGAAACACAGGGGCCATGACCATGTGTCTCACCGCTTCAACAATGTAAAAAAATGGGTCAAGCGGTTTGATGATCCAGCTCGCGATGCCTGGCAGATGCCAGAGCATGTAGTTTCACTGATGGGCATTGAGGAAGGCATGGTGGTCGCTGACATTGGCGCTGGGACCGGTTATTTCTTGCCGTATCTTTCTAAAGCGGTAGGTGACAGCGGTGTGGTGTATGGCTTGGACGTTGAGCCAAACTTGGTGAAGCATATGAAAAAGCGTGCGCGTAAAGCGGGGCTTGCCAATGTCAGCGCAAAGAAGATTCCCTACGATTCGCCTGGGTTGGAATCGGGCACTGTAGATCGGGTTCTGATCGTAAACACCTGGCACCATATTGGCGAACGGGTCGCGTATGCGAAGAAACTTGCATCCGTGCTTCGTCCAGGCGGATCGATTTGGGTTGTGGACTTCACCAAAGAATCGCCAAACGGGCCTCCCAAAGCGATGCGTCTAACCCCGGCGGAAGTAATGAAAGAGTTAGATGACTCGTTTGTGTCGAAACACGAAAACGAAAAATTGCCCCGCCAGTACATCGTGTCGGCTGCGAAACGTTCGAACTAGGCGAAATTAAGTTCATTTTAGGGGGCAAAGTCGTAGCCACCTGGGGTGGATACTCCCAGGTTTGTTTCGTAAGTGCCTGGGCTCAATCAGAATTGCGCCGGACTGCTGGTTGCAATTCTATCTAAGTGTGACCCTGCGTGTCCTCATATCGCTTGTGCTGGTTTATTTTCTGACCGCTGTTTTTGGCGCGTAGGTTTCTGCAACGTTTCGACATCGATTCGAACAACGTCACGAAACCGCTTCCCCGTTGCCTTGTTGTCGATGCGAATTTTGCCGCGCTTTGTTTTCGACATTACCGCGCCATCAAGATCTGTAAGGATTTGCAGTGTGTTGTCCCGGGCCGACCAGATCGTAGCGTTCGTTGCATTGCGTGCGCCGGCCTTGCGAAGAAATTGACGGACGGACATGCCTTTCTCTGGCAGGATATTGTTGGGGGCCGGTAAAGGGGATGCTCCGTTGACTGATGTGAACAGTAGTGCCGGTTTCGAAAGGGAAAGCTCGATGTGCGATATATCGCTGGCTCGCTGGGCGCGGTCAGCAAGCCCATCTTCTCCGACGTTGTAGACTTCAACGACCAAGGAATTTCGGCGGTTTCGTTTCGCGATAGCGGTCTTTAACACCGGTGGAAGGAGTGAGAGAGACCCCTTTGGGGTTACCAGAACCACTTCGCGAACGTAGCGAGGGTCAACCGTGTACTCTACGAGCTTTTCCAGCGACCACCCTGATGTTTGCTTTTTGGCTTGACGCTTTTTTCCGCCGGCCTTGGCTCGTGTAAAGGAAACAAGGGGGATTGTCGCAAGTGCCTCACCGGGAATCCACAAGGAATGGCCAGCGGCAATTACTGGGATGGAACGAGGCAGAGCCTTTTCCGGTTCCTTGGTTACGATTCGGACAAGGGAAGCTCCGACAAGAAACGGGTTCGGTGTCGACGATTTTTCGTCAAACAGCCCAACAGAAACTCCATGGGTCGGATGCAGGTACACCTGCAGGGTCGACTTCGGATAGGTAGTTGCTGGGTTGGGAATGCGGAGTGTCCGCCGATCGTTGGATTGGGCTTCGATTCGAAGCCAACTCTTCTTTGGTACAGGAATGAGAGCGGCTACGGGAACTGGGTTTTCTTTCCCGGAAACCGTTGCCAATTCTTCGCCATCGAGCCAAACCGCCAGGGTCTGACTCTTGTCCTTGTCGTTTTTTTCGGACGCCTCGTTTCGCGGTCCTGAGCAGGTGCAAAAGAGCACCGCCCAAGCCGCGAAAAGACTAGAACGCCGCAAGTGAGCTAGAACGGCGAGATTCCAATAGAGTGTTGATGTCGGACTTGTCTCTGTCCTGGCGCAGCAGACGTCTCTTTCTCGCCAGTGGCTGGAAACAACACTTCCTCGATGCCTTGATATTGTCGAAAATCGTCGCGGTCCGCGACCAGTAGGCGCCCCAGGCTTCCGAAGGTAAAACCAGAAACCGATTCGTTGTCCAAATCGGTAAATTCTCCGAACGCTGTGTCATACACAGTTATCCCATCAGCATCAGTTCCGCTGTCTTTTATACCTAGATAGAGCTTTTCATCCGGGCCGAAGCGTAAACCCGTGACGGAATAAAAATCCTCTGTGTCTGTCGTCGTCGGAGGCTCCAAGGTTCCAGTTAAGACGCCCGTCTCCACGTCAATCACGTGGATGTTTGCAGTTCCACTGGCTTCATCAGACAGGGCGCTTGAATGATCCGCGCCTTTACATGCTAGATACACTGTATTCCCGTCTGGCGAGATGGCTGCATCTTCGCAAAAACGACCAGGTCCAGAGGAAACGTCTATTTCTTTGAGTACTGTCATATTGGCCAGGTCAACGACAAATACCGTACCTGTGCCCATGGACGCGACGGCCGCGCGCGAACTGTCCGGTGTCATCGTCATGACGCGAACACGAGCGTGTTCATCCTCTTCGTTTGAGAAAAGAGTAACGCTGCCGGTGATAGTCAGTGTCTCGCGGTCTACTTTGACGATTTTGCCTGTGGGTTTTCCTGCGCGTGGATCTGTCAGGTTAGCTATTGCGACGCCAATGCTGCCAGTTCCATCGCTGTCTACCCAAAATGGGGCTGTGGCTTGGTGAGCATTCTCGGTAACAGCGGCATACAAGGTTTTTCCGTCTCTCGACAATAGAGGCGGGGACGAGAATCCAACAGAGCCAGTTCCGTTTGTTTGAATGTTGGCTTGGCCGGTCAAATCTACAGCATGGGTTGCAACGCCCGTGGCCATATCCAATACGGTAATGGCAGGTTGGTTGGGACTGCCAGCATAGAGGTAGCGGCCGTCTGGCGAAAATGCTCCTGGACGGCACCCCGAGTCGCCATCTTCTCCACTATAGGTAAGAGCTTGCATGTCCACCCGGTCGCCCAGCTGGGAACCCGATGCGTCAAGTCGTTCGCAGCGAGTAGGATCTGCGAATCCATCCGACCATACCGCTGTGGGATGATCTAGGAAGTCGATGTCCAATGTGATTGGCGCAGTATCGCTAATAAGGCCGGTGAGGGACACCGTGGCATCGCGGCTTTCGCCGTTTAAAATGGAATTTGCGCCGTAGTAGATAGCCGGACTGCCATCGTAGGTCGCGTCCGGTGTTACCTCGCCCTCAGAGATGTTGGTAACGACTGCTTTGAGATTGTTCACTAGTCGTCCGTAGTTATTGGTCGCGGTAAGGGTTAGGGTGGCCTCTGGCAGGGTCAATTCTGCCGTTCCGGTAATTGTTAGGAACGGTGGCGGGTTGGTTACGGTAACCGCGCCTGTTGCTTTGTCGATAGAGATGGTCCCACTTAGCGGGCGCTCAAGGAGAACACTTGCCCTAGCTGGCGCAGCGTACATGTCTTCGGAACGGCCGAATACCGCATAGGACCACGGGCCAGGAGGCACATTTGTATCCGTATAGTTCTGTCCGTTTTCCAGGACTGCTACGATGGTCCCAGGACCAGGTGTCGTATCGCCCATTGCGTAGGTGGTTCCGTTTGTAAGGCTGGCAGTTGGATTGCCGGGTTGACGAACGAGCACAACGTTCGTCGCTTCAGTCCAGTTCAGGAGTACATCATTTCCGTCGACCACAGCCGTGAATGCTTGGGCGGCAACGGGTGCACTAACCGTCGGCGGCGGAACCGGATCCGGATCCGG
>CAYPIX010000177.1:0-4810 GCA_964410875.1 uncultured Kofleriaceae bacterium
CCCTCTGGATCGACCAACACGGGTAATTCCCGCCAATCCCACATAGTACTCCGAAATCCGCAATCCAATCCGTCCTCCACCTACAAATGAACCTGTCCTCTTTAAAGACCAAAAGTACCCCTGAACTCTCAGCGATGGCCCAAGACCTAGGGGTCGGAGGCGCCGAGAATATGCGGCGGCATTCCCTGATGGTTGCCATCATGGAGGAGGAGAACGGTCGAGAAAAGTCCCTGCGAGGCGACGGGGTAATCGAGGTACTGTCAGACGGTTTTGGCTTTCTTCGCACTGCAGACACCCAGTACCTACCCGGTACCGATGATATCTACGTCTCTCCATCGCAAATCCGACGCTTCGGACTCCACACCGGAGATACGATTGTTGGTGTGGTGCGCGCACCCAAGGACACCGAGAGGTACTTCGCCCTGCTTCGAGTAGAGTCAATAAATGGGCGCCCTTCGGAACAACATCGAAAACTCCCGTCCTTTCGGGACCTCGCGATTGCTCATCCCAAAACTCCAATCTCTTTCGCCCAGTCCAATCACGACGCAGTTGGGCAGATTGACGCTTCCTGCCCATTGGGGCGCGGACAACGGGTCCTCCTGCTCGGACCTTCTCGGGCCGGGAAGTCCGCAATGCTTTGGGAAATCGGTCAAAATGTAGCCCAACAAAACGAACTGGAAGTAACGTACCTCTTCATAGATTCTCGTCCAGAAGATGTCGCCAACATTGAAGGCACACAAAGAGGCGGGACCATCCTTGCGTCGACAAGTGATGAACCACCCAACCGCCACGTACAACTTGCCGAGATTTGCATTGCGAACGCGAAGCAACTTGCCCAATCAGGTGGCCACAGCGTGGTATTGCTCGATTCGCTCGAAAACCTGACCCGGGCCTACGCAAGCATGGGAGAATCCGAACCGGCCGCTATTTCGCAAGCCAAGGTGAAGCGCCTTTTCGCTTCGGCGCGGGCACTCGAAGACGCTGGCTCACTAACGCTAATTGCAACGGCGACGACCAGTTTGGACACGACTCAACCTTGGGTAGATAATTGGCGCTCCGCCGCTAACTGCGAAATATGGCTCGATTCAAACGGTAAATTGGACAAGGAAAAGTCCCATAACCGGCGGGCAGACCTATTGAGAAAGCGCGACTAAGGTTGGTTAAGTACCTATTTTTAAAGAAGTCTTTACCGGCTGAAATTTTCTGAGCCTGGACGGTCTAACTAATGGGTGCTACAATACATACCTTCACGTTGAATGCGAGTCACACTTAGACTTCAGGACCAACGTTCGAAACGAAAGAGAGATCATGAAGGCTTCAGCAAACCACCCCGACTACTTACCAGCGAAGATTACCTGCGCTTGCGGCGCGGTTCACAACACCTACTCCACTCGCGGTGACTTCGCGATCGATATTTGTTCCAACTGCCATCCTTTTTATACTGGCAAGCAGAAGCTTCTCGATTCCGCTGGTCGCGTCGAACGATTCAACCGCAAATACGGCAAGAAAAAAGACGCCTAGACTCCAGGGAAATTGTGGCCTCAACCCGGCCTCGATCTCGCGGAGCTCTCACGGTAGGTTCTTCCCAATATGTTCGAAGACAGCGCGTTCATTTCCAAAATGGAAACTCTCGAGAGGCGCTACGAAGAACTTTCGGTAGAGCTCGGCAACCCCGATGTCATCAACAACCGTTCTGAGTTTGCCAAACTCTCAAAAGAGCACGCAGACTTAACCGGCCTGGTGGCGAAGTGGAAAGAGCTATCGAAAATCCGAGAAGAGCTTGCGGAAGCCAAGGCGATGCTCAAGTCTGGGGACGCCGACATGCGCGAAATGGCGCAGGAAGAAATAAAAGACCTCGACTCACGTGGCGAGGTCTTGGGGCAAGAGTTAAAGATTTTATTGCTCCCTAAAGATCCCAACGACGAAAAGAACATTCTCCTCGAAATTCGAGCTGGAACTGGCGGAGATGAAGCCGCGCTTTTTGCTGGTGACCTATACCGGATGTACATGCGCTTTACCGAGCGGGAACGCTGGAAGTCTGAGGTCATGAGCATGAATGATGGTACCGCAGGGGGCGTTAAAGAGGTTGTCGTGCTCATCGAAGGAAAAGACGTCTACTCAAAACTCAAATTTGAATCCGGTGTCCACCGAGTACAGCGCGTTCCGGCTACTGAATCGCAAGGTCGAGTCCACACCTCCGCAGCCAGCGTAGTAGTTCTTCCCGAAGCAGAAGAAGTGGACGTACAAATCGCCGACAAAGATCTTCGTATTGACGTCATGCGCTCAGGTGGCCCAGGTGGCCAGCACGCCAACGTAACCGACTCGGCCGTTCGCATTGTGCACAATCCAAGTGGCATCGTAGTTGTTTGCCAAGACGAGAAATCCCAACACAAGAACAAAGCCAAAGCGATGCGAATTCTTCGCTCAAGGCTGCTCGACCTAGAAGAAGCAAAACGAGAAGTCGAAGAACGCGACGCCAGACGTGCTCTGGTACGAACCGGAGACAGGTCTGAGAAGATTCGCACCTATAACTTCCCCCAAGACCGACTCACGGATCATCGGATTGGGTTAACGAAAAGAAACCTGCCCGGTATTCTAGACGGCGATCTTGAAGACGTCATCGACGCGCTTCGGACTCATTTCCAAGCTGAAGCGCTTAAAGAGACTGCCGAAGCGTAACTTCGATACGGTCGACTACAGAGGCCCGAGCTGCCCGTCATTTAACCAAGCTTCAATCAGTGCTCGTTCCTCAGCCGTTGTGCACTGGGGGTTGTCATCGGTTTTGCCCGGTATACAACCGGCTGAAAGAGGCATCGTACCTTCTAGGATCCTAAAAAGGGCTGCCTCGCCTTTGGTGCCAAAAATGGAATAGGCGGGTTTTTGCGAAGATGTAAACGCAGTATTTATGTCGGCATTGCCTATTTGATGGGCGCCGGCGGACGACGTCGTATGGCAACTGCCGCATTTGTTCATGAAAATAGGCCAAACGTCATCGAAACTAACGAACAATCCCCCCCCGCAAAGGCTGTCATCGCATTCGCCGCTTTTGCAATCAGAAGAATCTTCGCAAGCTGTTCCGTCTTCGCAAAGGGCACAGCTCCCTCCGCAGTTCGTATCCGCTCCATCCCCGTTCTTGCCTTGGTCGGAGCAATGCGATGCAAAGTTGATGCTGTCTTCTTCAATGCCGCAACCTACTCCCAACGAGAGAATAGTAAGAGCTAGCAAGACATTTTGAGCCATTTTCCCCACGGTCGGACGGTAACCGTGAGTTCGAAAAGAAGCAATCTACTTCTTGGCGGCCCGAACGGCTCCGTCGATGGTTTTCTTCAAAACGGCCATGTCACCTTTCTTGTAGCCTTCATGAAAAGCGACAACGTTATTTCCCGAAGCAATATAAGTGGTTGGCATGTTGGGCGGATCGAAACGAGCAACCACCCTGTGTTTGGGGTCGAAAACCACTCGCAATTTTTGCACGGCCAAGCCCGCCATAAACGCGGCCCCGGTCTTGGGATTCTGGTCGACATTGATCGCTACAAACTCAACTGGTGACTTGTTTTTTTCGTAGTCGGTAGCGAGTTTGTTTAGTACTGGTAGTTCTTTGGCACACGGGGGACACCAACTTGCACCAAACGTAATAACCAACACGCGTCCACCTTTTGGCGTGAGCGAAATTGGCTTCTTTTCGGCGTCGACGAGCCCCTCGAAGCTAGGTAGGGCCGAGCCATTTTCTACCCTTTTGTCAGCGAGAACGCTTGCATGACCAGTGAAAAACGCCAGGCTAGCGACGAAGGCGACAACGACCGACTTAACTTCCAACTGCCATCACTTCAGCAATATAGGCTTTGATGTACTTGGCTGAACGCGGCCCTTCGTACCTGAGGCCGTTGACCAAAAGAGTTGGCGTACCCTGAACGTATGGCAATCCCTCTTCCTTGTCGGCCATAACCTGCGTCTTTGCGACACCATAGTCTTTTTCAAAGGCTTTCATATCCAAGTTGAGAGCTTTTGCATGAGTCGTGAGATCGGTCTTCGTTTGCTTGCTCATGTTTTTAAAGAGCACGTCGTGCATGGCTTTAAAATTTTTGTAGCGCTCGTCCGGCCCTTTTCCCTGTTTGAACGCAGCAAGTGCGGCCTGTGCCGCGCCTTTCGAGTTCACGTGATTATCTAAGGGAAACATCTTGTAATAGAGAACGACGTCACCTGCAGGTAGTGAACTCATCACCTCTTCCAAAACCGGCTTGAACTGCGCACATGCGCCGCAGCCGTAGTCGTAAAACTCAACCAGTTGGATTCGGGCATCGGTTGGTCCCTCGTGGGGACTGTCGCCGAGTTTGAATCTCGGCAATTTCTCGGGTTTCTCGCTTTGATAGCGAGCTTTGTAGAAATCTCGAACATCTTTGTTGGAAGCGGCGTCCCCCAACATGGTCACTACGTATTCCGCTGCATACTTTGCCCGTTTACAACTCGCGTCCTCATTTACACTGGTTCGGAGGCTGTGGGCTTTACCGCAAGGGGAAGGCAACTTGTCGACAAGCCGCTCAAACCGGTTCTTCTGCGACTCGCTGAGCCCGTCTAATGAAACTCCGGAAACGGGTTTTTTATTTCCTGCGGGGACTTCAGCGATGCCTGCGGCCTCTGCCACCGGCTCGACAGAATCTCCGCCTTTCTTGCAGCCAGACGCAACGATGAGTGCCAATCCAGAAACTGCAGCCAAAATTTTGAGAGAGGGAAAACGCCGGACCTTACGAGACATACTCGGGTTTTAGTGTACCGGCGCACCCATTTCAAGCGACAGACGCCGCTTCACTAA
>CAYPIX010000178.1:0-4729 GCA_964410875.1 uncultured Kofleriaceae bacterium
TTGTTCGCCTGTCGCGCGATCCAGAGTTGCGCCTCCGAATAGGTTCAAGGGAACGCAACCAGCGATAGGGCTTCCCGGGGTGCCACAGGTGTTTTGATCGATGCTCGGCCCTACTGCATTTTGCAACCGGTCAATGCGACCCGTACCCGCGCGACGGGTGGTGCTCCATGTTCGGCCGTAATTGGCCGACGCATCCCAGTCCCACTCACCTAAGGAAGGAACTGGCACCGTTCCTCTAACGCCTACGACTCCGCGCGCGGTATTTTGGTTTACTGTCGTGACGCGGTTACCAAACTCGAGCAAACGACGGTTGACCTGGGTAAAATCTCGTCCGAACGGGTTAAAAGCGTTGTTCGCGCTGACGACTGCTCCCTCAAGCTGGGTTGCAAGAGGGTTGGGCGCCAACTGCGATTCGACGAACTGATTGTTGAAAAGTCCCTCGGCGAAAACCTGAACTCGTTTATGTAGAGAATAGTCTGCCGACAACATCGCGTTGATTCGGCGCTGTGGAATCGACAACAGTTGGTCCGGAGCAAAATTAAACCGGTCAGCATCTTCCAAGGCCCGAAAGTTTCCGGTAGTCGGGTCCCGAGTAAAGAGAGCACCGTCTGGCCCCGTGGCCCTTACTGCTTGCCATGCTGCGTTTCCCACATCCGCTCCGGTATCGGGCGCGGGTGAGATGATGGTTCCGCCCGGGGTCGTAGCGCTACCAAGAGGCCGAACTTCTCTCGTTTCGAAATCAAAAATCCGAGCAACTTGGGCCCAGTCTCGTTGCCCCCCGCGAACTTCACCACGTTGATTGAAGCTGGCGGAAACGACAGCACCGCCTTTTTTATTTCGAACGCCACCGATAGCTCCGACTTTGACGTCTTCACCACCGCCCCGTTCTGCCAGGCCTGTGTAGGCCGAGCCTGAAATGCCTTTGAAATTTTGCTTAGTGATGATGTTCACAACACCACTCACCGCGTCTGAGCCGTAGATAGTCGATGCTCCATCGTTGAGAACTTCGATTCTCTCAACCATTTCAGCCGGGATAATGCCGGTGTCGACCAGGGCTTCCGCGCCGCCGCCGCCAGGAACAACACGCCGTCCATTTAATAGGACCAGTGTACGAGCAGCACCAAGAGCTCTTAGATTGACCGTTGTGATACCGAGGCTGGTACCGGCGTTGTTATTGGACTGCGAGCTCAGTCCACCGCTCTGTTCAGGTAAGTCTTGAAGGATGTCACCAATGTGGTTCACACCCGTGTTCGCGATATCCGTCGCGCCGACGACAGTAATGGGGGATGGCGTCGCAACCTCTTTCCGCTTGATCGCCGAGCCCGTCACATAAATGGTTTCGCCTTCCGCTTTGGCAATTTCAGCTTCAGCTTCGGCTTCGGCAGCTGCAATGGCGGCGAGTTCTTCGTCAGAGAGCTCAAGATCAGCGTCTTGAGCAAGTACGAGAGATGGGGTTGCCAAAAAAGCAACGGAAACAACGGCGGCGAAAAAACGATTCGACAACTTCGAACTCCTTTTGAGAACCATGATCGGAAGGGTAGTTGGTACTAATGACACTTGACGAACGGTCAAGACCTGTCGATTTGTACCCTCCGGACACGGGATTGCCGAGAGATTCCTTCATGGCTGGAACTGTTCCCAAACCGGCTATTTGAGTTTCCTGAATTCCGAGTCACCGCCCTTGCTCGAAGCCCAAGTCGACATCGGTTGTGCCTGACCTTCATGAATCCTATTTTCAGCAATGAAGCCGCACTTCTCTGGGTCACGCGGTGATAATCTCCTCACCTCTAATGTCGACTTTTCTTTCCGAACACAAGCGCACCCATTCCTGCGGTCAACTTAGGGCTCAAAACGTCGATGAAACCATCGTGTTGACCGGGTGGGTCGACGTCCGCCGCGACCACGGCGGGTGTGTGTTCGTAGATCTCCGCGACCGGGATGGTCTGACCCAAGTCGTTTTTGACCCCACCGTCAACACGGAAGCTCACGCACTCTCAGGAGAACTTCGGACCGAGTTCTGTATCGGCATCGTCGGCAAGGTGATTTCAAGGGGCAGCAACATCAACGACCGAATGCCCACCGGTGAAATCGAAGTACAAGCAGAGAAGTTAGAAATTTTTTCGCGGGCCGAAACGCCTCCCTTTCCTCTCGATGACGAAATCGACACCAAGGACGCCGTTCGCCTCAAGTATCGTTACCTCGATCTACGGCGCCGGCCACTTCAAAAGAATTTGCGCATCCGCTCGAGGGCGCAACAGAGCGCGCGCCGCTACCTAACCGAGAACGGATTCGACGATGTCGAGACCCCCTTTATGGTCAAGTACACCCCAGGCGGGGCCAGAAACTTTGTGGTGCCTTCGCGTTTAAATCCGGGCAGCTTCTACGCCCTTGCAGAATCTCCGCAAATTTATAAGCAACTTTTAATGGTCGCGGGTTTCGAGCGTTACTTCCAAATTGTCCGCTGTTTTCGCGACGAAGATCTACGGCTCGATAGACAACCAGAATTTACCCAAATAGATATCGAGATGTCCTTTATTCAAGAAGAGGACGTTTACCAACTCATAGAAGGCATGGTCGGCCAAGTTTGGAAAGAGGTCTTAGGGGTCGAACTAAAAACCCCCTTCCGGAGAATGACCCACGCTGAAGCCATCGAAAAGTACGGCGTAGATAAACCTGATTTACGGCTCGACCTGGTTCTCGCCGACGTAACAGAAAACTGCCGAGGAAGTGGCTTTCGCATTTTCGACCAAGTCATCGACAACGGCGGCATCGTAAAATGTCTCCGAGTTCCTGATGGCAAACGTTTCAGTAGATCCCAGCTCGATTCGCTAACGGATTTTGCCAAACCGTTTGGCGTAAAGGGAGTCGGTTACGCCCGCATAGAAGAAGGCTTGGCCTGGAAAGCCCCCTTTGCCAAAGCATTTAAGCCTGAGGCTCAAAGCGCCGTGAACCAAACCGTCGGAGCGGAAGTAGGAGACCTGCTCCTATTTGTCGCTGAGAAGCCCAAGGTGGCAAACACATGTATTGGTGCACTGCGGCTACACGTCGGCGAGACTTTGAACATGATCCGTAAGAACGAGTGGCAATTCATGTGGCTTGTGGATCCTCCTTTGTTTGAGTACTCGGACGAAAGCAAGTCCTGGGCGTCGTCTCACCACCCATTCACGAGCCCCAAGCCGGAGGACGAGCAGTACCTCTTAACCGATCCTGGTCGGGTTCACGCAAGGGCCTACGACCTGGTTCTCAATGGAGTTGAACTTGGTGGAGGCTCTATTCGTATCCACCGCGCGGACCTTCAATCGAAAGTATTCACAGCCCTTGGTATTTCTGACGAGGAAGCCAAACAGAAATTCGGTTTTCTACTCGAGGCGTTTCAGTACGGGCCACCTCCCCATGGCGGCATCGCATTTGGCCTGGACAGACTGGCGATGTTGCTAACTCAAGCGCAATCGTTGCGCGACGTCATTGCGTTTCCGAAGACGCAGCGCGGAACAGATCTTATGAGCAACGCGCCCACTCCTGTGGCCCCCGACCAGCTGCAAGAGCTGTTTATCCAAGTGGCGAACCTGCCCAAGACATGACGGTTACCGATGAAAACGAAACCTACGACATTGCGATCGTAGGCGGTGGGATCACCGGGGCAGGTATTGCCCGTGACGCGGCACTCCGTGGTCTTAAGGTAGCCCTTTTCGAAAAAGGCGACTTTGGCGAAGGTACCTCTTCTAAATCTTCAAAGCTCGTCCACGGCGGCCTGAGATACCTAGAGCACGGCGAGATTGCCCTGGTGTTCGAAAGTGTTAGTGAGCGGTACACCCAAAGTAAAGTCGCACCACATCTAGTGCGCCCTCTTCCCTTTCTCGTTCCCGTCTACAAGGGAGCCAGGTGGGGGTTAGAGCTGATAAATATTGGGATCTGGATCTACGACGCTCTTGCTCTGTTTAGAGCACCACGCGTGCACAAGACCTTCCGCGGCAACGACGCTCACCGGATGCAGCCCGAGCTCAAAAAGGAAGACTTAAAGGGAGCAATTGAATACTACGATTGCTACACCGACGATGCCCGCCTCGTTCTCGAAAACATCCTAGACGCTGAGGAGCACGGCGCCGACTGTTTCAGTTATCACAAAGTGGTTGGTGCTGAGAAACAAGGTGGCCGAGTGGTAAGTCTTTCGGTTCGAGACGAGATGAGCGGCGAGGAACGAGACGTACGAACCCGCTCGGTCATTCTGGCGACGGGGCCTTGGACTGACGAAGTCGCACCTGAACTTAGAACCAAGTCCAAATTGCTACGGCCTACCAAGGGAACTCACCTGGTATTCGCCAGAGAGAAGCTCCCCATTGACCGCGCTATTACGCTGGTCTCGCCGGTCGACGGGCGAGTGATGTTTGCTATTCCCTGGCGAGACCGAGTTGTGATTGGCACAACAGACACGGACTTTACCGGCTCGGCCGATCAGGTTTGGACAGATAACGCAGATGCAGAGTACCTATGCGAAAGCGCGAACGGGTATTTTCCCGATGCCGACTTTCGGGTAACGGATATTATTTCTACATGGGCGGGGCTTAGGCCATTGATTCATGCAGAGGCCGAAGAGGCATCCGCTGTTTCCCGCGAGCATCAAATCTACCTTCGAGACGACGGCGTCATGATTATCGCTGGCGGCAAACTTACCACCTACCGAATCATGGCAAAGGAAATGGTCGACCATTTCCTTTGCCATGATTCGGTA
>CAYPIX010000179.1:0-4699 GCA_964410875.1 uncultured Kofleriaceae bacterium
GATGTTTATTGGCTAGCGGTAAAGGTCGCCATTTCGCCGTACCGATGGCTGGAAGGTGAAAAAATTGTAGCTCGGGGAGCCTCAGTCTGGTTTCTTCGAGCAATCCGTAAAACTCTTCATTGGGGTCGATCAAAAAATTTCCCAACCAAGGGTTTCCCAACATGTCTCGACAATCTGCGGCTGACTTTGCCCATTCGCATCTGCCATCACGCGAAAAAAGGTAGGCACGAGCTAGGCAGGATAGGTCATGGTTTGAGGTCAAGATAATGGAGTCAAGAACGCCACCAGTGTCCGCCATTCGAAGTTCGGTGGGTGGTAAAAATTCTGCGTCAGGCACTTTGCTGATTGCTCTTCCCCTGTTTAGTTGTGTCAAATCCACGTGAACTCATCATGCAACTTCCAGTTCGTTTTCGCGGGGAGCGAAAGGGGCAAGCCATGGGTAGCCACCCGTCCACTTGCCGGGTAGCCAACCCAAAAACGTGGTTTGAGGGCGCGTTGTTGAGCCTGGCTAGGGCACTGGTCGTGGGGCGAAAGTAGTTGAGTAGTGAGGGTGTCTCTCGGGCTGGTACCAAATAGTATTCGGCAGTTACGCGATATCTGTGTCGGTACTGTAACGGAACGTTCTTTGCTCTTTAAATGGGGGAATGCGCCGAGGTCTGCCGCTGTTGATTTTGAGTACCCTGATGGTGCTCAACACTCCGTGTTTTGCGGGATCTCGCGGGCGGCCGCAGCGGGCTAAGAAAGCACTAAATGCGGTTGGGCGAGCAGTGAGAAGCCCAGCAATAAAAGGAGTGCGTTTCGGTGTACGGATCACTGGAGGACTTGCCGATCGGATTGGCGGTCGAATGTCCAAGCGGGGAAACCCTAGAACGGTTCGCAAACTGGGGCTGGGGCTTCGTTACTTCCTCGGCACCCAAACCTTAAAGCACACTTCTATCGAAGCAGGGATTGGCGTAGCTGTCACGCATCCAAAACTGGTCGCATTTGCTAACTACGGTGTGAGTACCAGTATGTGGTCCGGTAGCGTCGCTTACTGGGAGGCGAGCGACAATCGCGCGACCGATGTACATTGGAATATTAACCACGGAATTCGTACTTTTGTCGGCGGGCGTGGTTACTCACGGCTCCAGGGGCACTGGCGTTCGATAAAATTGCCTTGGTTGTCTTATAGCGTGGCTCAGCGTGGCTACTCTGCAGGCATGGGATTAGCGAATATTCTCTCCGTTAACACTGGTGAGGTTTACGCTGAAAAAGAGGGGCAATGGGATCGAGGTCCTTTCATAAACGCCGGGATGACTCTTCCTTTGGGGCTGATTCGAGTTGGTGGCGGAGCGAGAGTTTTTTATCCCCCCTTTATTCATATCGCCCGTTTGTTTCGCCCCCTTGCTGAGACCGCTGAGCCCATTCAGACCCACCTAACTTACTACCTAAAGAAGGGGTTCGCCTGGGCGCTTTCCCGGCAAGCGCCAGAGCGTCCAGACGCCGAGGCACTCAAGAAGTTTCGTGTCGTAAAGTGGTGGCGCGAACGAAAACAACGCTCTTCTAACCAAAAATGACGTGGTCTGCCCGGGGTGGGGCTTTGCGCTTTCGGGTTTTGAAGGGCTGTGTACACTCCGCTTCCTATGAGGTTATCGGTACGTGACTCAGCCATTTTTATCTTTCTTCTCGGTTGCGGCGGCCAAAATGTGGCGCCTACCAATATTAGTTCCCCAATAGAGGAAGGGAAGAAAGCAGGGTTAGTTCACGAGGGCGAAGTTCATCTAGAGAATATTCGCCAACTCACCCGAGACGCAGGGGAAAATGCCGAAGCCTATTGGTCGTTCGACGGGAGTGAGCTCATCTTCCAATCTCGACGCCCACCTTACAAATGCGACCAAATTATGCGGCTTGACGTTGACGATCCGGGAACGCCTAGTTTGGTTTCAACGGGAAAGGGACGCACGACTTGTGGCTACTTTCTTCCTGGCAATAACCGGACTGTTTGGTCGTCAACTCACCTTGATAGCGAGAAATGCCCCCCTGTGCCTGGGCGAGAACAAGGGTACGTCTGGCCCATATACGCTAGCTACGAAATCTTCAGCTCGGATGCGGATGGCGGAAACATCGAGCAAATGACCAAGAATAAGGTCTACGACGCCGAGGCAACGGTTTGCCCCATTGATGGCTCCATTGTTTTTACTTCAATGCGCGATGGAGATCTTGAGCTTTACAGAATGGACAAAGATGGCGGAAACGTAAAGCGTTTGACCAACACGCCTGGATATGACGGCGGCGCTTTCTTTTCTAACGACTGTAAGCAGATTGTTTGGCGAGCTTCGCGCCCACAAGGAAAATCGTTGAAAGAATATAAACGGCTACTGGCAAACGGTTTGGTACGCCCCAGCCGCTTGGAAGTTTTTGTTTCCGATGCATATGGAGAAAACACAAGGCAGGTGACCTACTTGGATTCTGCTTCGTTTGCTCCCTATTTTCATCCGTCCAATAAACGGATTTTGTTCTCGACCAATTATCCTGAGCGAGGTCGGGAATTTGATATTTACGCTATCAATATTGACGGTAGCGATTTGGAACGAATTACCTACGCCCCTGGTTTTGATGGATTTCCCATGTTTTCGCCCGACGGAACCAAACTCGCCTTTGGCTCGAACCGAAATCAAGCGAAACCCGGTGAGACGGATGTTTACGTGGCTAGGTGGTCAGATACCGGCTCAGGGCAACGCGCTGACTTGCCCGCTGATTCGTTCTTACATGATGTTCGCTGGCTTGCGGATGATGAGCGCAAGGGGAGGGGGCTCGGAACGGATGAACTTGCGGATTCGGCTCGGTGGCTTGCTGATCGAATGAAAGAAAACGGTGTTGAACCAGGGAGCAATGACGGTCAGTTCTTTCAAGAGTTTGAGGTCGTAACTGCCGTATCCGTTGCGCCGTCCTCATCAGTCATGGTGGGGAAGAAAAGAGTTGAGAAAACCGATTTTACTCCGGCTTCTTTTTCAGAGCAGGGACAGGTCTCAGGAAAAACTGTCTATGTCGGCTACGGCCTCTATTCCAAAGAACTCGGTTTCGATGATTTTCGCGGCAAGAACCTAAAAGGTAAGGTGGCTGTAATACGGCGTTTCTTGCCTAAACATCCCAAGCTCAAGAAAGAGGAAACCCGACGTCGTCTCAGCGATCTCCATTACAAGGCGTTTCTTGCTCGAGAACGGGGTGCCATTGCGGTGGTTTTTGTCGATGTGGCGGAGAAAAAGTCTACTAAGGCAGCCGTGTTACCTGACTTTGGGCCGGCCCGAAATCAGAAGCTGGGGATTCCCGTGGCGGTCGTAAAAGGCGCCCAAGCAACGCTGTTGTCGAAAGGCAAACGAACCAGTTTGACTCTTAATATTGAGTTGTCTGAGACGAAGTCCAAAGCCCAAAACGTGGTTGGGATCATTCGCGCACGCGGACCGAACCGGGAAGAAGGTCCGGTTGTAATCGGAGCCCACTACGATCATTTGGGAACCGGCTCAGAAGGTTCATTCGAAACTAAGAAGGGCATGACTCACAATGGTGCAGACGACAATGCTTCTGGTGTTGCCGGATTGCTCGCCGCCGCACAATTTCTCGCGACCAAATCGGAAAAGCTAAGTAGAGATATCTACCTGGTTGGTTTTACCGGCGAAGAAAGCGGACTTTTAGGCTCTTCCTACTTTGTCGAACACGCGTCGGAACTTAAGGCAAACAAAGCGATCGCGATGCTCAATATGGATATGATCGGGCGAATGCGTTCCAACACTGTTTTCGTGATCGGAGGCGATACTGCAACAGAGTGGAAAGGCCTCGTCACCGACGCTTGTGCAGAAGCAAAAATCCATTGTGAGGTCGGTGGAGGTGGTTACGGTCCTTCCGATCACACGCCGTTTTACGCGCAGGGGGTACCTGTGCTGCATTTTTTCACTGGAAGTCATCACGACTACCATCGCAGCTCTGATGATACTGATCTCGTCAATGCTTCCGGTGGAGCACAGGTCGCTCAAGTTGTGGCCGCATTAGCCGAGGGGCTGGCAACAAGGAACTCTCTACTTTCATACCAGCGAGTCTCGTCCCCACCACCCAAAGGAGACTCGAGGGCTGGAGGCGGTGCTTCCATGGGGACCATTCCCGACTATACGGGCAAGGGCGGTTCAGGCGTTCTTCTCTCGGGGGTTAGGCCTGGGAGCCCTGCGGAAAAGGCAGGCCTAGAGGCTGGCGATCGTTTGCTTCGTATAGGTAAGAGTGAAGTACGAAGCGTGCAGGATTTTGTTTATGTTCTTCGTTCTGCGAAACCAGGACAGAGGGCAACAGTCGTTTTCACGCGAGATGGAAAATCAAAAAAAACACAGATCGTTTTTGCCAAACCAAGTCGTCGTCGAGGTCGGTAGTGGATTCGCTAGCAGCATCTTTCTATCAGGCTTTTCAAAAGCGCGACGGAATTTCCATGGGGGCGCTATATGGAGACGAGGCTGAATTCTCCGATCCCGTCTTCCCCTCTCTTAGAAACAGGTACGGGCCATGTGGGCGATGTTGACCTCGCGAAGCAAGGATTTAAAGGTATCGTTTGTGGTTGAGGACGAGAGCCCAACTAGCGCTCGCGTCCGCTGGAACGCGGACTACACTTTTTCCAAAACTGGCAGAGCAGTGCATAATCGCGTAGTCGCGAAAATGGAACTCAGGGACGGGTTAATTG
>CAYPIX010000180.1:0-4573 GCA_964410875.1 uncultured Kofleriaceae bacterium
TGTATACAGAGCCAGCCTGCCCACTTGCGTATCATTTGACCCTAAATACAGAGTGGTTTCCGCGACCGTTGCTCATCCGGGCGACACACTCCCAGTCCTTGATTTTGGCCGAATTGAGATTGTTATCTCTGGTGGATTCCCGCTGTTTAATTGTAATGCGGCAGGGCCGAACAAAGAATACGCGATTCCATTTGAAATCGCCTCAAGGGTGGCCAGTAGCCTTGAGAACCCATTTGGCTTAAAGCGATTGACGAATTATATCCTAACCGTGAACGGCTCGCAGCTGGCATCTGTAGAGGTTGAGCTCCACGGTGAGCACTTTGTAGAAACCGAATAGAAAAAGCACGGATGTGTTGCGGTAGGATTCTTCTCGCTTTATCGAGAAAGTCCTCCCGCCTTGCTCTCTTTGGCTGCATGATCGCATCAGATGACTCCCCCACTGTTACTCCTTTCCAATGACGATGGCTTTGAGTCACCCTATCTGAACGCGCTTGCAGGCGAGCTGGAAGGCCGTTTGAAAGCAGATGTCATGGTCGTTGCTCCTGAAAAGCAACAATCGGCGACCTCTCACAAAATCACTCTTCATAAGCCAGTTCGAATCGTAGAACGCACGCCTGGACGTTTCTCGATCAGCGGAACGCCGGTAGACTGCGTTTACATCGGCTTGGTAAAACTTGCCCAGAGGCGGCCCGCCCTCGTTATCTCCGGGATCAACGATGGCTACAACTTGGGATTTGATGTCCATTATTCTGGGACCGTGGCCGCAGCGCGCGAGGGCGCAATGCGTGGTGTTTCCTCGCTTGCCGTATCTCTGGCGCCTGGATCGCCGGGAGGACTCCAGAGTGCGATTGATGTTGCTTGTGAAGTGGCAAAGGAAACCCTTGCTCTTCGAACTCCTTCTGAAAACGGCCATCTGTTAAATATCAACGTTCCGCCCGGCAACAATGGTGCCTCGTACAAATTCACCAGACTGGGAAGGCGCGCGTACGAAGACGATGTCCATCAACGAGAAGATCCACGAGGTCGTCCGTATTATTGGATTGGCGGTGGTATCACAGCCAAGGACCAAACTTCCGGTACCGACACAAACGCCGTGGGCGTAGAGGGTATTGCCTCGGTCACGCCTCTTTCTGTGGACCCAACACAGAGCAGTCTATTAGAAAAACCTCTCTGGTAGAGGTTACCCTATAAATAACGGTCTCTTCGGAGAACCGACCTAGCATGATGGCGAATTCCGTGCGAAGAAACCTAGTGGACCAAACCGCGATTTCTGCCCTTATCCGCGACGTACCCGACTTTCCCAAACAGGGGATTGTTTTCAAGGATATCGCTCCGCTCTTGAGTAATCCCGAGGGGTTTCAATCTTCAGTCGATCTGTTGGTTGAAAAAGTCAAAGTCCACGGCGCAGAAGCCATCGTTGGTATCGAATCAAGAGGGTTTATTTTCGGTGCCGCTGTTGCAGCGAGAGCGGGATTAGGCCTGGAGCTGGTTCGTAAACCAGGAAAGCTACCCTTTAAAACACGTTCGGTCTCTTACGAGCTCGAGTACGGCCAAGACAGTGTGGAAATTCACCGCGACGCCATTATCAAGGAACGACGATACGCAATTGTAGATGACGTGATTGCCACTGGGGGCACGGCGGAGGCTGCCGGGGAGCTGGTAGTCGGCGGCGGTGGCGTTCTTGCTTGTTATGCGTTCTTAATCGAACTCGACTTTTTGGAGGGTCGAAAAAAACTTGGCAGTGCTCCTGTTGAGAGCATCATCCATTACTAACTCTACGATGAGCTATGTCGCGTGTTATGTTGCCGGCGTGAAACCGGTTACACTCGTTTTTTTGCTTAGTTTTTCGATTAGCTGTGGCAGTTCTACACCTAGGGAAACTGTAGCGCCTGAGCTGTCCGCTCCAGAGTCCCAGAAGGTATCTGCAGAGTGTAACGATATGTGTAAGCGAATCACCGCCTGTGCTATCGCCGACGCTCGAGCGAATATGAGCAACGAAGAGTTCGCCAAGCTAGAAATTGAAAAGACTGCACCAAGGCATACTTGGCAATGCATCGTGCCCTGTGAGAAGGCAAAATTTGGCGAAGAAAAGAAGCGCTTGGCGGCGGATTGCACCGCGAATCAGTCGCTTTCGTGCGAGCAGTTTGGCGAATGCCTAGCGCCCCTTGACGGCCCAAGCAAGTAAGCGTTAGAAGCTTTTTGTGGCTCTTCAAGTTGGAATCGTAGGTCTGCCGAACGTTGGGAAGTCGACTCTCTTTAATGCGCTCACAAGTGCCGGAGCTGAGAGCGCAAACTACCCGTTTTGCACAATCGATCCCAATGTCGGAATCGTCGAAGTTCCGGACGAGCGACTCCAAACCATTCAGAGCTTTATTGCCACTCAAAAAGTTTTGCCAGCAGCAGTCGAAATTGTCGATATAGCGGGGCTTGTCAAAGGAGCTTCCAAAGGCGAGGGCCTCGGCAATAAATTTCTCGCCAATATTCGCGAGACAAACGCCATTCTAATGGTGGTTCGCTGCTTTGAAGACGATCAGATTGTTCATGTCGATGGCAATGTTGACCCGGAACGAGATATCGAAGTGATTGAGCTTGAGCTGGTCCTTGCAGACCTAGACACAGTGCAAAAACGTCACAAACGTGCGGCTTCCCAGGCAAAGACCGGTGCCAAAGAAGCGAAGGCCGAGTTGGCATTCATGGACAGACTTCTGGCCCACCTTGAAAGTGGTAAAGCCGCCCGTAGCTTGGAAATGAGCGATGACGATAAAGGCTGGATAGCAGACCTGCACATGCTTACTACCAAACCAGTTCTGTACTGTTGCAATGTTGGCGACTCGGATGTGCCCAACGGCAATAAATACAGCGATTTTGTGAAAGCGAGGGCCAAGAGCGAGGGCGCTGGCTGTGTGGTGGTCTGCGGCTCAATCGAAGCTGAAATTTCAGGCCTTGCGCCTGAGGAGCAAAAAGAATTCCTTGCGGAGTATGGGCTTTCCGAGCCAACTCTTAACGTGCTTGTTAAGGAATGCTACGACCTCTTGGGGCTTCAGTCGTATTTCACCGCAGGTGAAAAAGAGATACGCGCCTGGACTATCAAAAAAGGGGCCGCAGCGCCCGAGGCTGCAGGTGCTATTCACACTGATTTCGAGAAAGGCTTTATTCGTGCACAAGTCTACGGGGTTGAAGACTTGGTAGCCCATAAGAATGAAAGCGCAATAAAGGCCGCGGGTAAGCTTCGGGTTGAGGGGCGCGACTACATCGTCCAAGACGGCGATATCATGCATTTCCTTTTTAACGTATGAGGAAGCCTTGAGACCGACCCGCCTTGAAGTGGACCTAAGCGCGTTCGTTAGTAATGCGAAATTGGCCGCCTCGGTTTCAAAAGCGCCAGTCTGGTGCGTGGTGAAGGCGAATGCGTACGGCTCTGGCGCTGTTCAGGTCAGTCGAGTGCTCGAGCCCATTCATGAAGTTCGTGGTTTTGCGGTGAGCCTCGTCGAAGAAGGGATTGAGCTTCGTGAGGCAGGAGTTCAAAAGCCAATCATAGTGATGGGGCCGGCGCTATCCGGATCTTTCGAAAAACTTCTGGCGTTGTCTCTAATGCCGGTCCTGTCGTCGGTCGCTGATGCTGAAGCGCTGGCGAAATACGCGGAAAAGAATTCGGTTAAGGCGCCTGTGCACATCAAGGTTGATACCGGCATGGGGCGGCTTGGTTTTCAGGAGACGGGCGAAGTTCACCAGGTTCTCAGTAATTCCCATCTTGACGTTCGCGGGATCACCAGCCATTTTTCTAATGCTGATTTGGAAAAAGATGGTGCTCCAGGTTCTAAGACAGAATCACAAATCAGCGCTTTCGAAGCTTGGCTAAAAGAGCCGAAGCTGGCGGCACTTGAAAAACACATTTCAAATAGCGCTGGAGCATTTATTCACCAAAGCGCTCAGTTTGACAGTGTTCGGGTGGGCTTAGCGCTTCTCGGTCACGGTGGCTTCCATTCCGGTCTTAAGCCAGCTTTGCAGTTGCGGACGGAGATTTCGCAGGTCAGAGACGTAAAAAAAGGCCGAACGGTTTCCTATGGCAGCCTTTGGGTTGCTCCGCGGAACTCAAGAGTTGCTGTGCTGCCCCTTGGCTACGCCGACGGAATTCCTAAGCGCGGTACTGGCAAACTGGCCGTTTCCATCGCCGGTCACAGGGTGCCCATCGTCGGCGCAGTGAGTATGGATATGATCGTGGCAGACGTTACCAATTTGCCTGCTGTTTCACCCGGAGAACCGGTGGCGGTTTGGGGCGATGGAACTGTGACTGCAAGTGATTTCGCGAAAGCCTGCTCCCTCAATGAGTATGAAGTGTCCTGCGGAGTTTCTGTGCGTGTGCCTCGGACCTATGTCAATTCGCCAGAATGACAGCGGATGCCCAAACGGTGTCAGCCTTTTGGTATGTGCCTGAAAAGCGTGCGCCGGCAATAAAAACGTCGGATGCGTCAGTGAGCATTTCTATTTCGAAGTGTCCTTGGTCTAGGTGAACTTCGACGTCGTGAAATCCAAGAAAGGTCTCTGTAATCGGAAACTGTGCTTTATAAAAAGC
>CAYPIX010000181.1:0-4300 GCA_964410875.1 uncultured Kofleriaceae bacterium
AGATAAAGCGATATTTAGGAACCCCCTCGAACCAACCACAAGCATTCGTTCAAAAGCGGAGCGTGGCGTACTCGTCGTCGAAAACAACATCTCGACCTTTTCGACGAGCTCACCAGCCGCGTCACTCATCCAGGCCCCTTCCTCGGTCAAAGTGATTCCTCTTGGCGAACGAACAATAATTTCGCGTTCAGCCAACGTCTCGAGTTGCCGAATAGTCTTTGACACCTGCGTTACCGTTAAGCCTTGGTTGCGAGCCAAGGAACGCAGACTTGAAAAGCGTGGCAAATCCGACAGGACTCGAAGCTCTGACACACTGAGTTTACCCAAGAGTTCCTTCAAGCTACGGCGAGCATACCGGCTTACAAGAGCGGGTCAATGAAACCCCTGGGCTTCCAAACAGACAAAAAGAGGTCGATTTCTCCCAGCAAATTCGGCCGAAGGTTGCAAACCTCGTTGTTGCTTAAACTAGTTAGGTCTTAGCGGAAGAACGCTGGCGCCATAGAGGACTCGCAGCTAGAATCCGGCAGCGAGTGAACAACTCGAATCTTAGGACAAAAGGATATCTATGCTTGGCGCCCCACTTTCCAAACCACGCAGCTTTTTCTTAGTCATTCTCTCTCTTTCATTTGCTAGTTGCGATGGATCGGAATCTAGGAGTATTGACGTTCAATTGTCCGGACTCGGCGATCTCGGGCCGGGCTCTACCTATGAGGCATGGATTGCTTCAAACCAAGGAACCATCAGCGTAGGCCGATTTGCGGTTAGCGCTAGTGACCCGCAAACAAGCCTAGAGCTAGAAGCAGACGCCGACGCCGCTGACAACGCGACCCAATTTCTTGTTACGGTCGAACCGGCAGAGGGCGATGACCCTGCTCCTTCTGATTCGCGCGTGCTAGCGGGGGACTTTGTCGATGGAGTGGCAACCTTGACGGCGACCCACGAAGATGCGCTCGGAGCTGACCTGACACAAGTAACAGGGTCTTATGTATTGGAAACACCAACGACCAACGCTATCGCGGAAGATTTCTCTCAAGGCGTTTGGTTCCTAGATCCTGCGGGCGCGCCAGATCCCAGTCTGAACCTCCCGGCTCTAGCCAAAGGATGGACCTACGAAGCTTGGATCATCGGTGATGATGGTCCAGTAACAACGGGTCGGTTTGCTTCCGCAATCGGTGCAGACAGCGACGCTGCCGGTCCTACTGCTGGGGTAGATGGCTTCCCAGAATTTCCCGGCCAAGATTTTATTAATCCCCCTGTTGATCTAATTGGTACCGCGGCCGTGATAACTGTGGAGCCTGATCCAGACAACAGCGAAGACCCGTTTTTTCTTGCTCCTCTTGCCGATACAAATATTGAAAATGTCGGGCCACAGGTTCTGCAAAGCATGGAGAACCAGGCAGATGAAAACCCGCCTAGCGGAATCGCAACCATTCGATGAAACGAGAAACTATGCAAAATGGAAAATGTCTCTGTGGAGAAACCCGGTTTTCGGTTGAAAACGTAGAACTCAAACATCACGTTTGTCACTGCGGTATGTGTCGCACATGGGGCGGCGGTGGCCCGTTGTTTGCCTCGCCCGCAAACGGGGTTACATGGGAAGAAGAAAAGTTTCTAAAGAGATACGACTCGTCGAAATGGGCTGAGCGTGGTTTTTGCGGCAACTGTGGCACATCGCTTTTTTACCGGTCCAAACCCACTGATCAATACATGTTCAGTGTCGGCGTTTTTGAGAACTCGGCTGACTTCGAAGTAATAGGTGAGATTTTCATCGATCGTAAGCCCAATGGTTACGCACTAGCCGGCGACCACCCTCGTGAGACGGAAGCAGAAGTTCTGGCGAAATTCGCTCCCCCTAATCAATAGAGAGTTGACCAAAAGCGTGACGAAAGGAGTTGGACATGGAATCCTTGGGAATGCGCACTGCTCAGTTTCTTGCCCTAATCGTTCTTTTTTCAGCTTGCTCGAGCGAAGAAGATTTAGAGCCTTCGTTGTTGGATGGAAGAACTTTTCAAACCATTGCCCCTGATTCTTTGTCCGACGAGTCGGAAATCGTATTGGTTTTACATGGCTATTCATCCGATGCCGACGAGATGATCACCGTTCTTGAATTAGAGGAACGAGCAGAAGAGCAAAGTGTCATATTCGTAGTTCCCGACGGACTCGAGGATTCTACACAGCAACAGTATTGGAACGCAGAAGGTGCTTGCTGCGATATATTCAACGCACGAAACGACGATGTAGCTTTTCTGCGCGCCCTCATCGAACAAACCGTCGAAGATTTCAACGGTATCGATAGACCCATTTTCGCCATCGGTCACTCCAACGGAGGATTCATGTCGCATAGACTGGCGTGCAATGACGAAACTGGCTTGATAGAGGGAATCGCTACCGTGGCCGGTGCTCTTCCAACACTACCTGACGAATTCGACTGCTCGCGCCCCCCAGAGAGCCCCCTTCGAGTCGTGCACGTTCACGGAACCAGTGACGAAGTGATTGCGTATGGTGGCTCGGATATCCTCAATCAAGACTATCCAAGCGCGGTACAAACCGCTCAGTTCTGGGCAGGTCATCTTGGTTGTGATGAAACACTCCCAGGGGTTAGTGACACCAAAGACTTAGATGCAAGCCAAGAAGGAATAGATACCGACGTATTCCAGTTCGCATGCCCGACCTCGAGCACCAATCTAGTTGAGCACTGGCGAACCAATGATGGTTTGCACGTTCCCGATCCGACCGAAGAATACATAGGTGAACTCCTGAACTTTTTGCGGCTTTGACTTAGCCCCTGTTCGTAGAGGTTATTCTTCGTTGCAAACGCTAGCGAGCAACCGGAAAGAGCTTCTCGCCCTCGAGACAATCTAGGCAGAAACGTAAGCCGGTACGGTATTCGAGCGAGATGTAACTTCCGCAAGACTGGCAGCCGTGTCTGTCAAAAGCCCGCGCGAATTTTCTCCGCGAACGATTCCGTTTCAGGCAAGGTTTTCTATCGTCAAATTCAAAACCAAACATATATCCCCCTTTGTTTTTTTGGCGACGAAACCCGTTCTCGTCGCGCGCGTTTTCAAGATGCCAGGGGGGTCTGTCAGTGAAGGCGGTGATTGTTCCGCTCCCGATAAACTTTTTTTGAAAAACGTAACTCCGGACAAAAACTCCAGAAGAAAGCTCTGAACAGTTGACCAGAACCTGTGCAGAAAGTTCCTGCACAAATTGCCAACCACCGCAAGTTCAAGAATGCGCAAGTACGAGCTACCTGCGCGGTGGATCTCCGTTTTATCTGGGCTGTAGGCTGACCGACCTAGACTACTGTGAAGATTTTTGTGCTGGAGCGTCGAGTTGCGACAACGAGTGTTCTTCTGCAGACGACGGAGTCGTAGCTCAAACCAATCCTATAGAAGTGGCTCCACAGTAGACCACCTACGCTACTCCTTAGAACTCGTCAGCGCGAAAATGGCTGGTCAGCAAGGGGAAGGGTCTCGAGATCTAGGAGGTGAGCCTGGTAGTCGCCAATGGCAACCGTTCCCCCTTCGCCCCCCTTTTCCCCAATGATAAAAGTGGAATCGAGAGGCACACCGCCATTTGCGTAGGCAAAAATATCCGTAGTTGCGTTTCCATACGCACGCCGAAACACGAATCCCTTGTCACTAAGGCTCTGCAAGACCTCTGTTTTGTAAGCTCCAACCTTGTCCTCCGACGGCCAAATATTCGCGACGTCCTGAACCAGCCGAAGCGTACCCTGAGCGAACCCGCCATTAGCCAGCCAGGAACGACTCGAGTGAGTCCAAAGATATGGACGCCCCGTGAGATATAAAACCTCATACCCAGCATCAAAGTGCATCTGGGTTACCTCCGCTGCGGCTTCTCGCGCCTCAGGGGGTTGACCGTTAATTACTTCGCCTACAAGTGCTGAGTCATCTGTCGTTAGAGTCGCGTCAATATCAAACACGACGAATTCTGTACCTTCGGGAAAAATCCGAAGATAGGACTCGGTGTTGGAACCGTCTCCGAGGACATGAAAAAACACTCGATATTCGCCGGTGCTTGGCAGGTCGTCGACGGCAACTTCGAGTTCTATACGGCCATCTGAATCCGTGACTGCCGTACCCAAGAAGTCGTTGGTTCCCTCGCAGTTGCTCAACCAAACCGCTACGGGTTCACCTTCCAGATCTTTTGACAACGCGCCATAGGAAAATTTGGCTTCGAGACGTGCCTCTGTCCCCAATGAAGCGATTGCGTCTATGCCAAAGTGCCGAGGCGAGCCTATAGCGATCACGTTATTGATGGTGTGGTTCCAACCTTGGGC
>CAYPIX010000182.1:0-4292 GCA_964410875.1 uncultured Kofleriaceae bacterium
AGCAAACTCGGGCCACCCCGGGCTGCCTATGGGGGCGGCGCCCATGGCGTATGTACATGGGCAAAAACACTTGCAACACAGTCCCAAGACTCCATCCTGGGCGAATCGAGACAGTTTTGTTCTCTCGGCGGGGCACGGAAGCATGTTGCTTTATTCGCTCCTTCATTTAACTGGCTACGGAGTAAGTCGAGAGGACTTGGCTCAGTTTCGACAGCTTGGCAGCAACACGCCTGGCCACCCAGAGTCTTTCTTGACGCCTGGGGTAGAGGCAACCACTGGACCTCTAGGGCAAGGTGCGGCAAATGCGGTTGGAATGGCTCTCGCTGAACGATTCCTATCAAATCGTTACAACCGATCGGGTCACGAAATCGTTGACCATTTCACCTATGCGCTGGTGAGCGATGGTGATCTTATGGAGGGGGTTGCAGCGGAAGCCGGTGCACTCGCCGGGCACTGGAAACTCGGCAAGCTAATCTACATATACGACGCAAACGATATTACGTTGGATGGCCCGGCCTCTCTTGCCTTCACAGAAGATATCGAGACTCGTTATCAATCATATGGTTGGCAAACCTTGCGTGTAGAAAATGGCGATACGGACCTGGCAGCTATCGATAGCGCGATCGAAAAGGGTAAAGCCGAGACCCAGAAGCCCACCTTGATTTTGGTCAAAACCACTATTGGATACGGTTCGCCAAACAAGGCGGGAACGTCATCCGCTCACGGCTCGCCTCTCGGTGACGAAGAGGTTGCTGCTGCAAAGAAACAGTTGAAGTGGGAATCGAAAGAACCGTTGGCGACACCAAAGACAGCTCTTGAGCATTTCCGAGTTGCTGAGAAGAACGGCGCATCGCAAGAAGCGGCCTGGGACAAGAAATACCAGGCGTGGGCAACGGCCCATCCTGATTTGGCCAAAGAGTTCACGCTTTCTCTCAGCGGTAAGTTGCCGAGTAACTGGAAAGACGGGATTCCTTCGTTTGAAGCCGGCGGAAAACTCGCGACCCGAGCAGCGGCGGGAAAGGTACAAAACGCGATCGCTAACAATGTACCTTGGCTTTTTGGAGGGGACGCAGATTTGGGTTGCTCCACGAAGACCATCATCAGCGATGGGGGGTCGTTTGACGGCGCCACCGGAAACGGTCGCAATATTCATTTTGGCGTTCGCGAACACGCAATGGGTTCTATTTGTAATGGGATGGACTACCACGGCGGGGTTCGGCCTTATGCATCCACGTTTTTCTGTTTCTCAGATTATATGCGGCCGGCCGTTCGAATCGCGGCCCTGAATG
This sequence comes from uncultured Kofleriaceae bacterium, assembly GCA_964410875.1. GTDB lineage: Bacteria > Myxococcota_A > Polyangia > Haliangiales > Haliangiaceae > CAYPIX01. The sequence continues at coordinate 1,290 of CAYPIX010000182.1, forward strand.
GTCAGCCAGCGATTTACATCTGGACCCACGACTCGGTGGCTCTAGGGGAGGACGGCCCGACTCACCAGCCTGTGGAACACCTAATGAGTTTGCGCGCGATGCCAAACCTCTGGGTTCTCCGACCAGCCGACGCAACAGAGACCGCGGAAGCATGGAAGATGGCAATGGAACGAACAGACGGCCCGGTTGCCCTTGTGCTCTCGAGACAGGGCGTACCGACCCTTGATCGCTCGGTGTTAGCTCCTGCCGAGGAGGTTGCCAAAGGTGCCTACGTACTAGCCGGCGCAGACGAGGACGCGAGGGCGCTTTTGTTGGCGACAGGAGCCGAGGTCTCACTTGCTCTGGAAGCGAGAGAGAGTTTGGCTAAGGACGGAATTTCTGCCCGTGTCGTCTCGATGCCGTGCTGGGAGACGTTTGCCGCGCAGCCGGCTGCCTACCGTGAAACGGTTCTGCCTTCGTCGATTCCAGCACGGGTATCTATTGAGGCTGGCGTTACCTTCGGTTGGGACAAGTGGGTCGGGGACAAAGGAGTCGCTATAGGGCTCGACCGTTTTGGCGGTTCCGCTCCAGCCCCAGAACTCATGGCAAAGTTTGGGATTACCTCGGCGGCCATGGTCAATGCGACAAAGAAACTTCTCTGAAATCTAGAGGCGGTTTTACGAAAATCGGATCGATACTGATCGGGAAAACCGCGAAGAGGTAATTCCCGACGTATCGCGCAACGAGGAAAACTGTGGCGGAATTCTTGATCTGTTGGCCCAATAGGCCTTCTCTTTCATGTGGTAACTTCCTTTTTAGGATGGAAATCCCTACTGGAAGACTGTGGTTCTATTTGGTAGCCGGTTATTCGTCACTCGCGATCTCGTTGTCGTCATTCTATTTAAAATCAACGTTGTTTGTTCTTGAGGCTTCACTTGTTTCACTTATCCTATTTGCTTTAGGCGACTCTTTGGCGAGAGAAGTTGCCAACAAATGGGCGTCCCGACTCTGTAGTCTTGGATTCGCAATTGGCCTCATTGGAGCTGGGGCTGGTGTTATGGGTTTGTTTGGTGCGCTGGGGCAATAGACCGCACGACTAGGACCGGGCCTCTAGAGAGTTCAAGCCGATTTCAGGAAATCAGCTTCCAGGTCAGAAGAAGACAATGCGAGCTGGTAGTCGCCCGAAGCGTCCCAGTAAACCGGCCCGGCCTCATTGCGGTCGGGGGTAGCAAAAGAAGCAACTAGTTTAGCTCGAACTATCGCGCAGTTCTGAGGAAGTGCCTTGCTCCAACCTTGGAGTAACCTTTTCCGATGACCCGGTATCGGGTGGTCTTCGTTTTGGTGCGCTCTACGACTAGGAATGCTTTTCCCAGAATCTGATCGCCGGGTTTGCCAAACTGAATCGCGCCTCGGGAGAGCTTGTCCGACCAATAGGTCCCTTCCACCTGTTCTGCCTTCTGCGTGGTGATAAATTCGAAAATCTTCAGCTGTGGTTTCTCGGGTTTACCCGAATTGTTGCCGGGCCGTTCGCTCATGAGTTTCCGCTCAAGTTGCTTGCGCAGCTTTACATTAGCAGTGGCCAGAAGAATCTGCTGACCCAATTCCTCCATGGCCTTCGAGGGGGGAAGATCTCGTGGGTGAAAATGCCCAGACACGGAGCCATTTAGAAAGAATTCATGGTCGTCATTTTCGTCGATTCCGTCTATCCGCCAGTTGGCACCATGTTTCACCAAATAAACGTAAACCCGATCCACGGTGCGATCGCCGACTTGAATGTTCGCAGTGAGAACAGCGCGCCCTTTGCGGACTTCTTTGCTGATTACTGGCATCCCAAAACGCTTTCGAACGGCTTGTCCGAAAAAGTCTACACCGGTGTTTCCATGAGGTTTGCTCCAGTACTCTTTTGAACAGAGAGCTTCGGCCTTCGCAGCATCCGCTTTTCCTATCGCGGTAGTGAACTGTTCCCAGGTTTGATTTTGCCCGAAAGCTGTTCCACTTAAAGTGAGGACCAACAGAGGCGGAAGAGGCCAAGCGTATTGCATGTCGGCAACCCTTAGGTGTTCTCGCCCTCGGGCTTAGGTACCGTTGTTGGCTCTTGCGCCGCAGACTCTGGTGCCACCACAGTACGATTGGGTGGCGGAGCTGCGGGCTTGGCCGGTGGCGGTGTTGCTTCGGTCTGGGCCGCTTTGAGTGGGTTTTGTACAACGCCCGGCAAATCGGTTCGTGGCTTGGGTGGCCCTTTACGCCCGCGATTTCGCTTTTTCTTGGGTGGCCCGTCGCCAACAGGTCCGGCTGGACCTGCGCCAGGTCGTTTTTGCTCAACAGTTGGTTGTTTGTCTGGCCGTGGCCCGCGGTTGCGCTTATTGGGCGGGCGCTTTGGCCCGCGTTTACCTTTTTTGTCGTCTCGCGCTTCTCTCGGCGCACGCTCTAGAGACCAACCGAGTCCGCCGGAGGGAAGCTGACCGCCTCCTTTACCGCCACGGGGACCACCTCTCTCGCTACGAAATCCGCCACCGCCTCGGTTACCGCCGCCGCCAGGACCGTTACGTTTTGGACCTCCAGGTCCACCGCCCCCGCGAGAATTTCGCTGGTTATCACGGCCTTTGCCTTTTCCACCCCTACCACCATGCCCGCCTCGGCGATCATCGTTTCTTGCTGGTTTTTTCGCGGAAGGAACCCTGTCTATGACGTAATGAAATTCGCCGACAGACAAAGCGCCCTTGGGGCCTTCTTCGCCTTGGTACACTCGCACGAGCCGAGCTTGCGCGAGCTTTTTTTCACCGTTTTCTAAAAGTTCTACCAGGCGGGTTAGTCGGTCACCTTTAAGGCCAACGGCTTTTTCGATCGCCTCAGTCAACGCAGCCGTATTGTCGGGCTCTTCTGGTGGAGCCCCTTCTGCTTCCGCTGGTGCTGCCTCTGCCGGAGTTGCTTCCGCTTCTGCTGGTGCTGCCTCTGCCGGAGTTGCTTCCGCTTCCGCTTCTGCTGGTGCTGCCTCTGCCGGAGTTGCTTCCGCTTCCGCTTCTG
>CAYPIX010000183.1:0-4226 GCA_964410875.1 uncultured Kofleriaceae bacterium
TACCAGCGGTATTGCCGCCTGCCGTTGCGGGTGTAGCTTTGCTCTTGGCGTTTGGTCGGCTTGGCTTAGTAGGTTCTTGGTTTGCAAAACTCGGGGTAGTGATTCCGTTTACAATGGCGGCTGTCGTGATGGCTGAAATCTTTGTTTCGGCACCTTTTTTTCTTCAATCTGCAATTTCCGCCTTTCGCCGGGTCGATGAGTCGCAACTAACAGTCGCCAAAACGTTAGGTGCATCACCTGCACGGGTTTTCTTTCGGATCGCGTTGCCAATCGCCGCGCCTGGGTTAATCGCCGGGGCGGCGATGTCATGGGCGCGATCGTTGGGAGAGTTCGGAGCGACTCTGATGTTTGCCGGAAACCTCTCTGGCAAGACGCAGACCCTTACGCTAGCAGTCTACACAACCTTTGAATCTGACATGCGGGCTGCGCAAGCTATCTCACTTGTTCTTGTGGTTGTCGCATTCACTCTTCTTTTTGCTTTGACCGTTAGATCAAACAACGTGGAGGGACGGATCTAGTGCTTCACATTGAAATCGATGCAGTGGTCGGCAACCTGTCGTTGCGAGCAAGTCTCTCGGCAGATTCGGGAACGACCGTTATCGTCGGTCCGAATGGGGCAGGAAAGAGCACGTTGTTGAAAAGTGTTCTTGGCGTCATTGGGAGTTGCGCAGGGACGATTCGCCTTGGCGACGAAGAACTTCTTCGTTCCTCTATCGGAGTAAATGTACCGACAGAGGAACGTTGCATTGGTTATGTCCCTCAGAGCTACGCTTTGTTTCCCCATATGACCGTTTTTCAGAACATCGCTTTTGGTGTTCGCAACTGCAGTAGAGATGAAATGGAAAAGCGGGTAAGCGGCCTGCTTAAAGAACTAGGTATAGAACACTTGGCCGGTCGAAAAACGCCGTCGCTTTCAGGCGGTGAATCTCAACGCGTTGCGTTGGCGCGAGCATTAGCGATTGGACCCAAGGCGCTTCTCTTGGACGAGCCCACCTCAGCCCTAGATGCGAACGCTCGCCGACGTGTTCGTCGTTTTCTCGCCAACCGACTGAAAGTAATTGGGGTTCCTACCCTTGTGGTGAGCCACGACCTAGAAGAAGTCGAAGCATTGGGTGGACGAATCGCGGTTTTGGAAGAGGGTAGAATCAGCTCCATTGGCACGTTAGAGGAGCTAAGAAACGGTGCTCAGTCCCAGTTCGCAAAGGAATTCCTTTCACGAGAGCCAGTCGAGTCATCAACCGACATAAGGGTAATCGATGGTGGGCGACGTTTTCGTTAAAACAAAGTAGCTCATAAGCTGGCGGCCACTCCCATTTTGTGCGTTTATCTTTCCGGGAATAGTTATGGATTATTACGGAAAAATCACAAGACGTATTGGGCTTGGTGTTCTTCTATCGGCGTTCTTCGTCGCTCCGATGGCGCTGTCGGAAACGAACATAGCCCACGCAGACACAGCGTATCGAACGACACTTCCAGCTGGGACTTTTCAAATTCACGTTCCAGTGGAGATAAGTCTGGTCGAAGATAGGATCGCGAAACCGTTCTCTGTCGCTCCAGATATTTGGTACGGAATTACCGATGGAATCACCGTTGGTATTGTCCACAGTGGTTTTGGAACCAACGGAAACTGGGGTGGTGTTCCAGGTCGAGGGATTTGCCTTGCCGGTGACGGAACAGGCGGTTGCCCTGAAATTTACGATAATGCCGGTCTCGAGCTGCGGTTTAACCTGCTCGAAGGATCCTTTGCTACAGCGCTCCAAGTGGGCGGTTTTGCCAGCAACATTATGAGTGATTCCGTGGTAGCTCCGTTAAATTTTTCCGGGAAAGTTGGTCTTTCGACCATGTTCGGGTCGGAGTACTTTCGTCTTCTCTTCAACCCCAATGTTTCAATTGCGATTACCGAGCGAGATGGCGTGAACCAAGACACAGTTAGCATTCCGCTCTCGCTGATTTTGGGAACTAATTCCTTTAGCTTTGGCCTTCAAGCTGCAGTAAGTGCGCCATTCGAGGACGCCGCAGATAACTGGGTCCTTGCCACATCGCTTGGACTCCAAGCTGGCCTTGGCGACTCCGTGGCTATCTTTGCAGTGTTTTCACTTCCGGCAACAGTCGTTGCAGATCGCTTAAAGGTGCCAGGGTCTGAATTTTCCGATGCTCGAAGCATCACTGCCGGTTTAACGTTTTCTCTTTAAGGTGCAGGTCATGAACAAATTGCAAACATCGACTAATAATCTGTTTCTTGCTCTCGCATGTGCTTCCGCTTTGCTGATTTCAGCCTGTGGCGCATCGGGACAGTGCAAGCCTCTGGCTGCTTGGAGTGGTCCAGGTGCCACCTGTGCGAAGGGCGTTAAGGTAGCTACGGCTCCGACTACGTTCGTACCGCCAGAAGAGAAGTGGGATCCTCCACCCGAGCCCGATCCGACGATCGCGCCGCCAGAGCCGGTTGTGGAAGAACTGCCTGAGCCTGAGCCCGAGCCAGAACCCGTGCGCGTCGGCGAAGACTCAATTGACTTCGACGGCAAAGTTGAATTCAAGAAGAGCAAAGCAAAGCTTCTTCCCGAGTCGCGAGATCTTCTCGACAAAGTCGCTCAGGTGCTAGTCGACAACCCAGATATTCTCAAGGTCGAAATCCAAGGCCACACCGACAGCCGTGGACGAGAAAGGAAGAATAGGCGCCTCTCAAAGAAGCGCGCAAAGGCAGTTCTTCGCTACCTTCGTAGAAAAGGTGTGAGTCGACGTAGGATGAGGGCCAAAGGCTACGGCTCCGACAATCCAATCGCCGACAACGATACGGAAGAAGGGCGGGAAGAGAACCGCCGCGTCGAAATCGAAATCAAAAAACGGCGATAGTAGCCGAGGCGGCGCCGAGAATTTCTCGGTCGCCGCTTACTCTGCTAACAGTTTTCGGCGTTGTGCCCGGTGGCGATGCATGGCTTCAATACTCTTTGCCAGCTCCGACTTGTCTGAGATTTGCTCAGAGCCTTTGCATGTCTGAGCCCACTCCTTTGCTTGCTTCGTCTTGCCTAGGGTTCGCTTCATTTGATGCGCGAAAAGTGAAACCGCAACCACCGGCGGAATGACAAGGCAGGCCACCCGTAGAGCCTTCCACGTAAAAAGTCCCCGAATGATTGTGGGTCCCGCTAGTAGAAGAAAGGCAGGGAGCGCCAAATACAGCCATGGGTGGTCCGAGAATGCTGCATCCCAAAAACTAAGCTGGCTATCTGCCGTGGCCTTTTTGCAATGATCGGACCGGAGGAGGGCGGCGCGCTCGTCGGCAAGGGCGGCTTTCAAATCTGTCGCGACATCAGTGTTTAAGGAAACATGGCCGAGTCCCCGCACTTGGACCCGGCTTTGGTACTTGAGCGGGATCCTTTCTAGTTCATTGGTAAACACCGACCGCCCCTCGTCATTTTTGTACTCGTAGGTGAAAGTGTTTTCGCTAGCCCGGGCAATATTGGCGGCGGTTACTAGTAAGAGAAACACAAAGCCTAGAAAGCGCAATGAGGCCATTTTAGTGTCATCGAGGCTGGTTCGACCACTGATGTCGCGCCTCTTTGTTGCTGATTTCAGCGCTTTACTGTCAATCAGGGGGTACATCTCATATCTTTACGATAGGGTAGGGATTCGGAGGGATGGGGTTTTGAGGAAGCTTGAGAATTTTCTAGCAGTGGCTGTCATCTTCGGGGTTGCCGCAAACGCGTCGGCGAGCGCTGGAGGACGAGTCGTCGGAGTTGAAACGAGCGAGAGTGGTAGTGCCACTGAAATTCGAATCAAGGGTACAGACTCTTCTCGTTTCACAGTTCATGAACTAGATCGACCTGCAAGGGTTATCGTTGAGCTGGGAAACACTCGGCTTGATTCAAATTTAAGCCCCAACAAGCGAAAACTTACCTGGAACCCGAATACCTGGGCCGTGAGTCAGGTGTCTTCACATGAGATCCGTGGAGTCGGCGGAACAGCAGTCAGAGTGATCGTCTTACTGGCTCGTCCTAGCCGCTTCACGATCAAAGCGGTTGGGAACGATATTGTCTTGGCGGTTCATGCGAAGGAACTCAAGTCTAGTCCGGATCCATCCAACTCTGAAACTACTGCTCAACGAAACGCCCGCGCGCTTGAAACGCAAGATCGGACCCGCGAGCAAATGCGTCGAATTGAGGAAAGGGAACGAGAACTAGCTAGAACACTGGCCGCGGCCAAAAAAGCGCAGGAAGAAGCAGAGGCAGCCA
>CAYPIX010000184.1:0-4197 GCA_964410875.1 uncultured Kofleriaceae bacterium
GCAAACGGACCAAACAAGTGACGCGAGTGTTCGCAGCCACAGCGCGTTCGCAGAGTCAGAAGTCTTGGCATCGCGGTCTGACTTTTCTGGTGCAAGGCGGGTGCTTTTGGAACTTCTCAAGGCTGACCCGGCCTTGGCGACGCTCGTCGTCAAACAGCTAAAAGCGTTGCATTTGCGTGAAGGGGAGCCATCAGAACTTGGTCCGGCGAAGAACGCAGTGCAAAACACGCTGGATGACCTTTCTTTGGTTATCGACGAAGCAGGCGACAATTCTCATGTTCTTTTGGCTCGGGCAGAATTGCTCATGTCGGTGGACGACAAGGCAGCTAACGCTGACTTTCGACAGGTTGCGTCGGTCGATCCTGAACTCCTGCCCGCTCGTGTTTGGGCGGCGCGCTCTGCTCTCGCTAGCGGCGAGCATCAGGCTATAGTTCAGGAGTTAGCAGCTCTCGCAGGCGAGGGCGGGGCTTTGGCTTGGGTGATGGCTGCTGTTTGGCGTTGCGGTTACTGTGGGCGAAGAGAGGACGAGCATTTTTGGCGCTGTGACGCATGTCATCGGTGGGGCACCGCCCGGAGAGACGTGGGTATGGCGGCCTATGACAGACCTTCCGATCCGCCTAGGGAGCGACGTTCTCGTTTGCGGAAGCGGCGCTCGCCATTGATGGGTGAGGTTCCGCCCAGACAGGGAGAAGAGTCGGTTATCGATAAAGCAGGCACCTTTATCTCTGGCGTGTGGAGGACTGTTCGCGGCGGTGAAAACCCGCCGTCCTCTGGTGACGGAGCTCTCTAGGGTCGCATCGAACAGGGTTCTGGCGCCACTTGCCAGGCCGTTGTTTCATAGACTGGCCCTGGTCCCAAAAAGTACGCTACAACCGCGAGGCCGATGGCGGAAGACGACACGACCCAAGAAGAAGACGGTCCGGCCCCACGCCCAAAGGCGGCCGAAAAGACCAAGCCGCCTAGGACCCAGAGCGCTTTTGGCTGGCTACGGCGGTCTGCGAAACTGTGGGGCTTCTTGGGTTTCTGCATTCTTGTCGTGATCCTTACCAGGCAGGTGGTCATCCCCTTTGTTTTCGCTTTGCTGGTTGCTTACATCTTGGCACCGCTGGTTCGAAAGCTCTCTGTGAAAGCGGACGGTACTCCAAGGATGCATAAAGGGATCGCGATTGTGCTGTGCTACATCGTTTTTCTCGCGGGCATTGGCGGATTTTTGGCTGCTCTCTTGCCTCGTCTTTCAGCGGACCTGGCTCGGATTGGAAATGAGGCCCCTGAACTTTACGCGCAACTCAATGAAGAGTGGACACCGCAGGTTGCGAGCTGGATTGAGAAACGTTTTCCAAGCCAGCCAGAGAACACCGCGCCCGAGGACACCGCGACGGTTCCGGACGTTCCTCTGCCACCTGGAACCGGACTTGTACTTACTCCTTTGCCAGACGGTCGATACGCCATTCAGGTGGAGTCCGGCGGGCTCGAGGTCACGCCGCAAAGTAACGGCGGGTATCGGATAGAAGCAGAGCAGAATCAGGAGGAGGCTGTTGGCTTAGAGGAGGAGCTCCGCGTATTGGCTCGAGATGGTCTGCTCGGGTTGCAATCTCAGCTTGGCGGGCTGCTTCGTTTTGGGCAACGGATTGTCCGCGGCTTTATCCAGAGTGTGTTCTCGTTCTTTCTGGTTTTTATGATCGCGGCTTTCATTCTTTTGGACTTAGAGAAAATCCATGGCTTTTCGAGGAGTCTGATTCCAGCCGCCTACCACTCTGATTACGAATCCATTGTTGCAGGTATAGACAGGGGGTTGAATGGCGTCATTCGTGGCCAGCTCATCATTTGCTTGGTAAACGGTGTCTTTACCTATATTGGGTTGGTCATTTTCTCTGTCAAGTACTCGCTTATTCTTGGGGTGGTTGCCGGAGTGTTAAGCCTTATACCTATCTTCGGAACCATCTTGTCGACACTGCCTATTGTGCTCGTGGCAGTGGTGTCTTCGGACGAAGGGATTGATTTAGCCCGCGGGGTTTTCATCCTTCTTTGGATTCTTGGTATCCATTTCATAGAGGGAAATATCCTCAATCCAAAAATTATTGGCACCAGCGCAAAAATCCACCCAGTACTTGTGATCTTTGCTTTGATTGTTGGTGAAAACACCTATGGATTAACCGGGGCGCTTCTCGCTGTTCCGGTTGCTTCTGTGGTCCAGGTGTTCTTTCTTTACTTCCGATCTAAGGCCTGGCGTTCGGAGGCTGTTGCGTCGTCGTGACGGCTTCCCCGGTTTTAACCCGCGCTTTTCTAGTCGTTGCGGCTGGCGTGCTCCTTTGTCAGTCAGCGCCAGTTTTTGCCGCTCCCCCAGAGGTTGATGCTGAGGTCGCGGTTTGGCTTTTCGAAAGAGCGAAAGTCCTCGAGCAGAAGGGGAACCTCGAAGTCGCAGAGCAGTTGCTTATTGAGTCCCTCGAAAAAGACGGCGAGGGTGTCAACGCGAGTCGCGCGAGGGAACTCCTTAGGGACATTCAAGCGCGGAGAAAAAAACAAGTTGCTCCTCAACCGCCGCCTTCTACGAAAGATCCCAATAAAACGGATGAGCCAAAACCCGTATTCCAAAGAGACGTGGAAATACACACTGGGCGTCGCGCGCTACTCTTTTCAGCGGGTACGTTAGGTTTTACGACTGGGCTTGCGTTGGCGGGACCGGAAGACGGGCAGGGGCGTGTAGACAGTCTGGCTGTGGGTCTGGGCGTGATTGGTGCTGCAGGGTTCTCCGCCGCCGGATATTGGTTGCACTCTCGTTTTCCATTGAGCCACACCCAAGGGCGAGCAGTGCTGGCTGGGAGTCTTTGGGGAGGTACAGCTTTTGGTCTCTTAGGTGACGTCGTGACAGGGACCGACGACACAAGTGCGAATGCTATTGTGATTAGTTCCGCAATAGGGCAATTGGTTGGCGGTGTGGGTGGAGCGTTTTACGGACTGAAAATGGATCCAAGCCTTAGTGACTTGGCTTTGATAAATTCAGCCGGACTCTATGGAACTGCTTTAGGGACCATGGTTGCGGCGACAATTGCTCCTCCCGAAGGGGAAGCTTATACGCTGCAAGCTGCGGTGGGCGCGGTCGCTGGTTTGGGGGTGGGCGGTCTTCTGTCCCAGCGTTTCGAGGTTTCGCCCGCGCGGTTGCGCTGGATTGATCTTGGCGTGTTCGCTGGGGCCGCCTTGCCTTGGGCTCTGGTCTACCCGGTCATTGCGGATCGTGGGCAAAAGAGCGACGAACAAATTGCTGGTGGCTTATCATTGGCGACGATGATTGGTGGAGGGGCGGTTATGTGGTTCCTAACGCGGGAAAAAGGACCATTGGAGGACCTTGCCACGGAGGTTTCCCAGGCGACACGTTGGATACCAACGCCAAAGAGGGCGCCGCTTGGTGGCTTTTCGCTCTTTTGGCAGGGACGGTTCTAATGGCAATACCAAACGAGCTCTTTCGTTGCCCTGGTTGCAGGAAGCGGAATATCGTAGAAGGCAGTTCTCAGGTGGACTGTTCGGCCTGTGGTCGGACGTTTCCAGCTCATGAAGGTTACCTCGATCTTCTTGATACTGAGGTGCTAGGGGAGCCCACGGCGGCGTCTACGGAGCAGAGGCTTATGGAGAGTGAGCTCTTCGCTAGAATGTATGACCGTATATGGCGTCCAACTTTTGTGCGTCTCTTGGCGGGCAGCGGGGTTCGGGCTTTCACTGGTGGGTTTACGGGAGAGTTCTTCATCCACAAAAACGCCCTCGCTATGGAAGACCACGATGGGCCTTGGCTTGATCTGTCCTGCGGCCCAGGAACCTTCAGCCGCGCGATGGCAGCAGCTGCACCGAGTGACTGGGTTGTCGGAGTCGATATTTCTCACGCCATGCTGGAGGTCGCGGTACGTCGCGGCCGTGGCTACGGCAATATTGTCTTTGCTCGAGCGGACGCCCACGATTTACCGGTGGCCGACGAAACAATGGGAGGTGTGAATTCCAGCGGCGCTTTTCACACCTACGTCGATCCTGACGCGGTTTTTTCTGAGATTTTTCGCGTGTTAAAGCCCGGGGGTGTTTTCGTTGGCAGCACCTTCGCTAAGTCGTCAACGCTTTTGGGCCGAGCCGTAGCCAGTTTGGCCGGCATAAGGCGGTTCGACCCATTGGAATTGCGCGGTTGGTTATCACGGGTGGGATTTGCTGATTACGAAG
>CAYPIX010000185.1:0-4051 GCA_964410875.1 uncultured Kofleriaceae bacterium
GAATTTTAGGTTTGCCAAGATTACTTGGAGTTCAAGGTTGTGGATCATTCGAATGTTTCCACCTGCCGGTAAGATTCTAAATTGGCCGATACCGCTCATGCCGCCGACGTTTGGCTGGATGATCTCGGTTGCTAGTCTGTCTTCTTCGAAGCCTCGAACCGTCGTGTCCCCGCCGGCAAAGAAGCGTTCGACTTCCGGCAAGACGACAGCCCCGCCCAATGGGAATCCGTGGTCATAACGGAGTCCATTGGAAATGAGGAAGTGCTTTCCGAGCCCAAGAAAGTGTTGCCCGCTCGCGCTTACTTTGATGAAACGGTTTGAGCCTACTAGGAAGTCCTCGCCAAATAGAGCCCGGAATTCGAGCCTATAACCTCCGGTGGGGGTAAGTGGATTGCGTCGGCCTTGTCTGTCCCGGCGCTTGTCAATAACGAGTTGTGGTCCAATTGCGCTACTGATGGTTACGACTGGCGAAGATTGGAGGTCCGAGCTCTGGCCAGATACACGAACTAGGTCCTCGTCCCGGTTTCTGCTTCTGAAGTCATAACGAAAGGAGAGGAGCCAACCTTTGAAGAAGCCTGAACGGCCCTGCTTGGTAGCGCCAATTGTAGCGCCCAAACTTGTAAGGTCGCCAAACCGCGGTGTCTGTTCCAGTTGATAAAAACTCGAAAGCTCGAGCAAGAAAGGAGTGCCTACTAGTCGACGCGGAATCCACCTTGGAAAGCCGAGTCTCGCCTCTAGTAGTTGCCGCTGCTGACCAAGAATACCCCGGAGAGAAAAGTTGGCGCCAGTGCCAGCAATGTTCTGGTACCTGTATTGTGCTTCGCCAAAGAGCCTTGTGTCTGTTGCAAAACCAAAACCCGCTTGTAGTTCGCCGGAGTTGTCGTGTCTTTCTTGAATTGAAACAACTACGTTGACCTTGTCTTGCCGTGGGCTGTCGAGTCCTCTGTAGTCGAGGTTCACCGAAGAGAAAAGCCCGGAGTTTCTTAGGCTGGATTGAGCTTCCTCTGCGGCTTCAATTGTAAGTGGGTCACCTTCCCGGTACTGAAGCTCGTCTTCTATTACCCAACGTTTTGTTTTGAAGTTTCCGCGGAGAGCAATCTTGCCGATAGATGCGGGGTTGTTCTCGACCACATGGAACACAACGTCGACAAGACCTGGGTTGTTGGTCGGAACGACTTCGGGTTGTATTTTTGCTCGAGGATATCCTCGGGAGAAATAATATCGAGCGAGAGCGTTGGCGTCGGTGGATATGGAGTCAGAGACGAAAGCGATTCCAGGCTTTGTGTTCACGATCGTTGACACGGGTGGAAGGCTCAACCTCGGTTTCTTGTCATCGTGCTTAATTTTAACGTTGGCTATTCGAACCAGTGGACCTTCGGAGATCGTAAAGAGAACGTAAAGCCCATCGGTTTCTGCCGAGCCCGCGACCGAGGCTGCCAAAGCGGCAGCGTTGCTTAAAAGTTGACGGCCACGAGCAACACGTGGTGTTACAGTGACTCGGTCATAGCCGAGCTTTTTGTACATTGCTTCAATTCGGCGTAAATCCTGTCGTAACTGAACACTGGTTAAGTACCCACCCGACTCACCGATGATAATTCGGCGGAAGACTTGCGTCTTTACTTCTTTGGCTAGTCGCTCGTTGGATATAGCGCTGTTGCCTCGGAAAATCACCTCTCTCACTGGAAGCTGGGGGCCTTCGTCAATCTCAAAAAGAATTCGTTCAAAAACACCGAATGGGACGCGCTGCCAGGTAACGCTTGCCTCGTACCGGCCATTGCGCTGGTAGTAGCGGCGAATTGCTTCTGCCGACGCGTCGACTTCCAAATCGTCGTACGAACCCTCCTCGTTGAGGGTTAGTTGTTTCATTAGGTTGTCAACAGGGGCATCGTCTTTCAGACCCTCAAAGACGATGTCAATCTTTCTTCGCTCACGAACCTCGATTCGGAAATCGACACGTTTCGTTGCCCGATTGAAACTCTGCCTCATGTCAAAGTCGGTACGAACACGTACGCCGGGGTACCCCCGTTTCTGATAGAGCTGAACGAGCCGTTCGATGTCCTGTTGAAGTTGTTCCCGAGTAAAAGACTTCTCGAAAATGGTGAGCCGTCTATGTCGGAACAGTTTTGTGATTTCAGCAGTCGGGACAGCGTTGTTTCCGGTGACCGTGATTTTTCCTACTTTGTAAGGATCGCCCGGGTCCGCGCTAACTTCGAGGCGGCTAGCGTATTTTCCTACTTTTTTTTCGGAAATTTGCACTCTCGCATCAAAGAAGCCTTCGCTGTGAAGGTAAAACGCAAGTCGGTCAGCTTCCTGTTGGATGCGGTTTTTTCTAGTCGTTGGGTTTTTAGCAAGCGGAGAGCCCGGGCGAAGGGTCATTCTGCGCCTTAAGTCTTGGCTGAAAACTGGGTAGGCAAGCCGGTCAAGAACACCAATAGCTATGTCGACGACAACGTGACGAACCAGTGTTTGTGGTTGCAGGGTGACAACGAGCTTTAGGTTGGCGCCGCTTGGTTGGGTCCGAAAAGAAGACTCATAGCTCATCTTTGCGAGGAACTCACTGGTAGCTTGCTGGTTTTCGGGTTGCCAAGCGCTGTTCTCCTCTATGACTGGCTCCAGGAAGTTCCGCAAGACGGATTTGGGTTCCAGGAAATCTCCCTCGAGTGTCCAAGAGACAATCCTTCTGGCAGGTGGTGGATCGTCTTGGCTCTCTTTAACTTCTTGGCCCAATGCTGGGGCGGTGCAGAAGCAAGAAAGTCCCAGGAGCAGTCTTTGGAGGAAGGTTTTCACGGTAGAAGGACTCGCCTCCAGCTAAATTTTGCCCGCAAATTCGTCTCATCCTCTTGGACATCATCATCGAAGTTCTTTTGCAATACCTCGCCATCCAGGGAAATGCTGTCGGTGAGTCGGTATTCGCCCCGAACGTCCCAGCTCCACCCTCGAAGGAAAGAACGGTCCACTTCGCCGATGATTCTGAGGCTCTTGGTGAAGTTCTTTTCCCCGCGAAACCCGATAGAAGCGGTGCCGACCTCTAAACGCGCGACGTCCAGCGAGGTGAAGTTTCGAATCGGATCCTCGATTAGGAGAGAGAAGAAGTCTCCTGCCAAGTCTTTAACAACTTGGTCTACGGCAACAAATGCGCCTTCCTCCGAGGCTGTTGAAACCGCCGTGAAGTTGCCTGGCCGACCTCCTACAACCTCGTCGCCGAGTGCTTTTCGGGTTTCCTCTGTCGTTCGGCCGGCAACGATTAGGGTGAAGGTTTGTCCACGGGTAAGTCCTGAGTTGGTGGAAAGGTTCCAGTCGAGGTTCGCGATAGAGCCTTCAAGGTCGAGGGTGACAACGTGGTCTTGTCCGCTGATATCGCGGAAGTCGCTTTCGCTGCTTATTCGCAGGTAGGGGGTGTCATCGGGGAACTGCCTGAACCTCGAGAAGGTAATGGTCCCTGTGGTTCGAGTGAAATTGGCTCTGACGCCTTGAAATTTAAAAGACCCCTGGTCTACGCGTACGACACCTTCGAATAAAGGCGACTTTGGGGTTCCCGTGATCTCGAGGGTTCCATTCATTTCGATGTTGGCGACGTTGTTTCTTACAACAAAACCTCGTGTGTCGAGTTCGAGGTTGAGTTTCGCGTTCGCCAGCCAGGGCGCCTCAGAGTAAAAAGGAGCTTCTGACTCGGAGCTTCGCTCTGGGCGAATCGCATCAAGAAAAGGTGACCACTTACGGACGTACCTGCCGTCAACGACCTCGGCTCGTCCAATGAGTTCGAATTCTTGGTTTTCACCCCCGAGGATTTGCAACCGAGGAAGGTTTATTTGTGCCTCCAGTTCGCCGGGGATTCGGAAAGGCAAGTCTCGGGCAACGAGGGTCAAATCGATACTTTCGAGTTTGACTGCATCCGAAGAAAGCTCCTCGATTCGCGCGAAGCTTACTTCGCCGGCTAGGTTTACAATTTCACCTTCGCCGTCTAGCCAGCCCTTAATGTCCTTGAATTCGGCAAGCTGTTCGGAAAACTCCAGGCGGCCGTTCGTCAATGAAATTTCTTTTCTAACTCCTC
>CAYPIX010000186.1:0-3996 GCA_964410875.1 uncultured Kofleriaceae bacterium
CGACAGATGCAACTGAACGATTCCCGGCAGGATTCTTATTGGTCCAAGAGCCTACGAATTGTCGTTTCAATACTCCTAGTTTGGAGTTTCATCTCCCTTGGCTGCGGCATCGTGTTTCGTGAATGGCTCGATACAGCGTTACCGCCAATAGGTGGCGCACCGTTTGGTTTCTGGATGGCACAGCAAGGATCCATCCTTGGGTTCTTGATTCTCCTTGTCGTCTACATGCTCGTCATGAACCGCCTTGACCGTAAACACGGATACGATAGTGGAGACGGTAAGTGACCCAGAACTCCTGGAACTTCCTTTTCATCGCCGCCTCTTTCGCGTTGTATATCGCAATAGCCGTCCGGGCCCGCGCCGCCACCACAAAGGACTACTACGTCGCTGGCGGAGGAGTTTCTCCCTTTGCCAACGGCATGGCCACGGCGGCGGACTGGATGTCAGCTGCTACGTTTATTTCGATGGCAGGTAGTATCGCAGCAAGCGGCTACGATGCCTCACGGTTCCTCATGGGGTGGACCGGTGGTTTCGTTTTACTCACCACGCTCATCGTTCCTTATCTCCGTAAGTTCAACAAATTTACTGTCACAGACTTTCTCGGCGACAGATTCTATTCAAACCTCGCCCGTTTCGTAGGTGTTGTCTGCGCGATATTTATCTGCATGACATACATCATGGGGCAAATGCGCGGCGTAGGCTTGGTGTTCTCGCGCCTCTTTGACATAGAAATTACAATGGGTGTCTTCATGGGTGCGGCCATTGTCTTTTTTTATGCCGGCCTTGGTGGAATGAAGGGAATCACCTACACCCAGGTCGCGCAGTACTGTGTGATGGTCTTCGCTTACACAATCCCCGCCGTTTTCATTTCATTGCTGCTCACGGGAAACGTAATCCCTCAACTGGGACTTATCGGAGATTTCGTTAAAGATGGTGCAACGCCGGTCCCCCTTCTCTCGAAGCTCAACGAGCTGAACGTAGAACTTGGATTTAGTCGATACACGGACGGAAGCCTCTCGACACTCGATATGTTTTGTATCACCGCAGCGCTTATGTTCGGGACTGCAGGTTTGCCGCATGTGATCGTCCGGTTCTTCACGGTCAACTCCGTACGAGCAGTGCGCCGTTCAGCCTGCTGGACACTTGGGTGCATTGCTATCGTGTACCTAACGGCCCCCGCTTTAGGGGCGTTTGCGCGAACAAATCTAATTTCTGAAATCCATGGGACTTCTTACACAGACGCCCCAAGCTGGTTTAAAAACTGGGAAGACCGGAGCCTCATTGCCTGGGTTGATAAAAACGGAGACGGGATTATGCAGCATTCGGCAGGCGCGGCCTTCGATGGCAAGCCCGTGTACCTTGAGACCCGCCCCACCTCTGGCCCACGTCTTGTGAAAAACACCGTGAACTTCGAAAACGCCAACGAAGTTTTCTACGAGAAAGACATACTCGTTATGGCCAACCCGGAGATGGCTGGTTTGCCAATGTGGGTCATCGCCCTTGTCATGGCTGGCTGCGTTGCAGCGGCGCTTTCCACAGCAGCCGGTCTGCTCTTGGTACTTTCAACATCCATTTCTCACGACCTGATGAAGAAAATCGTCAACCCTAAGATCACAGATGCTCAAGAAGTACGCTATGCGCGCATTGCCTCTTTTGTGTTCCTTGGGATCGCTGCGTATTTCGGCATCAACCCGCCCTCTGAATTCGTCGCTAAAACAGTGGCATTTGCGTTTGGACTCGCCGCCTCATCCTTCTTCCCGACGATCCTCATGGGGATTTTCTCAAAGCGCATGAACAAGTTCGGCGCAATCGCTGGCATGACCGCAGGCATCACCTTGACGCTCGGATATATTATCTATTTCCAATTCATCGCGGAGCACAAAAGCTACCCCTTCGGAATTTCGCCAGAAGGCATCGGCTTTGTGGGGATGACCGTGAACTTCCTCGTGGCAAACATTGTGTCTACGTTTACTCCACCACCTCCGCAAGAAGTCGTTGATATGGTGAGTAACATCCGCCTACCAGAAGGCGCCGGCGACGCAACGCACTGACGACGCCTTGGTGGCAGTGGTCCGGCGGGGCTTCAGTTCGACAATAACGGACGTTTTCTAGCAAAAGCGTCCCAGACCGGAGTTGATGTTGCTTGCTGCCAAGCAAATTTGATTTCTCCCGTCTCCCCGTCGTCTCCCCGGGGATATTCGCGGTAACGTATCTCTGGATATGGGTACTCTCAATTACCGGCTCGTAAGCCGGCAGGCGTTGGCTCGGTCCGCAAGGAGAGGTGACTAATCTGTGGAGAGCTCGAAGCATGTTCTAGATTTTTGGTTCGGAGAGCTTGATGAGAACGGGTTTGCTTCAAAGGCAAGGTCCCGAAGGTGGTGGAAGAAATCTCCTGATTTTGACTCGGAGGTTCGCGATAGGTTCCTGGCAGACTGGGAAGTTCTTATGGCTGGTGGGCACCAAGACTGGTTGGAAAGCACAAAAGGCACATTGGCGGCTGTGATTGTTCTCGATCAGGGCTCGCGCAACATGTACCGGGGAACTGGACAAATGTTTGCCGCAGATGAAATGGCCCTTGAACTAGTTAAAAAGGGCTGTGCCGCCGGACTCGATCAGTCTCTAGAGGGCCACGAGCGAGTCTTTTTCTATATGCCTTTTATGCACAGCGAGTCGCTGGAAGATCAGGATCGTTGCGTTCGGTTATTCACCGAGTTCGCCGGCTCTGTGAGCGGGCAAGCGAGAGAGAAACTCATGGGCAACGTAAAATACGCAGAGAAGCACAGATTCGTGATTGAGCGGTTCGGGCGTTTTCCTCACAGGAACAAACTTCTGGGGCGAGAAAGCACGGAGGAAGAAACAGCATTCCTAAAGCAGCCCGGCTCTCGTTTCTGATGACAGGAGCAGCCCTGGACAGAGCAAACGTCTCCAACAAGGCATATGCGAAATGGATCACTGGTGGCGACGTACGGTGGCTACGAGGGGGCCCTGCTGTTACCGAAGCGTTCTAAAGCGGGATCATATAACTTGCCGTAACATTTTCCGAATAACTACGTAGTTAGACAGCGAACTACCGAGTTTTGTTCCAAGAAAAACCCTTTAAGCGAGCCATCCTCCAAGCAGTCTATTCCTTTATTTATTCTCTAATCAAAGTTGGAGCTGGATTAGGGGCTCGATGTGCCGGAGTTGGAGGCTGAGGCGGGACGATCATTTCTGCGGCGTAATCAACCATTGGTTGACTGGTTACGATTCGGGTTTTTGCCTTTTTGGACACCAACGGCTTCGCAAGGACAAAACCGTTACTGTCACTCAAGACGACTGTCCGATTTGCTAATTCTGATGCGACCTCTTTAGGCATGGTTGCCAATAGTTTTGGAGCACTGAAAACCAAAGCGCCTTCGAGAAGGGAGACCACCTTGTCAAGATCAGCCTCGGCACTCGGAGCGGCAAACTGCCGTGCGAACCGGTGGAATAAAGATGCTCGGAGTTTGGGAAGTTTGGCACCGGTAATTGCTCGTCTTCCTACTACAATATAAGAACGTGGTTTCGTTCCAAGCGTTGCATTACTACCGTAGTCCTCGTGCGTTTTAAGCCAGACTCTCCTCTGCAGACCCAGGAATCCACCCCATCCAATATGGAGGATGGATCTGTTGAACTTTGAACGCAGGACGACGGTTTTGAGGAAACGGCCAGAACGCTCGGCTGTGAAGTTCTTCCCCTTCATCGTATAGCGACCCGCACCCGTTTTTTTCCAGACAGTCATCTTGTGACGGGCACTGCGAGGCCCTCCAGCATATGCCGTGGAATACGCCAAGGTAGTCACGAGGAAAAGCGCTGCAATCCGATACATCCCTCCATCTGATAATGCAAGGAACGCACCACCCGCGAAAATACGCAAATTTGGCCAAATTCAGGCAGAAATGTACTGGCTAATCAAACAGGCAGCGACGCAAATTGAAATGCAAAAGGGTGCTGCCCGGTTATACAGTCCCATATCCA
>CAYPIX010000187.1:0-3868 GCA_964410875.1 uncultured Kofleriaceae bacterium
TGTAAAAAAAACTCAAAGCGGTAGCAAAAGCAAAAGTGGCAACTCCCACCGTTGCCAAAGAAATATGAATCCGACCAAGGGTTCCCAGATCTTCGAGTGCGTCCCCGGAAGGCGACAAACGGGCTGCCGCGAAGATGAGCATTAAAACTGGAGTTAGGAGCGCTCCAAAGATGGGAAAACGGTACTTGGTTGAGTAGAGCAAATAGCCGCCACAAAGCACCCAAGTGCCAAACCCCAATGCTTCTCGCACAGATGTCCCTGGGTGCACGCTTTGAACTCCGCGCCACCCAATGTCGACGCCGTGACCAATGAACGCCCCGACCAAAAGAGCAACCGCTGCTCGGCGCATCCAGTCTGGGGAATCAAAGAAAGCCGACACGTAGGCCGTCGAAGCCAGCGCGTACAACACCAGCGCAACATAAAACGCTGGAGAGGGTGGAACATTATTAACTGCATCAACGACTGAAGCATCGCCGCTGGCCAAAGAGCCATTTAGGGCATTGATGAAGCCCGACAAAATATTCATCTAGACACTCGAATTGGCTGGCTGTGGATCGCCGAGGAACCCCGCTTGGACATCGTAGGCGACGTCACCCAAAATCACTGAATCCATATACACCTCACCGCCCATTTCCACCAAGCTCTTCTCGGCTTTGACCTTGCCAAGCAGCGAGTGTGGATCGGCGTCACTTCCGGTTACGGTCAAAAATCGAACCGCGGGTTGGATATCAAACGTACGCCCATCATCCGTCAGGGTTAAAACAGACCCCGCGAGGGACACGCGATTTTCGGCGGTCCAGGCATCTAGACGTTCTTGTGAAATAAACAGCTGAGCCACAGTTAGTTAAGGATATTCGGTAACCCCATCATTCTGCAAACCGAGGGGCTTGCGAGAACGGCATTTGGCCGTCACTATCTGGGTTCACACAAGGTGGGCATAAAGCTACCTAGAACACTCCCGAGATCTAGAGAGGAACCTAAACCATGGCCAATGCAGACGTAATTGAACTTAGCGACGACAACTTTGAATCTGAGGTCATCAATTCAGATGTTCCCATCCTTGTCGATTTTTGGGCGGTTTGGTGCGGGCCGTGCAAACAAATTGCTCCTACGATTGATGCCCTCGCCACTGATTACAAAGGCAAGCTCAAGGTTGGCAAGATGGATATAGATCAACACCAGAACGTCCCGCAGAAATACGGCGTCAAATCCATCCCCACTCTTCTCGTCTTCAAAGGTGGGCAAGTTGTCGGCCAGGTCGTCGGCGCGGTGCCACGTACGAAGCTCGAAGAAGAGCTGAAGAAGCACATCTAGCTCTCGACGAGCTATCCTAAAATCGAAGGCCTAAAGTCTAGTTACCGCTGCGCTCCGTAGCGGTATCTAGCTGAAAAAGCGTGTCCTAGCTTTGGTTGTGTTTTTGCAGTTCTGGCTGACATGACTTTTCGCCGCTCTCTCCTCACTGTTTTTCTTGCCGCCAGCGTGGCAATTCTCCCAACGGCCGAAGCTGCTAAGAAAGGCGCTCGGCCATCGGTTGCGAAAGCAACAGCAGCCAAGAAGGCTAAATCGCAGTCTGCTGCAAGAACCCCAGCAAGCAAAAGAAAACCCGTTTCAAAGTCTTTTTCGCCCAAGCCTCCACAGTCGATAGCCAAGGTACCGTTCAAGCTAATTGCCCCAGTTAATCGTGGAAAAAAAGCAAAAACGAACCGAAAGGGTGAAGTTTCCGCGGCTGCTGTCACCGGACTTATGGGAGCAGGTATCGGTCTCGCTTCCATTTATGCCCTGATGAATAGAGCCTCGGAAGGGAACCTCTCACCCGATACTATGATCTGGCCAGCAATGGGGCTCATTGTCACAGTGGGGCTGTTCATGATTTCTGGCGCAGAAAGCAAACTGGCTGAGCAAGAAGCAGAGAAGCAGCGAGCAGCCAATCCGAAAAAACCTTCAGACACAGACAGCCAGAACTAAACGGGGTTTTACATCCCCATGACCTATAGCCGCGCCATCCTTTCGATTGTCGTTGCCGCAAACGTAATTTCCACGTCCTCACTGGCAGTAGCTCGCCCGGGAGGACGACGTTCTGCGAAAGCAAAGACGGTACAAGGAGCTAAGACGCCCCAACGGCGCGCTAAAGAGAATCAGAAGCACACACTGTCCGAGGCTGTTAAAAGCCCAAAGACATCGGCGCAAAAACCAAACCCATACGCAGCGCCCATGGCCCGCGGAAACGCATCGCGGCACATCTACGCTCGCCGAAGTCGGCGCCGTTTCCGAGCGGCCGAGGTAGCGATTGAAGTCGCAGGAACGCTCTTTGGAGCGAGCGCAGTCTACGTACTGATGGACCTAGATCGAGGTGCAACTAGCTCGCTCACTAGCGCCGACGTGGGGCTTTCTGTTGGCAGTCTTGTTATCGCTGCTGGGCTTTTTAAGCTCTCAGGTGTTTTTCGAGAACGGGCAGATAGAGTGCAAGAATAGAGGAAAGTCCCCCTTCAAATATCGAGTAGAGCGCAAACTCAAGAAACACACTTTCAGCCATTTAGCGACGGCACGCTTGTTGCTCTTATGTTGGCCACTATGTTCAAAGCTATCTTAGTCACGAGTTTGACAATCGCAATGGCATCACCAGTTGCTCACGCTATGCCGCGAGCTAAAGCCCGCAACGAATAAAGAGCCCCTGATGACCGGCCTAGGTAGGCTCAAGAGCGGCTAGAAATAGAGGAAACCAGAGCTAAGCCAACCATAAAGGTAAGTAGCGAAGAGCCTCCATAGGAAATCAACGGGAACGTGAGTCCGACAACTGGTGCTAACCCCAGCACCATGGACGTGTTGATTACCACGTGCCAAAAAACCATAGCTGCCACACCAAGAGAAATTGCCGTGCCGAAGGTGTCGCGGGCATTAAGAGCAACGTGCAAAATCCAAAGCACAAGCCACGCCATCAGGCCCAGAAGGCCTACACTTCCTAAAAAGCCCCACTCTTCGGAGAACACAGAGAACGGAAAGTCCGTCCAATACTCAGGCAGAAAATTAAATTGGTTCTGAGTGGCTTCCATGTAGCCTTTGCCCGTGATTCGACCTGAGCCGACGGCGACTATGGACTGTTGCGTTTGCCAACCCGAGCCCAAGGGGTCCGCCGTAGGATCGAGAAAGGAAAGCACACGCCGCTTCTGATAGTCGTGCATCCGACTCCAAAGCACAGGCGCCATCACGAAGAGTCCAGGCAAAAAAAGCGCAAAGAAGGGCCAAAGCTTCTTCATGCAACACAGGCTTACCGAAGCAATTAGGAGCCCGATCAGAACAGCGGTTCCCAAGTCCGGCTGGGCCGCAACAAGAATGACGGGGGCCACAATGCCGACAGCAGCCAAAACACGCCATCTCGGTTTTAGCTCGCCATCACTAACCGACTGAAAGAAACGAGCGACGCCTAGAATGACCACAAGTTTGGCCAACTCAGAGGGTTGAATTCTAAACGGCCCTAGACGAAGCCAACGCCGTACACCCAAATCGTCGGCCTCAGAAAACAAACGCATTGCCGCGAGAACGACGATGGTTATCAAGAGGGAGGGCCAAACAATTCGCAAGAGCCCACGATAGTCGATATACCCAACGCCGAGCAGAACGACCATCCCTAGCCCAACCCATACCAGTTGGCTGTCAAACTTCCCGCTGTGCGCTGTCCCCTCCGTGGCGCTGTAAAGATTGGCCAGACCAATACCGCAAATAGCAAAAACGGTAATCAGGAGTGTCCAATCGAAGTGGGCGACAAAGTTCTTGGTCCACGAGCTTCCCACTCGCCCCAGTTCAGTTAGCGTTTCGGCAAAGCGATGCTCTGTCTTCTTCATGGAGCCCCTGCCTCCTCTTCAACCTTTTC
>CAYPIX010000188.1:0-3740 GCA_964410875.1 uncultured Kofleriaceae bacterium
TTCTAGATACGGTAGGCTGTACCGAGTAGATTCCTGGGAATTCGTCGTCGTACTCTTCTACAAGAGCCGACCAAACCCTGCTAACCGAACCGCTGTTCGGGTCAACACTGATTCCGTAGGTGCGAACACCGTTGTTGATTGGCTGTGTGTTACCCGAGCCAAGAACTACGTAGTTCATCCCAGGGTTGCTAGCGTCTTGTACGATCTGCGGACGGCTACGCTCTTCCTGAGCAGTGGTCCGAACGTGGTCAAGGTACTGTGCACTTGCAACATTGCCGTTCATTGTGATTTCTGCGGAGTAAGCCCACGAGTCATCGCGGCCATTTCCGTTTCCGCCACAACCTTCAAGGAAGACGAGACGATTGGCGCTGTCTGAAACGATAGAGACAGACTCATCATCAGTTTCGCAGAAGTCATCGTTGCCCTGGTTGTTTCCGTTTGCTTGACGGTTACCAAAAACCTGGTAGCTACCAGAGTTATCGGCGTCACCGCCTTGAGCATTGGTAAGAACGTTACACTGGCTATCAACAACCATAAGCATACGCTCAGCTTGGTCGTTGTTGTTATCAGCGTAGTTGTAAAGAATCGCCATCGCGGTTCCGTTAAACGCTGGAAACATCTTAGGATGGTTGGCATTGCGGTAACGATCGCCATCATTGTTGGTGACGTGACGCCCTACTGTGCCATTCGCATTTACGAGAGCTGGGTTGACAGTGAATGCACCGTCCGCACCAATTGTTCCCGAAATACACAGAGCTTGCATCTCGCCTCGGATGCCCTGCCCATTTTGGCCCGCTTGAACTCGGTTATCGATGTCGGTGTACGAGCTCATCCCGACCACCATCACCGTGCCATCTGCAAGCTGCTGTACACTAGCTTGCTCGATTCCAGCGTAGTACTGGTCGGCACCTCGGTCTTCACCGTTTTGGTATTTACGAACACGACCGGCGTTATTTCCGTCGTGAAAAAGTGTTGAATTCGCTTGTGCATATACATCCCCCGCAAAAATTGCGAGAGCAGCAACGCCAGCTCCTATGATGATTGTTGACTTCATAATTTTTTCCCTTGTTTCCTGTAGTCGCCTGTTGATTTGCACGGCAGGCACCTAAGGAGCAACGAACGTGCCACGGGCTAACCCTAGTTACTCCAGCCAGTTACAAGGCCAAGACACGGGACCCCAGTCCCACACCCAGCGCCAAGAACACCCACCCAAACCCGTAACTAGCTGTTTTCTGGTGAGGCTCTGTTGCCCTTGAACCAGAACTCCACCGTAAACTGCTGTTTTTTATTAACTTTTATAAAAAGCGGCGACTATGCTCCCCTACGGGAGTGAGACTGGAGTGTTTCCCCCCGGGGTGCCTTGGCGGTCCACAGTTCCTCAAAATTGCAACGAAAATTGCGTTTTAGAAGCCGGTCTGTCACTACTAAGGTTGTGGCATTTTCTCGTACTACTCAATGTCTGGTTCTTGCTCCTTTATTGCTAGTTGCATGGGGTTGTTCCAAGAAACCCGCGGAGAAACAGTCCCAGCAAGGTCAAACCCTTACCATTGGCGAAGTTCAGCCGAAGTCTGACGAGACCAACGGCAAGGTCCAGTACAAAGCCAACGGCGAAGTGTACATCCCCAATGAGAACAAGGAGGGCAAACGACGCTGGAAAGATGCCGTCACGTACTTAGACGGAAAGCCCCTCGGCGTTCTTTGGTACTCCGAAATGCCGCCGCAAATCGCTGCGAACCCCACCTGGATAGAAGACGTGGAAGAGCTTCCCTGGAAACCGGGCGACAAAGGCCCCAAAGAGCGGGTGATTGTTGAAAGGCGGTATAAATTTGCCGACTACTTGGAGGCTCTTGGCGTCGACCTAAATAAGATCAAAGAGTTCCATATTTTGGGGGGTACCCACTACGCGATGCGGGTCACTCGCGAAGATATTCTCAAACACCGGGACACTTTCTTTTTCAATTTTGGCCGTATTACCCATGGAAAGCCGCTTCTGCGCATTCCCTCCGACTACAATGCCAATACCAGCCTTGACCAAGTCCACGGCATTGCCATTTATCAAGACAAAGAGCCGCCCAAAATCACCGAACACTCCGAAATTTTCTTTAAGGGCAAGGTCTACACAGATGTCCCCTACTTTGGCCCCCCACTGCGTGGCGGAGTTCGCACCTATAAAGACGACACCCTGGCAGTTTGGATCAAACGTAAAAAGCTGGAAGACACTGACGGAATTGGCACGTGGTTTGAAGGTCCAAAAGGCAAAGCACTACGTTGGCCGTTTTTGACCTTCTTAGAAAAGAACGGAGTCAAGACCAGTGACATCGTGGTGGCCGAAGTGATTTTTGAAGAGAAGCGCGGCCGTCGCTACCAAGGCCAAGAACTGAAAGACCTGTTCTTCACCACTGCTGTGCAAGGTAGTGGCCAAATTTACCTCGGCAAGGATCGCGTTCCCGCCAATTGCGTCGCCTTCTATACCAAGCCTCAGCCCGAGCGCGTGCCAGCCATGGTGCCAGCCAACGCAACGGAGTGACCGGTGATTGCCCCGGCGTGCGCCCACGAACCTGCAGCGGTATAGTTGGAGCAATGGTGAAAAAATTCATGATCCCAGGGCTCGCTGCTTTGGCTGCCGCTGTCGTCGTTCTGCTTCTGGTTGAAATGGGCGACAACTCGGATAATGACAAACCCTCTACCAAGAGCGCTGAAACCTCGGACCTGACGAAAACCGCAAGGATTGGGCCAAGAACCAAGACAAAAACCACCCTGCCCAAAAATATTGTCAGCGAGAATTCTGCGACCCAAGAAGAAACCAAAAAGTTTGAAAAGAGAATAGCCAACGAGGTTCCCCAGGAGGTCTACCAGGCCGCGGCATCGTGTTACGCGGGTGAGCTCGGCAAGCACGAGAGCATGACCGTCCATTATCAGCTCACGTACAAGAACGGCCTGGGTCGACTATCCAATGTCCGCAAAGGCGACTCCAACCTAGGTAACCCTGACTTAGAAGACTGCATTGTCGAAAAACTATCCGGCCACACCTGGACCGACCCCAACTCGCCCCAGTACGACACCGAATTTTCCACAGAGCTCTCATTGCTTGGACTGCGCAAGAGAAACACCCCTTTTGGCGCCAACCCCAACGAGCTCATCCAAACCGAGCCGCCCGAAGACGAGCTTGAAGACTAGTCTCTGATTTGCGCGCCGTCCCCATGGGCCTGTAGGGTGTGGGCGTTGGTATCTGACCCACGAGTTCGAGCTCTTTACCTTGCCGCGGTTGCGGTCGGCGCTTTCGTGATTGGCGATTGGCGGATTCTCGCCGGGCTCCTGGGCCTTCAGATTGCCCTTTGGTTGAGCGTTGGCCTCGGCGTTAAGCCCCTTCTTCGCCAGTGGCGGAAACTCAGCCTTCTGCTATCTGTGATTTTTCTGGCGTACGCACTCGTGGCCCCCACCAAGGGCGCGGCCGGGACCGACTATGTACTGCCATGGTTTGGCTGGCATGTGACCGTTTACTCGGATGGTGCTCTTTACGGACTCTTAATGGTTCTCCGCATCGCGACCGTGGTCATGGCATCCCACATTGCTCGGGCCGGTGATGCCGCTGCCTTGGCGAAAGGACTGCGCAAGCTCGGAATGCCAGCGCTAGCCGCAGACTCCATTGATGCCGTACTCGCTCTACTCGGAGGAGGCGGTGGTGGAGGCGGGCGCGGCAAGGGAGGCGGAGGCGGTGGTGGTCGCGGACGGGGTCGCGG
>CAYPIX010000189.1:0-3723 GCA_964410875.1 uncultured Kofleriaceae bacterium
TCCGCGTCTTCGTCAGTCTCGGGGAACAAGTTCAGAAGACTGAAGGAGAAAAGAGTGAAATCCTCACCTTTTACCCAGCCAGACATTTGATATTCAGAGCCGATGAAAAGGTTAAATCCACTTACCGCCTCGACCGTGAGAGGCAAGGAGCTGGCTTCGCCTACTGCTTCAGGGATGTCCTGGGTTAGCTCTAGGGTGTAGCTGCAGCCAGTGTTGGTCTCCTGGCACTCTTCCTTGACGATGCCAGTGACCGTCGTGAATTCAGTGACATCTTCGTCTGCGTCGTCTTTTTCTTCGTCTTCATCCGCGTCGCCTTCGTCCTCATCTGCGTCGTCATCTTTGATGGTTTTTGTTGAGAAAATGCCAACGTTGCAGATTTGCCCGAATGGGGAAGTTAGGTCAAAGCTAACCTTTGGTGGTGCAGCTTCGTCAAATGCGAACACCTTAACTCCAGCGGTTTCCTGTGAAGCCAACTCCGTCCAGCTTTCTTTTTCCGCGTCAAAGGTTTTTGCGTTGGATAGGTTGATGTCGAAACACGATGACCAAATGCTGAAATCACTGAAGCCTTCTTTTTTGAAGTCAGCCAGGTCGATTGTGAAATTATGGATATCACTTCCGATGGCCACGCCGTGAAACCAATGGATGGGTTCGTGCTGCGCGACAGTTTCAGCTGTTGGCTCAAAAGACGCTGAAGTTGGGTGGACTACGTTGTCTGCCATGACGGCTGGCGAAGCAACGCAAAGAACCCCAGCTAGGGCGAGTACGCTAGTTAGTTTGGTATTCAATTTGACTCCTCTAGTTTTAATTGTGGTTTGCAAAAAAAACCACACACGGAGGAGCTTTTAGCACCCGTCATTCCCCTGCGATAAACGGAAAAACACCACAGTAAAATTTCTCGTACGAACTCAGTTTAGGGGGTTCAGATGTTGCTCTGATACCCTCGCGATACCCTTTTTTGTGCTTGTAAAAAGAACGTGAGGGCTTATGCGCCGAAGGTTGGTCGCTAGAAAAATTAGGGCTTAACAAACCTAAGGCGAATGTATGCCAGGAAGGCAATAAGGAAGATTGTGTACGACGAGGCGGAGTTTCCTCCACTAGTACAACCAGCGGTTGATTTGGACATATCAACTGGTTCTGTGCCAGGGTCAATAGCGATGGTGGAGTTATCACATGCATCTCCCACGCCGTTATTGTCCACGTCGGCTTGGTCTGGGTTCGGTTGGGTTGGGCAATTGTCGCATTTGTCACCAGCCCCGTCGCTGTCGGAGTCTTCTTGTAGGGGGTTTGCTACGTCCTGACAGATATCAAGTACATCACATACTCCGTCGTCGTCCGCGTCGCTGTTGACTAGGTTGACACGTTCAAAGGTTGGCCGTGGAATTCCGCCGGCAACTTGGCTCCAGCGAAGGTCACAGTTGGCATTGCTGGCTCGGATAGAGAAGACAAGCTTATCTCCGATAGCTGTCGGTTCCCACGGGACGCCCGTGGGCGCGAGATTTGTACCGTTGTGAGAGCCTGTTGCTTCTCCTAGGCCACTAAAAGGCAGAGGGGCCGGCCCGACAAGCGCAGGATCGATGAGAGCTGCTGGCGCGCCAGGAGGAACGTCACCGACGACGAGGAAGGTGAGCTCTTCGGGGAAACCTCCGAATTTGACTACTATTTCAAAGTCGTAGAGGTAAGAACCGTCAAGTTCCTCGCTGATTGCGACCTCTGCTTGGACGGGAAGCTCTTGAGCTAGACCTACGTCGGAAAAAAACAGCATTGCCGCCAGGCTCGCCAATAAGAGTGCTGGTTTTCGACATGTCCCCACCGGCCAATGATAGCTCTTCTTGGGTGCTATGCCGAGCAACGTGGGAGATAAAGCCCGCACGCGGATAGGGATCCAGAGGAAATAAGGGACAAGAAAAGTGGGAGTTCAGGTCTCCGGCTACGAGCCATGTGTTTTTGAGGCACACAAGCTGCAACAGGTACAGACTGTAGGTGTTCAACGCGTGGGCGTGCCATAACATGAGGAAATCACGATTCGTTCTTTACTTGCTGTTAGCAGCCCCGGGCATAACGTGGGGGGCAACACCCCGAAAGGGGCAGAGTCCCAATAAAACGCGTAGCGTCAAAGGAGCGAGCCCGCGAACGTCTAGCACACCTCCACGGCGTTCTGTGGGTGCGGCCGGAAATCGGCAACGCTTGGTGGCACGTGCCCAGGGTAAGTACGGCCCAGCGATGGCCAAAATCGTAAAAAGCCGCTTGGGTCGAATTGAGAAACACGCAAAGACCTGGGCCGAGAAGGCGTTGGCCGTAGGTGAGGCTGCAGAGGCCGAGCCGGTCGATCTTGAGGTTGTTGGCACCCCTCTCGAAATCACAGATGGACTGTCGAGACTGGAAAGAGTAGCGGTTGAAGAGTCCTTTCTTGCTGCTATCGATTTTCATCTCGAGGACGCGATTTCCGACACGGGAGACGAGCATCGAAGTGCCAAGCTACGGCAGCAGTTGGAAGAAGGCGCCGAGGCAAATGAAGTTTTTATTGTTACTCACCAAGACGGGGAGGGCGGAGCGGGTGCAAAGACGGCACGACTGCTTTCAAAGCCGCGGTTTCGCCAAGTTCCCCGCTTGATGCTGGTGAGTCACTGGTTCCCAATCGCCTCGAAGAAGCTTCTGGCGGAAGCCACGAAAATTCGGTTCTCGGAAGACGGCAAACACCAGTCAAAAATCAATACCAAAACCATTCACCTGGCCGGAGGCGATTGCTTCCAGTGCCTGACCGATACCCTAAGAAATGCGATTGGTTCGTCGGTTGAAAACCGGAAGGAAATCACTGTGATTTTGCATACCGCGCTTATTTATGGCGGTGGCACGGAAAACCTCGGTGAGACGTTAGAGTCCATGTCCGGGCAGGAACGGGTTAATGAGCTCAAACGTGTTGGAAAAAACATGCTAGGCAATAAATTCATCTATGAAGAGTCCGAACGCTTCGTTGAGCTTGCAGAGCAGGGAAATCTTGCCCGGAACCGAGAGCATCACGGTATCGTCGTGTACGAGCGCCCGGCAGACCAAAAACGGGTGCGCCTGGTCTTTGCCAGGGAGTAGTTGCGGGATGGCTTCAGGGGCCCCCGGATCCGGCTTTTGCTCTAGCCCCTTTTGGGGGCGCGGGTGGTCACAAACGGGGAGATTTCCCCCGTAACCACGGTGCGAGCGCGCTCCTAGCTAGTTGGATTTCTTATGTAGGTGAGGGTGGCACACCCTGTGCTCTTAGCCTTAGCTAATGCGTATCCCCACTCTCTGCATACTTTCTAGTCTCGCACTGGCGGCTTGCGATCCTGACCCCGGGATAGATTTCACCGCCGATACAATCGACCAAGGTTGGAACAACAGTGACCGGCTTCTTTTTTGGCACATGCCCCAGGGCTCTTACGTTGTGCCTTACGATTGGTTTCTTGCTCTCGAAAACACGACTGGCAAACGGATAACAGACAGACTAGGAGACATGGGGTACTTGCCCGGGGCATTCCACGAGGAACTCAACCCTAATACGCTACCCATTGGTTTCACTGTGGAGCGTCCAACAGACACCCATAGAGCAGTATTTGGTTTTCAGGAAAATTGGCTTGGCCTTACTTGTTCCGCTTGCCATGTCGGTGCGATAGAGGTTGGGGATAAGACCGTCATAATCGATGGTGGTGCCGCCCAGGGTGATATGCAGACCCTGGTCTTTGCTATATCCGACGA
>CAYPIX010000190.1:0-3637 GCA_964410875.1 uncultured Kofleriaceae bacterium
GTAGTATTCATGCTGCTTGAAGCAAACGGTTTTCGAGACAAACTCCGTCGAGCACGCGGCGAACCTGATAGCGATTTATCTGATGTCACCAAAGCGACTGAACAAATTCAGAAGTATCTCGCAATTAAGACTTTTGTCAGCGCTGTGACATCGATTGGAGTGGCCGTTCTTCTTTGGGCGTTGGATGTAGATTTCGTCTTACTGTGGGCGATGTTGGCATTCCTATTCAATTACGTCCCCAATATAGGTTCCCTCATCGCCGCAGTCCCGGCTGTCCTACTCGCGCTCATCCAACACGGCGGTGGTACGGCAATCGCCGCATCAATTGGTTTTTTCGCAATCAACATGATTGTCGGCAACGCCTTGGAACCTCGCCTGATGGGGCGAAGACTTGGCCTTTCCACCTTAGTAGTCTTTCTTTCTCTGATTTTTTGGGGCTGGGTGTGGGGCAACCTGGGAATGCTTCTAAGTGTTCCCCTAACTGTGATTGTCAAAATTGCCCTGGAACAGAGCGAAGACTTCAAAGGGTTCGCCGTGCTTCTCGGCCCACCAGAGGAGTTAGAAACCTTTTAACCGGGGTTCTACCGAGGGTTCGCTGACTACTCTCCTATTGGAGACATCTATCGCGGTCAAACTCCGCCCCCAAACGCATCCAGAATCTAGACCAACGTGGCGTTCCCCGAGGTGTACTCCCAAAGCGGACCAATGACCGAAACAAATGGTGCGCTCTTCACTCTCTCTATATTCAAACCAAGGTCTACACTCTGATGGTGCAGCATCTGGTGGACCATTATGCTCACTTAAAACTCCGTCAGGATCGCAAGTACGGATTCTCACCATGATTGCGCAGGCCGCAACGACCGCTTCCTCCCCCGAGAGCTCACCAGTCCAAACTGCAGAGTCGGGCGACCGCATAGACGCGGCAATCTCACCAGTCTTGTCCTTCCGCAACAATTCCGAGCCCCTTTGCGCAAACCCTGCTGCTTGCTGCAAAGTCCATGACGGGTGCAAACCGGCGTGGACCAGCACCCAGTCTTCGAGTCGAAGCATGAAAGGTTGCTGCTTCAACCACTGAACGAGCTCACCACAGTCAGGTGCCTCAAGCATTCGATCTAACGTGTCTCCAGGCCGCTGACTCCTCGCACCCAACGCGCACGCGATAAGATGAAGATCGTGGTTACCCAAAACCATTCGGGCGCTTTCGCCTAGTGATCGAACGAAACGCAAGACCTCCAGGGATTTCGGGCCGCGGTTTACTAGATCTCCACAAAACCACAGCCGATCCAAGCTTTCGTCGAACCGCAGACGCTCAAGAAGGCGCTGCAGAGTGTCGAAACACCCCTGAATATCGCCGATCACATAACTCGCCAAGATTGTGAATAAATTGCCACACTCGTCATCTAAGAGTCACGAAAAGCAAAATACTTACGGGCTAACCACCTGTAAACACTAGAGGCACGGACATTGCTTCTTTCTAACTTGCTACAATAAAACAGATTCCGCCGGTTGCGACGGAAACGAAAGGACAAAAAGACAAGTGGCTCTCTATCCATCAAACCAAACATTTCCTCAACGCCTAGCTCTCGGAGCAACGCTTCTTGGGCTTCTAACCGTCGCTGGCTGTTACGTGCAACCTAGCTATCGAGCTGGTCGTGGAGGTTTCAACAATGCGCCTCCAGCACCGCGAGCTTTTTACAATAATGTAAGACCGGGGCAAACATGGGTTCAAGGTCGTTGGGACTGGCGCGGCAACGATTGGCAATGGACAAACGGTTACTGGATTCCTAACCGCGCGGGTTACGTCTACAATCAGGGCTTCTGGAACTACGCCAACAACGGCTGGAACTGGCAGCAGGGTGGCTGGATAGCGAACCGCCCTGGTTATGTCTACAACCCCGGGTTCTACGGCTACACCAACGGTCGCTATGTTTGGAACCGTGGCAGCTGGCTCAGGCAGCGCCAAGGTTACACTTACAACCGAGGCCGGTATGTCAGGCAGGGCAACCGGTATGTATGGAATCGCGGAACTTGGAATCAAGGGACCCGTCGCGCTCCGACTGTTCGCGACAACAGACGAGTAACGCCCCGAGGACGCACCAACTACGTGCCTCCACGAACGAGAAACTCAAGCCAACCGAGAAGTTACCAAAATACGCCACGCTCTGTTGCACCTCGGTCTGTACCTAGGCGAACCGGCGGCGGCGGCAGCGCTACCATACGAGACAATCGGCGATAAATCGCTGTTAAGCCACTAGAATAAGAGCGGTCTTCGGGCCGCTCTTTCTATTTGTTCAATCTGTTTCTCCCAACTCAGCCTGAATTCTTTCCAGCTCTTCCACCGCATGCTCCCAACGCGAGTTGAGCTCATCCAACTTCGATTGGCTCTTTTCAAAGTCAGCTAGAAGAACATCACGCTTAGACGCGTCGGCATAAACCGACGGATCTGAGAGTTGTTTGCTGCGGTCGGCCTGTTTGGCTTCCAACGTGCTGACTCTCTCCTCAAGTTTGGCTACAAGATCTTTAGCTGGCTTCAACTTGGCGTTGCGTAGTTTACGTTTTTGAGCTTCTTCGCGTTTTCTCGCTTTTTGTTCCTCTCTCGATCCCCGTTTCTTGAGCTCTGAGCTTTTTCCATTCCCCCTCGACTGTACGGCCTCAGAGACATCCTCTCCTCGTTGGCTGCACGAGTACAGATATTCATCTAAAGAACCAGGGTATGGTTCAACGCGGCCATCCTCGACATTCCAAATCTGGGTAGCCAACTTGCGAATAAACGCCCGGTTGTGACTGACGAATAGAAGAGTCCCGTCGTACTCAGAAAGAGAGGAAGCTAAGCTGTCACTCGAGTCGAGATCTAGATGGTTGGTCGGCTCGTCCATCAGGATCACATTCCCCGGTTTGATGAGCAATTTCGCAAGAGCCACGCGCGCTCTTTCACCGCCGGAAAGCACCGATACTTTCTTGTCAACATCATCACCGCTGAACAAGAAAGCGCCGAGGATCGAGCGAACTTGGCCAACCGTTGCGTCCGGATTCGCATTGGATACTTCCTGATAAGCCGTCGAATCCTTATGCAAGGAATCAGCGTGATGCTGAGCGTAGTAGCCAAGCCTAACCTTGTTACCCAAACGAAATTCGCCCGCGCTAGCCTTCAACTCGCCCGCCAATATTTTAAGCAGTGTCGTTTTCCCTGCACCGTTAGCGCCAATAATAGCTATTTTCTCTCCACGCCGAGCTGCGACGTTGACGCCGGAAAAAACCTGGTTTTCGCCGTAGGCCTTGCCAAGGGAATCAACTTTGATTACTTCATTTGCTGCTCGCTCACTGGGTGGGAAGCGGAACCTCATCACTCGGCGTTTTTGGTAAAGCTCAACATCTTCCATTTTTTCGAGCGCCTTGACCCTACTTTGGACAGCGGCCGCTTTCGTAGCTTGCGCGCGAAACCGATTTACGAATTTCTCCATATGTTCGCGTTCGCGAGCCAAGTTCTTGGCTTTTGCCTCAAGCACCTCCTCCTCCATGGCCCGCTGGCTGACGTACTTTTCATAGTTCCCCGAGTAGCTTCGAACCCCTTCCGACTCGAGGCTAACCACACGGTTAATCTGTTCGTTTAGAAACTCTCTATCGTGAGAAATCAAGA
>CAYPIX010000191.1:0-3530 GCA_964410875.1 uncultured Kofleriaceae bacterium
CTGGTAGACGGACCAACGTCTCCACGATTTGCACGGCGCGTCCCGTTCTGCGGCTAATTAGCCAGGCTAAAGGAGTTCCCAGCACAATCACAATGGCCAAACTCAACAGTGTGGTTGTGAAGCTAAGCCGCAACGCCGGAGCAACAGACGGATGCGTAATTCCTGCGTAGAAATCTTCCCAATGCAGAGTGGCAACCAACGCAACGATAGGCAAAAGCATGAATAACAACAACGCTCCTGCAGCCCCTCCTGCGCCCATGCTCCAAGCTCGTTTGCTAGTGAAACGAATACCGCGTGGCCGCCCGCCAGAGTCGTTGGAAATGTCGGTCAAGGCGTCGGCCATTGTACTGTAGACACTAACGTGCAGTCTCTGATCCAGGTACTTAACAGTTTGATTAAAGACTCAGACAGTCTGGTTGTATTCCCCCTGCGTTGCCTGTGTTGTCACGCTGTAACTTCAAGCTGGGGTACCACCTCCCCAAATCTATCTATCAAAAACCGCAGTCCAATGAAACTGATGAACCCCTACTCCCATAGTTCTTTGAGAAGGCTCTAGCATGATCGCTCGATGACCAGGGCTATCTAGCCAACCTTGTACAGCCGAGGCTGGTGTTCGTTGGCCGCACGCAACGATTTCCCCGGACCATCCTGACCCGCCACAATCGGAAACCCTTTCACTCGGTCCCGAGCCATCGGTACCGTCGTGTGAACAAATCCCCGCCGCGCCAATATCGTCCGAATGCCTTTCGGCAGCACAATTCAATTCCACCTCAAGGGCCACAGGGTCTAACCCCCGACTCGTCCGTTCGAAGTTGATGGCGTTAGCAAGCTCCTCCAGCTCGTTGCCCAGTTGGCTGTCACCAACTCCTCCGGTACCCCCTGTGGGAACGTTATCTATTGGATCAGGGGCAATATTTCCCGGCCAATTTCCATCACAGCCAAACGACAAAAGCATGAGAGCGACCATACCTATACGAAGCATGACTATTGCCAATCGCAAGGCACATGCCAACGGGTAAGCCCGGTAAACACGCAAGAATTGCCTTGCTATTGCCCGGGGCAGACACCCCCATTGGGGAAGAGTGTCTCGGCGCAGATATCCCACAAGTGCGCATTTAGGAGCGCGGCCGACGGCATGCCACTCCACGCTGAGCATGCCGTCGGCTACCTCCCCGGCCCTTCATTCAGTTAACAAAATCCCAAGTAAATGCACTCAACCCATTCAGGGTGATCAACAAAAGGATTTCTGTTTTGTTGGTACGCTGCAACCACGTCGTTATGTTGCCTTTCCCAATTATCGACAGGATCTTCTTGGTGCCATTCAAGCAATACGGAACGCATACCCATATAACCAACAGTTTCGTTGTCACCTGTTGAAGAATTGGCAATTGCGGATAGATCGTTAGTCACGACCAAGTCTGGTTCAAAGGCGCCATCTTCGTGCACATCGCCTTCGTAACGAAGATCCATATAGAAAATAGCCCGGGCAACATCTCCCCGTCGGCCACTCCACGTTTCCCAAGCCCTAGCACCTACTCGGTTCGCATCACCGCGAGCCGTTGGCTTGTCTCTGCAGGTCTCATCGCAATCTTGGTACGGACGGTTGTTCCTCGACGAGTTGTATCCAGCATCTGCGAGAAATAGCGCGTGACAGTCTGTGTAGGGAACATTTTCCACTTCCAAGTCTGGAAAGCCATAAGACTTCGGCCAACTATGCTCGCGGTTATAGTCTCTCTCGCCCGACAGTGGATACAAATCGTCGCGATAGATGTCTCGTATTTCATCCTCGCTACTGGAGACACGCTGGGCTTCTTCTAGGATATCCCAGGTATCGACTTGGGTATCCGATGTGTATGGATAGCGAGTGTGCTCAGCGATAATCTCATGGAGAATTTTTCGCAGAGTTTCAGGCGACTCCTCGTGGCCAACCACCGGTTGATAGTACTCCTCGTACCTATCACCATCACTATTCTCAACACCGTTTACGGATTCGCTAAATAGCGACTCCGAACAACCAGTAAGACCTAGAGCGTAAAAGAACCCGAGTTTCAGCGACTTTTTCATAACTTCCCCCTCAGAAAGTAAAAAGAAAGCCTAGGACGACGAAAACACCGCGCTACCTATTTTATTTTTCCGCGACGAGTCTACGACTACTTAGAGGGCAAAGAGGGAACCTAGGGCATAGCCGAAATAAAAAACACGACACCGCACAGTCGGTTTATGTAGTCAAATTCCACTCTTCGAAAATCGAACGCCACTTTACTTCGGTTCGCAGAAACAGAAGACGTTTCCTCAGAACTTAGATATTGGAAACGACTTGATTCAACGTTGCGCTCGGCCGCATCGCCTTCTCTGCCCGTTTTGGATCGGGCCAATAGTAGCCACCTATATCCATAGGAGATCCTTGCGCGCTGTTTAGCTCAGACAAGATTGTTTCCTGTTTCGCTTCAAGCTCTGATGCAACCTTCGCGAATTTCGTCTGTAATCCAGAGTCATCGGTCTGCTTTGCGAGTGCTTGTGCCCAGTACATCGCCACGTAGAAATGTGTACCTCGATTGTCCAACTCTCCAACTTTCCGAGAGGGGGACTTTTTGTTTAAGAGATACTGGGTTGTCGCCTCGTCTAAGGCGTCTCCTAGAATTTTGGCCGCTGGATTTTTGTTTCTCTCTGCTAAGTGGCTAAGCGACACGGCAAGGGCAAGGAACTCGCCTAGAGAATCCCACCGAAGATGCCCCTCAGACTCGAATTGCTGGACGTGTTTCGGAGCCGATCCACCGGCGCCTGTTTCGAATAACCCTCCGCCGTTCATCAGTGGAACAATCGACAGCATCTTGGCGCTGGTTCCCAGCTCCAAAATCGGGAACAGATCCGTCAAATAGTCGCGAAGCACATTTCCGGTTACCGAAATCGTGTCTTTTCCCGCCCGGCAACGTTCCAGCGAAAACCTTGTCGCCAGAACTGGAGACAGAATTTGAATATCAAGGGAGTCGGTGTCGTGTTCCTTTAGATATTCATTGACCTTCGTTATCAGCTGCTTGTCATGGGGGCGGTCTTTGTCCAACCAGAAGATAGCCGGGGTGCCTGTTGCTTGAGCTCGCGTAACAGCGAGTTTCACCCAATCGCGAACCGGAGCGTCCTTCGTCTGACACATCCGCCAAATATCGCCCTGCTCTACTGGGTGTTCAATGAGGGCCTTGCCGTCCTCGTCGACAACGCGAACGGTTCCCGCTCCAGCGATCTCGAACGTCTTGTCATGTGACCCGTACTCCTCAGCTTTCTTCGCCATTAGACCTACGTTGGAAACGCTTCCCATCGTTTTGGGATCCAAGGCACCAAACTTTTTACAGGATTCGATTACCTCCTGATAGATCCCCGCGTAGCTGCTATCCGGGATAACGGCTTTCGCATCCTGAAGTTTTCCTTCCGCGTTCCACATACCGCCGGATGTTCGAATCATAGCCGGCATCGAGGCGTCGATAATCACGTCGCTAGGAACATGAAGATTACTGATCCCTTTATCGGAATTAACC
>CAYPIX010000192.1:0-3491 GCA_964410875.1 uncultured Kofleriaceae bacterium
TCCTGCTCTATTAAGGGAGGTGCGCTCTTTTGTCTTTATTCTTATTGGTTCCTTGTTGGTCTGTCTTTCAACAAACGCACGTGCCGGGCGCAGCGGAAGAGCCCCAAAAAAGGGTAAGGCAGTTCTGCGGGTTACTCGAACCATCGCTAACCCTAAGTCGAAACCTGTGCGAAGTTTTCAAGCCGTTCCACTCTTACGGCAGCGGATCACTGCCAAAGGAAAGTTCCTTTCTACTCAAGTTAACGACTCACGGTCGCAAACTGGATCAAGTTATTCTTCCAGACGTTCCGGCGTATCGGTCGCTGCGAATCTCGGAAAAAAAACCGGTAGTGATTTGGTAGTTGGTAACAAAGGGCCCAAGGGGACATCGGGAAAGGCGACTTTTTTGAAGGTCGAGGGTCTACGAATGAATGGTGGGGCTGAATACTCCTTTGAGGGAGAAGTTTCTAGTGATGACGCTGAAATCGCAAAGCTAGCGTTCGAGCCAAAGCAAGTACGAAGCGGTATTTTTCAAGTTGAAGGGCTTCCAGGCGCGGGGCTACTCAACGCGACTGAAGTTAAAGAGTTGAGAGACGGAATTAACAGTAGCCCCGACAAAGGAAATTGGACTACTGCCAGTGGTGCCGAAGTGGTTCAAGAAGGCGAGAAAGTCTGGCTTAGAATCCCTCTTCGTCGCGGACAGTCTCGTACTGTAGAGCGGGGTGATCACGAAATTACGGTGGACTTCCGGGTCGAGCAATAAGCGCCCTCTGCGGGATCCGGTTGCAAAAACACAAACTGTTGCTACGGTACGACCAGTTTGGCACTCGCTTTTTTTGATATGGATCGGACCCTCCTCCGAATCGACAGTGGCACTAGTTGGATGAAATTTCTCCACGGTCGCGGCGAGATTTCCAATTTGGGCTTGTTGCGAACCATCATGTGGGGGGTTAAGTACAAGCTTGCCATTCTAGATATTGAGTCTCTTGCCTCACGTTTGGCGATGGAAAGCCGGGGAGAACCTGTAAATCTCATTAGTGAGAAAGCCAGGACGTGGTTTGAGATCAAAATTAGCTCAGAGGTTGCATCGGCCGCTCGCGAACAGGTGGCCGAACACCAGTCGAGGGGCGATACCGTCGTTCTTCTCACGGCGGCTACACAGTTCGTCGCTGAACCAGTTGCGCTAGATACTGGGATTGAACACGTTCTGTGTTCGAGGCTTGGTATCAAAGGCCAGTACCTGTCGGGGACGTTCGATGCATTTTGCCACGGCAAAAATAAGGTCCCGATAGCCGAGACTTTTGCCAAAGAGCGGGGGGAACTATTGGAAAACGCCTGGTTCTATTCTGATTCCCTAAACGATCTACCTATGCTCGAACGGGTCGGAAACCCGGTTGCGATAAACCCCGACCCGCGCTTACGTCGGGCGGCTTTGAAGCGCGGATGGGATGTCCGTCGTTGGAAGTAATCTAAGAGCGAACAGGAACCTTGATCGTAGACAGAACCTCACCCGTTGCGGTTCGCATGAATACAACCGCCCCCAGGTTCTTTTTCTTCCAGGCTGATTGCACCGGTATTTTAAGTCGGTATGAGTCTTTGGATGGGGTTAATTTTACCTGAGCGGTATCTCGAACGACAAAATCGTTGGTGAGAGTTCTGCCAGTGTTCTCACCCCTCTTTATTTTCGTGACTAAGTCATTCTCGTAGACAGCAACTACGATGGAAGGCTCGGCTTTCAATGACGCAGCTTTGGAAACGTCGATTTTGAAAGAAACCGACTCAGCACCGACCACTGCTTTATCGACAGAGATAAGGTCCTTTCCCGAAAGGGCGTGTTCGCGAATTTGTTCAAATACCGCCCCACGGTTTGAGCCAACCGCATGGCTCTTTCCGTTGATAACTAATTGAGGCGTATACGAACTGCCCCTGTTTAGTCTTTGAGCATATTGTCGTTGGCGCGCACTCCACTTTGCGTTTGAAAAAGGATCTTTCCAGCCAATGTAGTTCCAGTAGTCGACATGAAAAGCGAGTGGAATCACCTCAACGTCATCAACAGCTTTGTTTACTCGACTAAGTAAGCGATCCGCGGGTGGGCAGGAACTACATCCTTGAGAGGTAAAGAGTTCCACCAGCGCGACTTTTCGCTCTCCCTTTTGGGTCGGTTTAGCTTTGGCGACCGGTTGAGTTTTTGCGTTCTTAGCCGGCTTTGTGGGAGAGATTTTCTTGGATTTACTACTCTCGGCAGTACTACAGCCACCAAGGGATGCGGCGGTGGCCAAGATGATCAAGACGCGTGTACTCATAGTTTTTCTACGTTGCCAGCCCAATCCTGTTACCTTTTTTTAAGGGTTC
This sequence comes from uncultured Kofleriaceae bacterium, assembly GCA_964410875.1. GTDB lineage: Bacteria > Myxococcota_A > Polyangia > Haliangiales > Haliangiaceae > CAYPIX01. Next base: position 2,332 of record CAYPIX010000192.1, read on the forward strand.
AACCGGCTCCAACGGGGTTTAGGCGTCTAAGTTACTAATTTCTGGTAATATAATCGCGTTTGGGTTGGAACGGGTGCTAGTGTGGTTCAACTAACCGTTTTGGTTGGAAGGAGCGCGCCAGTGCCACGAAACCCCTCAAGATTTGCCAAACTTCAACGAGAGCGCGAACGACAGCGTCGACGACAAGAGCGTACGCAGAGAAAGGCAGAACGGCGCGATCAAAAGCTTGTAGAAGATGCGGCGCGGGATCCAGACGTCGACCCCGACATTGCCCACATCGTTCCCGGACCTCAGCCTTTGCCGTGGGCAGATGAAGAGACTGACGACGAACCGTCGAAAGCGCTGTAGCTAACTTTTCAGCGCGGCTATCGTTAGTGCAATCCACCCGGCAACAAATGTGAGTCCACCCAGCGGGGTGACCATGCCAAGGCGGCGGATGCCTGTAACCGAGAGTGCATAAAGACTTCCGGAGAAAAGCACTATGCCAACAATGAAAAGTATGGCGGCGATTTTAAGCCAGCCATGCGGATACTTGTCGGAGTTTGCGGCGAGACCTACAAGTCCAAGCGCAAGCGCGTGTAGAAAGTGGTAGAGGACCCCGGTCTCGTAGACCCGAAGCATATCAGTCTCAATCTTTCCTTTTAGGGCGTGGGCACCAAAAGCGCCTATGATGACAGCAGCCATAGACAGTAAACTCGCGGTTGCTAAGATCCAGCGATGCATTAGTTTCGTATATCAGCGGAGGTACAAACTCGCCAGTTGATGTTTAATGTCCGGCAAAAACCATGAAAAGTGAGACCGACCAACTAGTTTCCGAAGGGAACTGCCTTGACCTGTCAGGAGCGGGGCTACGCGAGCTACCGGAGGAGCTTGGAGGAATGGCCGGCCTGCGCAAACTTTATTTAGACAACAATCGGTTGACGCAGTTCCCTTCCGCTCTTCTCTCTCTCGAAGCGCTTGAAACCTTAAGCATCCACGGAAACGAGATAGCCGAGCTGCCATCGAAATTGTGGGGGCTTATTAACCTGCGTGAGCTGAACTTGTCAGGGAACGGAATCAGTGAGGTTTCGCCGGAGATACAGCAGTTGTCGAAATTACGAATGCTGGATTTGGGGCATAACAAACTAGCCAAAATTCCGGCATCCATCGGTGAGATAAAG
>CAYPIX010000193.1:0-3407 GCA_964410875.1 uncultured Kofleriaceae bacterium
AAACTCACAATGCCCACAACCACCATCAGCTCGATCAACGTAAAGCCGCTCTCGCTCCTCCTACGCACGCGCACGGGTCACATTGTACAGAGAAAACGGCTTAATAGCCAAGCCTCACATGCGGGGGGCTGGCGTAGGACTTATCCTGCTCGTTGGTCTTGCAGTCTCGCACCAGGCTTGCGCGCGTTATTTCCTGGCTTGTTGCCGGTGAAAAATGGGCTCTATGACGCTGCGCTCGAGTTCGGGCAGGGCGTCGACTTCTGCTTGGGTCCACTTGTAACGGCGTATAAATTGGATTGCTAGGGTGTCTAGGTCTTCCGTTTCGCTCCGCTTCGCTTTTGGTTTGCTGCTTTTGGGTGGGTTTCCGCTGTGGTGTCGGACTCTGGCCAAGGCGTTGTCCATCGCTTCTTTTGCGGTTAGATACTTGTTCTTCTTGCCCCGCTGCTGTTTGTCAAATACAGGCTCTATAATACTGCGCGCGAGTTCCGGTAGTGCGTCGACTTCTTGTCTCGTCCACTTGTGTCTTTGGATGAATTGGTAGGCGGCGGTGTCGAGCTCTTCCGCTTTGGTTTGTTTCGCTGCCGGTGTTTTACTTTGGGGCGGCTTTCCGTTGTGATGGCGAATTCTGGCCGTCGCGCTGGCGATTGATTCCGCTGTGGTGCGCCTTTGTCTCTTTTCGCCCCGTTGCTGTTTGTTAAATACAGGCTCTATAATACTGCGCGCGAGTTCCGGTAGGGCGTCGACTTCTGCTTGGGTCCACTTGTGGTAGCCAATGAACCAGCCTGCTGCTGTGTCTAGTCTTTCTGCCTCGGTTTGTTTCGCTGCCGGTTTCCTGCTCTGAGGCGGCTTTTTCTTGTGGAGTTGGATCCTAGCCAAGACGTTGCTTATCGACTCTTGTTTGGTGCGCTTTTTCTTCTTTTCGCCCCGCTGCTGTTTGTCAAACGCGGGCTTGATGACGCCGCGCTCGAGTTCGGGTAGGGCGTCGACTTCTGCTTGGGTCCATTTGTGAGTACGAATATACCGAGCAGCCGCGGTATCTAGGTTTTCTGCCTCACTTCGCTTAGCAGAAGGCTTGCTGCTTTCCGGCGGCTTTCCTTTGTGGTGTCGGATCCGTGCCAAAGCATTATCCATAGATTCTTTCGGGCTGCGAACCTTCCGCTTTTCACCGCTCTGCTGTTTCCTGAATATAGGCTCTATTACGCTGCGTTCGAGTTCGGATAGGGCGTCGACTTCTGCTTTGGTCCACTGGTGGTCGCGAATAAACTTGGCGGCTGCGGTGTCTTGCTTTTCCACGTCGCTCCGTTTGGCTGCAGGTTTTTTGCTGTGGGGCGGCTTCCCGCCATTGTGTCGTATTCTGCCCATCGCGTTGGCCATGGCTTCTTCCGAGGTGCGGCGACGCAATCCAGCAGGGAGGCCCGGCTTCGGTGTCTGCTTGTACGCCGTGAGAGCTTCTTTGACTCTCGCATCGGTGCCTTCATCTTGGCCGCGTCTAGTCGCTGGAAACGGGAGGTGGTGCTTTGCAATAAATCGACGCAAGGTGTTTACGCTCACTTTGAGAGCCGCAGCCATCTCCGGTAAAGTGCTGCGCCTTACGTGGTCATAAACGTACCGTTTAACTGAATCGGTTTGGAGTATGCCGTTTTTCTTGACGACTCCGTAACGCCGAGCAAGGCGATGGTCGCGGGGGAATAACGTTTTGCTTCGGCTTTTGACTTTCAGATGGTTGAGCTGATCGCGTACTTGTTTTTCCGTCCGATACCTATCAGATGACGGGTCGGAGACTTTTTTAATCCGGTTTAATTCGACGGCAATGTCTTTAACGATCCAGCCGCTTTGGTGAAGAGATAAGAGGGCGGCTGCTTCTGGGATGTCCTCTGGTTGAGAGGGCAGTTTGACCATCTCGGTCCAATCGCTTCCCCGTGGAACGCCATTGGGATGGAGAAAGTAGACCAATGCTCCGCTACCACCTAAGTCTAGGGTTTTGGCAATCTTCTCTCGGCTCCAGTTCTTCGCGTACAAACGTTTTGCCAGGGTCAAAAATGAAACCGCGCAATCACTGGTGCAACCGTCTATTTCAGTTTTTGCATCTGCAAGCCTTTTGACGATTCGTCGCTGTAAGGATCTAGATGGTTTTTCAGCAAAAGCTTTTACCCGAGAAAGGCTGAGAACCGATAAATCGGCATAGACGTTGCCTTGAGAAATCCGCAGCTCTGCTGCCATCTCTGGAGCGCTCTTTCGGCGCAAGTTGGCTAGGTAGTAGTGATATCGGGCGTGGGTTGGTGTTTGGGGTTCGGAGAGAGCCAGTACCCTGCGTAGCTCCTCAGCGTGAGAGCGAAGGGTCTCTTGGTGTTTTTTGCCCAAGATGCCTTCGTCATTGCCAAATACATGCTCTGCGTAATAGGAGAAAACCGATAGCCAAGCGTTCGGGTCGAGGTCGTACTTCTCCTGTACCGCTGCTTCAATCTCGCTCCAGAGCTTCCGTCTCTCTATAGGAGGGATTCGGAAGACATCAAGCACGTCGTCTTCTAATTCGGAGAGGCCGGACGGGGTTTCTTGGGAAAAGATTCGTTCGCTGTATAGGGTTTTGAGGTGTTTGATCGGATCGCCGATACGTCCCGCAATTGCCCGCTGGTAGGAGCTAACCACCGTTGACCGAACCCGAGGGGTCAACAAAGACAGGTTGGAAGTAGCGTCGCTTTTGGATGATGCTGTTTTTTCATTGGAAACGCGAGCGAGGCGAGAGCTTGACGCGCTGTGAGGAGTGCGAACCGCTTTGCGATTTTTCGTCCGCTCTACAGTTGGCGAGTTAGCTTTCTTTGGTTTTTTACTCGGGCGGGCGTCGGCTTGACCAATCAGGTGGTTCGCACCGCCAGGAAACGTGAAGAAACAGAGCGCCAGGGCGCAAATCCCGAGGCGGGCGATGCGCTCATATCGCTTGGCTTTCTGGAACATCTACGTAACCAGAGCAACCCGTATGCCAGTGAATTCTTACATGAGAACAACTGCTTGTGGCTGCGTGGTTGCTTGGTTGGCTGGCAACTCTTAGCGCCACACTCTGTTCTCCGGTGGGAGGAGTCGGAAGTTGCCCTGGCGTCAATGGCGTGCTTCGGTAGGGAGTGCGTTTTGGCAGTCTTGTGGATCAGTTGCCCTAATGGCGTCGTGTTGGGGCAGCTTCCCAGATTCCTAAGTGTTCTGATGAGTTAGTCGTTTGTGTTAGGTTGCCGCCCAAATGAGGAGCTTGTCGATCATTTCCTTGGCTTGTTCACTTGTCGCTGCATTGAGCTCATCAGTGTCAGCCCAAGAACCGAGTAGAGTTGAGGCACTGGAGACGCGTTTGGCCGAACTTGCTGCCCATAGTGAGACCCATGCAGCCGCGATCGCCTCGTTAAGTGAGAGATTGGCAACCC
>CAYPIX010000194.1:0-3331 GCA_964410875.1 uncultured Kofleriaceae bacterium
CCCCTAAACCGTTCGAATGAAGCAATTGAACGTGAAAATGGGTTAGCAAAATTGCGGGAATAAAAATAACCAGAACAACCTAGGTCAGCTGTTTCGAGCTTTGGAGAGACACTGACGACTGCAGCTAGGCTGCCTCGGTTGAGCAATGAGTGCTTGAAAAAATGAGCGACTTCCCATCTAACCTCAAACTTCTCCCTGTCGTAGTTGCCGTAAAGACCAACCGAGCCGAACCGGGTACCGGCAAAGCCGCGGTCGGGTTTGAACTCTAATGGCGCGCCTTTCGAAAGAAACGTGTGCGAAGCGAGATAGCCAACGATTCCGAGAGAGAGTTTCTTTGACAATCGCATGGATACGTTGGCCCCATACAAATCCTCTCTAAACAGTTTAGGCAATGGGTGGGACGCCAACTCAAATTGGGGCGCGATTGGATCGTGAGCGTTTCTCTGGAAGACTCTTGGAGAGGCACATTTTGATTCTTCTTCCTCGCAATGTTCTGAGAGATTTACTCTTGTTGACCTTTCGGCCCGAGGGCTTCTCGAAAAGAAAATATCCATTGAGAGTGGAAGGCCGAAGATTCCATTGAACAAAATCCCACCACCTAAAAGCGCTCTGGTCCCTGAGAAGTCGGTGATAGCGTCAACGGTTTCGTTACATGGTTGTTTCGTTTTTTCACCCTTAAGTAATAGGCAGGTGCTCCTGACACGTGGCGGTCGACTCAATTGAAAGTCCGGTGAAATGACTTCTCGGCTCGAGTAGTTGGAACTTGCTAGGGTAAGTCCGGAGCCGACGAACACCTGAAAGAACCCCAGGGTCGCCGTCGTTTTATTGTGACGAAGCACTACGAACCCCTTGCTGATATTCGGTTTTGTTTTGAACTTTTCGACGGAGAGCGCTTTTCGGTGGGGGTCGTACCGGAGTCCGCGAATAGCATTTCTACTAAGCGTTGCGGTTAGCCCGGCGGATTGTCTTCGAAAGTCCGAAAATAGGCGCAATCGAGTTGGTGGGGCCATTAGACGTGGGCTTGGTTTCATACCGGCGTCAATGTTCAGCCTAACAGCAAACTCTCCCGATTTATTCAAAGAATCTTTGTCGTCGAGTCCTTCCAAAAGGGCAAGGAATTCTTCCTCTGAGATTTCGCCGTTTTCAAAACTTTCTTCTAGCTGGTCTAGGTCCTCAAGGTTCCTCGGAAAGGCAGTTGAAGCCGGGGTGAGAAGAAAAATAAAAAACAAGGTGAGACATCTTTGCAAGAGGTTCAACTTGAACACGGAGGATTGCTGGTGCCTGGTGTTCCTTTGTCGCAGTGAACGCTCTCTTTTTCACATTTTCCGTAATCCAATTCGGCTGTGCAGATGTGGTTATCTTGATCTCGTTGAATTGCCCTGCCGGGCGCGCTCGGATCAGAAAAATCAAATCTATCGACAAGGCCATTTGGACTACTAATGAAAATCCCGCTGTCGCGGTTCCGAATAGAAAACGACTTTGGGAGGACAAAGTCGACTGCCGGAAGGTCTCCGTTCTCCTTTGGGTCTGTGCTTTTTGCTAGCAAATAGAGTTTGTCTGGCTGGGTAGGAAGACAGTCCCGGCCTAATATTCTGTACCTCTCTTTGTCTCCTCCCCCGCTGGTACCGAACGCGAGACCGTTCAAGTCACCTGGCACTGAGGAAACAATTTCAAACCACTCACCCAAGGAGTCTGAAACGCGCGCCGGGTTGGCCATGATTTCAACAACCAATATGGATCCGGGGGCAGCGGGGGTGATCGGCCGGACCGCGCCATCTTGAATACAAGAGCGTTTAAGGGCTTCAATGCATTTGCCATTGGCCCGCCCGGGCGTTCCCGGAAATTCAAATTGGAAGTCGTCAACTCCTTTCGTTTTGCTAGCGGGGCACCACAAGCTCGATACATCGTTGGATTTTGTGTTTAGGTGTACCGCTGCGTCGAATTGAAGAGTTTCTCCATTGGGAGCGTGTTCGTAAGACACACTGTCGATTTCTTCGTTTCCACAATACAGTGAGAGAGTTCCGCCCGAATTGGTTAGTGAGAGAGCATCAGAGTATGCGAAGTCTCCGTAAGGTGGACGTAAACTCTCAACTGTTGCAACGAAAACGCTGTAGCTTTGTCTCTGGATACGACTGCTAGTGATTACGTGCTGTTGTTGGGAATTGGCATCTTTGAATTCAACACGCAGCCCAGAGAGGTCAAGGTCGTGTTCGGCTAGATTGAAGATCTCAAAGAACTCACCGCCTTCATCATCGCTAAAGGGGTTGACGAAAAGTTCTGTTATGGCCAACTCACCGGGGTGAATTCCGGAACAAACTGGAGAGACGTCCTCTTCAATATCTCTGCAACCTAGTTGAAGGGCCAACACTACTCCCATAAGTGCTTCTCTTTTCAACATGGAGAATTCTCAAAACCAGGGGTGGCGGGGCGATTGCACCATCGACTTTCATTGTCGTTGTCTTCGGCGGAGGGTATCCCTCCATATTGCAGGGGCTCAGTTCGTGAACTAGTCGAATAGATGACTGTGTCAATAATTGACTCGCAGGATTCGATTTGAACTAACCCTCGTGCATGGGGTTTCCATTCATCTCTGCTTGGCTGCAACAACTTATATTCGTGTGCGAGAACGACCTCCTCACCACGAAATAGGATTCTGTTTTGTTTCGTTCCGTTTCTTTTTTTCTGAAACAGGGATAGCCCATAGATTGGTACATCACTTTCAGTCGGATTGTAGACCTCGATCCATGGTTCCTCACTCAATGAAATCTCGGTAATTGCTAGCTGACCTGGTGTTAAGACAGAGCTTGCGCAAGTGAGCGTATTCAACTCGCACGAATAAGAGAACAGTAGAAGCGCAGCACAAGGAAGACGTAACCGTCGAACTACTTTTGTCATTCTAGACAACGTAATGTGTCCGTTGGCGGACATAATCAGGAAAAAGAAATTTTCTTTACCCCCTGAAATGTTGAACAAAATAGCAGGGCCTTGGGTTCGTACTTGCACGCAATAAAAACGTTGGCTAAACGACTTTTGTGGGCCTTTCCAAGAACAGCAAGGTAGTCGTTATCGGCGCCGGATTTGCTGGTGCATCGACCGCCTATCACCTGACAAAGATGGGATTCGGTTCGATAACAATTCTGGAGAGAGAGGAAAGAATCGGGTTTCACGCCAGTGGTAGAAACGCTGGACTTTGTCGTCAACTCACGGAGTCTGACGAGACCACCGCTTACACCGTCCGTGGCGCTAGATTTCTGGCGAATCCCCCGTCAGGGTTTTCAGCCCAACCCGTTTTATTGCATACAGGTTCTCTGTTAATCGCCCAGGATGAGAG
>CAYPIX010000195.1:0-3271 GCA_964410875.1 uncultured Kofleriaceae bacterium
CCGGAACACGGGCTGGAAGTTTATTGACCTTTCTCCGAATGAAATGACCGAGGCCGCAAGAGATTCAGCGATTGATGTCGCAATCTCCATCGACAACCTTGACCTAGGACCAAGTTGGCTTACGAAAGAAGTGGGTACATTGCCTTATGGTTTTTTCGTGCGTCGTGAACACCCGTTGCCAGCTCGCCCTTTGCCTCAACAGATAAAAAACTATCGGCTGTTTCGCGGGGCCTACTGGGACCGGTCGGCGGTCATGGATGGCGTGGACATCGTGCCCTTGGATGACGCGTTTAAAACGTTTGGTTACCAGGCGCAGAGCACAATGACGGCAATACGGATTACGCTCAGTTCCAATCAAATTGCCTATATTCCGAAGCTCGTGGTTCGAGAGCAGTTGCGGTCAGGTGTTCTACGTGAATTGGAAATCCCACCGACGAACAAAGAGCCGCGAAAAGTGTTATTGGGGGCGCACATAGATAGAATTGAACAGAGTTTGTTCGTCTCGCTCAGTAATGTCCTGGCGGCCCAACTGTAACTTTAGAAAAAAATAACTTTGTCGGGAACCAATCTGGTTGGTCCACGAGTAACTCTATGTGACCGTCGCAGTCATCCGCACAAGCATGGAGAGCCCACGCCAGCAGGAACTTGATGATGTTACTTTGAGACGCGCTCAAAGGGGAGACGTCGGTGCCTGCCGTGCGCTTGTCGAATGCTATGAGGTTAGGGTTTTTGCTCTCATTGGGAGGATGCTGGGGCATAGAGGTCAGCCCGCAGATAGGGAAGACCTGGCTCAAGAGACGTTCCTACATGTGTTTAAAGCTCTTGGGAATTTCTCACAGCTGGGGACAGCGAAGTTATCATCGTGGATTCTCACCTTCGCAGCGCGAAGGGCGATAGACCATTTGCGGAAAACCGGTAGGGTGCTCGAGAGCCCGTTGTCCGAAGAAGTCATTGCGCCAGAGCGGGCTGATGAGAGCGCTCGTCAATCGATCTTATTGTCTGCCGTAGAGCAGGCGGTTTCTGGGTTGAGTCCAGAATATCGAGCAGCGTTTCTTTTGCGCGAATACCACGACCTTTCGTACGACGAAATCGCTCGCTCGTTGCGAATTGAAGTAGGGACGGTTCGCTCTCGTTTGTCTCGTGCACGCGCGGAAGTTAGGGCAGCAGCTTTAGAGGTACGAAATGACCAGTAACGATGAAAATGAAAAGCTTGATGCGAAGGTCTTGGAGAGCTGGAAAGTGGCGAGTCCGCCATCTGGGTTTGCTGACGGAGTTCTTGAAAAACTAGAAAAAATTGGAACTGAGGAAACGGAAAGCCCAACTGGCCTCCAAAAATGGCTTTGGCCGAGCTTGTGCGCCGTTTTTGTCTTGGCGCTTTTGCCCCGATGGTTTCCATCGAATGGCGAAGGGCAAAACGGAGCTGTTGTCGCCAGCGAGCGCGTTACGGAAGAGATTGGGAAACGAGCCATCGCAGTCCTCGAGTCTGGAAGCGAGGTTTCTTGGCAGGGGAAATCTAGCGCTATGCACGTCAACCAAACGACGGGAAATGTGTTTTATCGGGTGAACCGTGGTGGTTTATTCGATGTGGAAACGCCTTTGGGCAAAGTAACAGTGCGCGGAACGAGTTTCCGCGTGGAGGTGAGAGACGTGAGTAAGAAACAGATACTAGGAGCAGCGGTCGCGGGTGCGGTGTTAGTCGTGACCGTTTATGAGGGCAAGGTACTGGTAGGAAATGACGCTGGAGGCGTCGAATTGTTGGCGGGGCAAAGAGCAGAGGCTTTAGCAGGGCAACTCCCGAGAATCTACGATGCGGCAGAGGATTCCGCCCTTCTGAAAGAGGCTGTTGCTCTTCATGGAGATGAAGGGGACCCTCGAAGGGAAATTGAAGAGATAAAGAAGAAACACAAGAAAGAATTGGATGATTTACGGAACGCGCTTCGGGAAGCGATGACTCTAGGGCACCGCAGTGGTCATTCGGAGGGAGAAGGTCCGTGGGCGGAGCCCTCTCAAGAAACACTGCTAGAGCTTGCTGAGAATTGCGCAGTTCGAGTCGATATTCCGCCTATCTTGAAATCCTCTCGGTACCGCTTCCCAGAAGAACGAGGAGAAGATTTAGGATTGACACAGTTGGAGCAAGATGCCGTTCATCGCGCTCTTGATGAAATGCAAGATCGTTTTCGTGAACAGTTGCGGGAATTGTACCTAGAGACCACTGCAGACCTTAGTGGCGCGGATGTCTTATCGCCCGACTCTTTGCGCAAGGAAATTATAGACAAGGCGCCTGAGGGAGAACTGCGAGAGGTAAGAACTCGCATATCACAAGAGCGTGCAGGTCTCCGGGAAGCCCCACGGTCAACGAAAGGGATGTCTCCGACTGAGCGTTACTTTAGAATCTACGCGGCTTTGGGAAAACAGCTGGAAGAAAGATACGCAGAGATATTGGGAAAAGAGCGCGCCCATTCGTTCAGGGGCGAAGGTTGGGGGATGAGCTTCCAAAGCGGAGGGTGTCCGGAATAAATCAAAGCGGCCGAGTTGGCTCCGCCACCCAACAAAAAACCGGGAACCGCATGAGGGCACGGTTCCCGGTAGTTTGGCCAAGCAGTCTTACGGAAGTAAGACGCTGTCTATGACATGAATGACACCGTTTGAGGCTTCAATGTCGGTGTAGGTCACGTTCGTGTCCCCGTTGATATTCAACCCATCGACAAGGTCGAAGGAGATGATGCCGCCCTGTAGGGTTTCCGCCTGTGGGTTTTCGCTAGATGCTACTTCGATTGCAGTCTCAGCGTTCGCCGTGAACCCAAGGACATGGTAGAGGAGAACCGACGCAAGTACGTCGATGTCTGCAGGGACTTCGATGCCTGCGAAGGCGTTGTTGGTAGGAGCGAATACGGTGAATCCAGCGCCTTCGTTATCCGATTGGAGAGCTTCAACAAGGCCAGCTGCAGCAACAGCGCCAACGAGACCAGAGAAACGTGGGTAGCTAGAGAGAGCTTCTACTAAGTTTCCAGGGAATGCTCCAGGGATAAGAACCGCGTCGAGGACGTGAATGACGCCGTTATCTGCGATGATATCAGTAGCGGTTACTTGAACACGTCCATCGAGGACAACCGTGTCACCGTCGATTGCGATAGAAACGGACGAGCCATTGAGAGTCTCGGCAGAATCAGCACCGATCACATCGCTCGCTAGTAGTTCGGCGCCAGCAACGTGGTAAAGAAGAATGCCAGTGAGCTGGTCCGCAGACAGGCTCGCGACCAGTCCTTCAGGA
>CAYPIX010000196.1:0-3189 GCA_964410875.1 uncultured Kofleriaceae bacterium
GAGGAAGACAACGAGATCGGCTATCTCCTCTGAAGTACCCACTCGTCCCATTGGATGCATCGCACCCATTTGCTCCTTCACTTCCTTTTTCCCACCCGTGAACCGGTCATACATTTCTGTTTGTACGCCACCAGGGGATACCGCGTTGATTCGAATGTTCTGAGTTGCCATTTCGACGGAAGCTACGCGGGTAAGGCCAATGACCGCACATTTCGACGCGGCGTAGACACTGGTGCCAGGCATTCCCACCAGACTGGAGACGGAAGCGTTGTTGACAATAGATCCGCCTCCACTCTTTAGCATTGCAGGGATTTGATATTTCATACTTGCTAGAACGCCAAAGACATTGATGTCCATAACTTTTCGATAGTTTCCGTGCGTCGCTTCGACAGCTGGGCCCATTTGACCTTCGATGCCGGCGTTGTTGAACGCATAGTCAAGCCGGCCGAATTTCTCTACTGTAGCTTCGACCATCTGTTTGCATTCTGATTCCTCAGAAACATCGGCTCGAAAAAAGAGAGCCTTCTTGCCAGCTTGTTGTACCAGCTTGGCTGTCGTGAGCCCCTCTGTCTCCCGGCGGCCAACAATGACTACGTCTGCTCCAGCATTGGCAAATGCTATTGCCGCTGCGCGCCCGATCCCGCTGGTTCCACCTGTTACAAGGGCAACTTTGTCTGTCATGGCGCGGTTTCTAGCACAGAATCACTCAGTCGTTAGTTGGCCGAGCTTAAGTCTTCTACCCGAACCTCACTGCCATCATCTTATTGCTAACAACTTCAACGCCCTATTCCGGTGAGTTTAGCAAGCCCGGGTGATCCTGGGGGCGTGGCCCTGGGCGAGACCAAAGCCATCTCCGCTCGGCTTCAGAAATAACTATGTCGTTAATACTGGCTTCGCGACGCTGCATCAACCCCTGCCCATCAAACTCCCAATTTTCGTTGCCATAGGACCGATGCCAGCGTCCGGTTTCATCGTGCCACTCGTACTGGAATCGCACTGCGATGCGGCTATCTGAGAACGCCCACAATTCTTTGACCAACCGGTATTCGCGCTCGTTTTTCCATTTGATTTGCAAAAATTTTCGTATGGACTCACGTCCTTGAAAAACCTCAGAACGGTTTCGCCAAAAACTGTCGATGGAATAAGCCCCAGCGACCTTATCCGGGTCGCAGGAATTCCAAGCATTTTCAGCCAGCCTGACTTTTTCAGTAGCAGTCGCTAAAGTGAACGGCGGAAGAGGGAGTTTGTGCTCCATGGTATCTGAATAGCACAATCGAGCCTTAGCTGACCCAACCTGGCAGAAAGCCACCGCGGTTGGCTCAATTGCCTGTTTCATACTACCTTACTGGCCATGACGGCTATCCCACGACTATCTCCATGGATTCTCGCTCCCCTGCTTTTGGCGAGCGCCTGTGACAACAGTACAAATACTTTTCCGCCGCAAAGGGCGAGTAACGAGGAGCCACAACCAAATCCTGGATTCGTCGTCTTATCCAGCGTCCATTCTGTTGCCGATACAGCGTCGCGGCTAGAAGGGCTTATCAAAAACAAGGGACTCACCCTCTTCACTAAGATCGACCATGCCGCCAACGCGTCAGCAGCTGGTCTATCCCTTCCTGAGACAAGGGTTATAATATTTGGCAACCCTAACGCAGGCACTCCTTTGATGGCTGCAAGCCGCACGATCGCAATCGATCTGCCTCAGAAGATTCTCATTTGGAAAAGCGGCGACAACGTACAACTCGCCTACAACTCTCCCAGCTACCTGGCTTCACGTCACCAAGTAAACGGCCAAGACGAACGGCTTAAGAAAATAGCTGGCCTGCTTTCCTCGCTTGCTAAAGAAGCAACCTCGGAGTGAACGCAGGCAGAACAAGCTCGGCCAATATCATTCGGGGTTTCACAAGGGGGTTACCCTAGCGGGACGGTGATGGTTGTTCCAAAATCAACCGCGCGCGGGGTTTTAGGGTTTTCACGGTCCCCTACGCACGCCTACTTCTAATTTGAAAACCGTTGCGATGGCACATCCCTCCCTAGTGAAAAGCAAGACAAATGCCAAGCCGGAAAAAGACCTACAGCCGAGAACCGACGAGAACACTCTCAGAGCCATGGGACCGCTTCCTTACACGTTCGAGGTTTATTCGTCGGCGCCTAATTATACGGGTGTAGTCCAAGCCCAGCTGCTGTGTGGTTCACTTCGGTCGGTCGTTCATCGTTAGGTTGCAAAGCGGCGGCGGCGACATTAATGTCACCTCATGCGAAACCTCGCTGTCGTCTTACTTGTTTTGGGCTGCGCAGAAACAGTGAGATCCGAGCCATTCAAGAACATCCGTATCGACACCAGCGCGACGTTCAGTCGTATTGAACAGCAAGCCAAGACGGAGGTCGGCGCCCCACGAGGCGAGCGGCTGGTTGAGGACACTGAGCTTGGGACCCACCTTACTGTCACCTATGAATTCGGCCAGCACTTCGCTGCGGGACTTTTCGGTCAGTTCGATATCGGTGCAAGAAGAGCGGGACGGTTTGCCGGCTTTGATGACAGCGGAGAAACAACCCTCGTCGACAAATCAGGCGGTCGTTTTTCCGAGCTCTGGATTGGACCCATAATCAGAGGCAAGTATCGTTTTGCCTTTGCAGAGCTTGGGTACGGCCTCGCGACGTTCCGCCGAGACCGCGGCCGCACCGATCTGCCTACGTCCTCTGGCGATACAGGGTCGGCTTTTCGAACTCTTCCTACCGTTTCCTGGTCAATGTCGATTGGTGCGCAATTCCCCGTCACAGAGACGCTAGACGTCTCCGCCCGCCTCAACTGGCGGATCCGCTATTACGACCGCCGCGGTTCAGGGCCGTTGGCTGATGACATCGTCCACGGGACCCAAAGCTTTCAGCCCTTTCTCGGCATGGTCTGGCACCCGGGTCGGTAGCAGGGCCACTGCGTAAAGCGTCTGCGGCGCACACGGCTTGAGACCCTTACGAAAAAGTCGGTTTTACTTCCTCTATACCTCTCATTGGTTTTTCGCTTTCATCGAGTGAGCCTACTTTTATGTATCATCCGCCGTGGAGATATGGTGCTTGTGCCCAAACACCATCTAACGCTGTAGCCTGACATGAGCACCCCATCATGTTACGTAACAAAACGACTCGCGATCTGTAGGCTACTTCCCCCAATGTAGGACCGTTAGAATTCCC
>CAYPIX010000197.1:0-3083 GCA_964410875.1 uncultured Kofleriaceae bacterium
TCTTAGCACGGTATAATTGAGCTCGGGGATGGGGAAGTCCAAGTCAGCCAATGTGTCGACGCTACGTACGCCGCCGCGTCGAACCGGCGGTGAGCAGACATTTTTGCTCATACTTTTGGATGGGCAGTTTGTGACCAGGCCTTTGCCAAGTATCGGTGAAGTTATTGTGGGGCGCTCTGATGAGTGTGATTTGACCATTGCCCATCCATCCATTTCCAGACGCCATATTCGTCTTCGCCTTGGCGAGAAAATACAAATTGAAGACCTTGGCAGTTCGAACGGAACTACGGTGCAAGGTCAACCTCTGATGCCTAAGCAGAGTCACACGATCGCAACCAATGAGTCTTTCGCGCTTGGCGATGTCACCGTTGTCGTTCAGCGCCGAGCGGCTCTCGCGCGGGCCCGCAGACTTTGGAATCATGATTATTTTGAGGGTCGGCTTCAGGAGGAATGCGCTCTCGCAGAACGAAGAGGTTCAACTTTTACCTTGATGAGTCTTTCCGTAGAGAACCGAGGGTTAGATCCGGACAATTTTTACGCGCCGCTGGGGGATGTTCTGCGCGAAGTAGACGTCGTGGGTGTCTACGGCCCAGGCCAACTAGAAATCATACTGGTCGATACCGAAGACGAGGAAGCGGATCTCATTAAATGGCGGCTTAAGACCAGTTTCAAGTCCCAAGGGTTTGATGTTGCGATTTCGCGTGCTCAGTTTGGGAAAGATGGTCGCGACGCCGACAAACTCCTGGCGAAAGCACTAAACTTAGAACCAAGCTTTTCGGGTGCCGCAGAAGGCATTGTGGTGCAGGACCCCTCTATGAAAAATCTGCACGATCTGGCCGCCCGTGTGGCTGTTGGTTCGATCAATGTCCTTGTTCTTGGCGAAACTGGTGTCGGAAAACAGGTTGTCGCCGAGACAATTCATCGCCGGTCGAAACGCGTAGACAAACCATTCTTGCAGCTGAATTGTTCGGCTCTTTCTGAACACCTGTTGGAAAGTGAACTGTTTGGGCATGAAAAAGGTGCATTTACTGGTGCTGTGCAAACCAAAGAGGGGTTATTGGAAACAGCAAACGGTGGCTCCGTCTTTCTTGACGAGATTGGTGATATGGCTCTTCCTCTTCAGGCCAAGTTACTTCGGGTTATTGAAAACCAAGAGGTTCTTCGAGTCGGCGGGTTGAAACCACGAACGATAGACGTTCGATTTATCGCAGCGACGAATCGTGACTTGGAGGCGGATGTTGCCTTAGGGAAGTTCCGTCAAGATCTGCTTTTCCGTATCAACGGAGTCACTCTGGAAGTCCCGCCGCTACGAGAGCGCAAGGTTGAACTTATTCATTTGGCACATGCGTTTCTCGACGCGCAAGCAAAAAAGAATGGAACAAGAAAGTTGGAAATGTCTCCAGCAGCGGTTGAATTGTTGGAAGGCTACCGTTGGCCGGGGAATATTCGAGAACTCCGCAACGTAATAGAGCGTGCGATGTTGTTGGCCGGGGATGAAGAGATTCAACCGAGTCATCTTCCGGTGGAGAAAATGACTGCGACGTACACAGCGTCTTTCGCCGCGGTGGCACCGCCGCCGGATGTTGTGCCGCGGGTAACGCCGGGGAAGGGCGCCCCTCGGCTAGCCTTTGGAGAGACGCACGAGGAAAAGAAGCAGAGAGTACTTGATGTCTTGGCAGAGTGCGGCGGCAATAATACCGAGGCCGCCAAGGCGTTAGGAGTGTCTCGCCGTACATTGGGCAAGTGGTTGGTTGCCTACGGGATTCCACGCCCTCGAAAAGCGCGCAAGCTCAAAGCGTGAGCGTGCAAATCTCAGTCTTGCATTAGGGAGTAGTAGTCGTGCGAGCTCTGATGTTTGGTGATTTGCTGCTTGCCGCGGGTTCGTTTTCGAGCACGACGTTCTAGCCGGCGAGCTCGACGAGCCCTTCGTTTGATGGCTGGGTCTTCGACGCCCTCTTTGGTCCACCAAGGGTTGTACCGGTTTTGAGCAGTCGGACGTTTTTGCAGCCACCCGATTTTTGCTCTTGCAGGACGGAAGTCCATGTGGAGGAAGTTTTGCTTGTGGTAATGGCCAAGGCCTAGGCTCTCGTACTTACCCCAAAGATAATCGCGGATTTCGGTGTTTTCGACGCCGCGGATTCGCAAGTCGATGGCGTTGCCCACAAAGTGCTTCGAGCGTGGCGCGCCGAAGCCGCGTCGCCTGTAACCGCTTACGATTTCGATGACGCGCCCTTCATATTTTTTGCCAAGGTCGGCAAGCATGGCGAGTACTCGAGGGTTCATTCGATGTCGACGGCCGGAACGACGGCAACGGAAAAATTGGCGAAGGTCCCGTTCTGTACGATTGACAAGTTTTCCGTCCATGGTCAGATCGAAGTTTTCGTACTGTCGGAAATTCGGGGCGTACAGCATCAACGAAACGGTTTCCTCGGATGCTGGTGCGAGAACTTCCAAAAGCCCTCTGGTGCTTTGAAGGGCGTGCGTCGCCGCAAGAAGCGACTGGTTCGCGCTCTCGATAAGCTCGAGCTCGGTTTTCAGTTCTGGGGTATCGTTTGGGGTAACGACACCGCGGACATAATTAAGGGGGATGAGGACAAGCGCGATGAATGCTGCAGCTTGTATGCGTGGGAACGCGTTGGACATGACGCCGCTTTTATTCGCAAGGGCCGTGCCTACAAGAGCCCACACCTGATTTCCGATAGTTATGGTGATAAAAGATCGCCCTATTAGTCGATTTTCGGTGAGAGGCTTCCGGATTCGGGGTGTGCCGTCTGGTACTCTAAGTACTCGATGGCAGGAGACAAACGTCTTGATAATACGGTGGCCTTGGAAAGCAAGGTGCGCCAACCGTCAAAGGTCGGCGGGTGGCTCATCATCGGGCACGGTACGCCAGATGAACGAAGGATACAGATAACCGACGCGCCTATGGTTATCGGCAAGTCGTCGGAAGCCGACCTTCGCGTTGACGACCCCACAGTTTCTAAAAAACATGCGGAAGTTAGGAAGACGGCGGGCGGCGTTCAACTGGTCGACTTGGGTAGCCGAAATGGCAGCAAGATAAACGGAATTGCCGTCCATGGAGC
>CAYPIX010000198.1:0-3075 GCA_964410875.1 uncultured Kofleriaceae bacterium
TGGTCGACTCCTTGGTCATACCAAGTCGGGATCTCCGAGACTTCCTGCTCAACCGATTCACGAAAATAGGCGTAACGCTCCAGAGCATAGAGATAGTAAAAGTTCCATTTTTTCGACTTTAACGTCCAATTGTCAGCGAGCCACTTGTTTCCGGCTAGCTGCGTCGCTCGAAGTTTCCCACGATCAAAATTAGTTAAGGGGCCCGCCTTTCTTTCGACTTTTCCCTTAGCGTTGGGGACATGTATCGACACCGAGGGCGGTAAACCAAGGTTGGCAATAACCTGATTCGCCCCACCACTTTTAGCGCCATTGAGTTGGAGGAAATCGGCAAGCAGATAGGTTGAGCTCAACCCGGAGCAATGAAGTGAGGGGCGAAAATGTTTTTCCGTGTGCGTTGGTTTTCGATCTTTTGAATGATAGTACCACGTACCCTCTTCAGTAATCTCGTCGCACAACCAAGTCAGAAATCCCTTGCCGGTCTGGATATTGACCTTGAAACCGTGTTCTTTAGCTACCCATAAACTCAGTGCTGCGTACTGGGTCTGCGAGGTATCACCGCCGACTCCTTGGCGTCCGACGTAGTTGATCGACCCGTCTCGCTGTTGCCGCCCTTGGATTATATCCAAAAGTGTTTCGATTTCACTTTTGTACTGAACGTCGTCAACCTCGCAGTAAATGATCAGCGCAAGCGCGTGTTCGTAAACGGCATTTTTAGTTCGAAACGAACCTCTTTCTGTATTTGGGTCGAGCGCTTTGTTCGCATAGGCCAACGCTCGAGAGACTATGGGACCGTCGACTGGTAGCGGTTCGTTATACCGCTTGGCATATTCGATCGCAGCCAAACCACAAAGCAAAACATCACGGTCCAACTTTCCTTCGGGTTGGGCCTCAAATCTTTTGTTCAGAAAGTCAATGCCTTGTTTTGCGATTTGCTGAACCGCAGCATCATCCGGGCTGTACTTTATCTGAGCCTCGACATGAGCGACTGGCAGGATTGCGAGCAGCATCATCCAGACTGCTATTCCAAGTTTTCGAGAAACCTGTCGCATTGTCGAACCGGTACGCGCCAGAGTACGTCTCATATTTACAGCCCTTCAAAATTGATTTTTTTAAGGTGTTAAGGCATTTATAGCATATAGTGGACGAGGCGTATCCAGGCCGTAAATGTTAATTGTAGGGCGTGTAAAAGTCAATCTAACCACCCTTTTCCGACCTACGTCCACCCTTGAGAAGATTGCACGTTTAGAGGTTGATGAATTATGTGTTTATCTGCATAATCTCCCTTCTAATGTTTGGGACAGCTCAAAGACCGTTATCCAACCGGTCTTTAAAGTTTGCAACTTGTTGCGACGATAAATGGACTTTCCCCGACGGTCAGGTAGCTCAGTTGGTAGAGCAACGGACTGAAAATCCGTGTGTCGGGAGTTCGAGCCTCCCCCTGACCACTTACGAAAAAGCCCGCATTTCTTGCGGGCTTTTTTTGTGGAGTGCCGAACAGTTTCTCGCTGATTTTGCGATGGCTGAGTAAATGTTAGTTATGGATTGCTCTGAACACGATGAAGAAAATCGCCTTCCTTATTTCTGATGATCTCTTGCCAAATGCGAAAGGCGCGAGACGCGATAGGTTCGAGCTGGTCGAACAAGTCGGCAAGCTCAAACCTGCTCTTGCGGCGCAAGGTATGGAGCTATTCGAGGTGCGCTGGCGAGAGATAGCAGGCCGCGCGGGCGAGTTTGATGGGATCTTGCCTTTGATGGTCTGGGATTATTTCCAAGGGAATGAAGAGGCCTTTCTTACGGCGATTGCAGAAGCCGAAAGGGTAACACCTGTGTTCAATGATTTTGATACGCTGAAATGGAATGCTGACAAATCTTACCTTGATGAATTGAAAGGTCGCGGTGCACCCGTGATCCGCACCACTGCAGTAGACTTTGTCACGCAATCCAATGTCGCGCGGGCGTTCGAGGAACTAGAAACAGATACACTCGTCATTAAACCTCGGGTTGGCGGCGGAGCATGGCGGCAGGTGCTTTATCGTCAGGGTGACCCTTTCCCTGAGCCTGCGGAGCTTCCGCCTGAAGGGGCTTTGCTGCAAGCCTTCTTGCCTAGTGTCAAAGAAGAAGGCGAGTATTCCTTCCTATATTTCGGGGGACAGTTCAGTCATGCCGTGCGGAAAACGCCCAAAGCGGGCGACTATAGAATACAGTCGATTTATGGCGGGCATGAGGAAACCTATGTTCCAACAGAGGCTGAGCGGGAGACCGCGCAGAGCGTTCTGGACACCTTGGATGAGCTACCGCTTTACGCCCGCGTTGATTTACTCCGAGGGCGAGACGGTCAGTTGAAATTGATCGAGCTCGAGATGCTCGAGCCCTATCTCTACTTGCCGCATGCGCTAGGTGAGGCGGGCGAAAATGAAGGCGCGCAGAAGTTCGCCAATGCGCTCAAAGCGCGATTGGAGAAAGTTGACAACACATGAGATTTTCCTTTTCAGCTTCGCGGCCATCCCACCGCATCCCGTCAAAATGAGCAGGATAACCGGAGTGTAGCGGCCTCAACACAGGTTTTCTTCCGGCAATACCCAATTCGGGGTTCGGCGATGCGGTTTTGTCACTTGTTTGCGTCCATACGATGAATCAAAATCGGTTTAGATTTGAAACGCGCGGAGATCGAATTGCTCTCTGTTCAATGCAAGGCCCTCCCAATGGATCCTCGAACGATGCTCAGAATTTTACGGACTCTCCCCGTCTTCATCCTCATGGTGGCCCTGTGGGTTTCCCAGTCGGCCCAAGCACAGGACGAGCCCAAAAAGACGGTTGCGTTTGTAACTAACCAAATCGCCAGCTTTTGGAACATCGCCGAAGTCGGATGCCAAGACGCCGCCGAAGATTTTGACATCAACGTCGACGTTCGCTTTCCGGACGAAGCCACCGCCACACAACAGAAACAGATCGTCGAAGATTTGCTCGCCAGCGGTATAGACGCCCTAGCCATCACACCACTCGATGCTGAAAACCAACAGCAAGCGATCAACAATTGGTGTAACAAAATCCCGGTTATCACTCATGATTCAGACG
>CAYPIX010000199.1:0-3054 GCA_964410875.1 uncultured Kofleriaceae bacterium
TCCAGCATCATCGAGTGATACTTCTCCTAAAACGCGTTCATCGTTACTAATAATGCGCTCGATGAGCTCCGCTTTTTTCCCAGAACGCTTAAGCCCTTGCTGATCGCATAGAAATTGCAGACCATCTTTGGGAAGCTCTTTTAGTATTTCGGGTAGGGCCACCCGCTTGGACTTCGTCAAGACATTGACGATACCCGCCTTATTTCTCTCCGCTGGCGTCAGCTCGAACGTCTCGAGCAAGGGCTTAAGTAATCGGGTGGGCAGACTCTCTATAACGTCGCGCTTGTTCGGCATGCTCAACTACGTAGTGTACTTCTGCTCGATCGGGAGTGAAGAAAGTGGCGCTAAAGAAAATCGAGGGAGCGAACTCCCGATCGAGCACTGATCCCCGGGTTGATCACGATAAAGCCGAGTAGAGTGACACGCAGACTGCACCGTGGCGGAGTCACGGGAGTATTTCCGCAGCCCTAATGGTTGTGTGCGCTTTCGCGCTAACTGCTGTTCTGCTGCCGCACGGCTGCCACAAGGCTGCCACAAGGTATGGGATAGGGAGGTCCGAGAGGGAACTGGGCGGGACGTATGTTTTCGGAATCGTTGCAAGGGCCCGTCGTTATTTGGGTCTCGCGACTGTTCGACTCCCGGCGCCTCCACTACTTATCGAAAACTCCAGGTGGAGAGTTTTATTTCCTGTGCCTCGACGGCTCAATCGGGACAATTGAATTCCCACGTATCGGAATAAAGCGAACTCTGAGAGAGTATACTAGCCCGGGATGAATAGATCGGTGGCACTCGCTTTTATAAGCTTCTTCGTTGCAAATTGCGCCAGCGGACAAGAGGAACCCAGTCCGCCACCGCACAAAACGGACAAGCTCGAGCAAGGTCAAGAGGTCCTCGAAGAACCGATCCGTGATGGGGCGCCCGAAGAGTCCGCAAGCCAACCTGTCCAGGAAGTTCCATTCGGCTCAATAACAAAAAAGGCCGCTCTCGAGCAGGCAAGAGCCGCAGGGGTCATCGGCAGTTTGACATCCCCCCCCGGTGTTTGTCGGCGTCCGCTCTCGGAGCGTGCGCCAATAAAGAATTGGGAGCTAAGAAAGAAAGAGTTTACCGCCTCGAACGAATCATGCACTTCTATTGAAGTAGGCAAATGCGGCCCTTACAAAGTGATAAGAACCGAACCAGGCCTCTTCGGGTGGGTCGAGTACTACAGTCAACAAGGGATACTAATAGGGAGCAAACTCTACAGCGACACCCCATCTTTCTGTGAACAAAAATTCTACACCCTGAGTCACGGAGAAGTACCAAGTTGCTCAATGGAGAATTTTGCTCCTATCTGTCCAACTCCTGGCAACCCACCTGCAACCAGGCGACATTTGTATCTAAAAACAGTTGAGCTAAAAACTAGTAAAAGACTCGACCGCGCGTTGGTCAGCCGTTACCTACGAAAACAACTCCCCGAAGTACGCGAGTGCCTCCGAGACACTTGGGATAGCAAAGTTAATGCGGAATTCTCGGTCCGCTTTCCGATCCAAAGTCTTACCGCCAATGTAGAGGTGGACGGCTCCCCGGCAGGTGTTTCCACCTGTATTTCTGACGCCTTCTCAAAGATCCGTTTTCCCGCAGAGATAGAAAAAGGCTGGGTTCAAGTGACCTACCGAATCAATGACAAATAATACTTCGTCTCCCATAGTCTCCCCGACGGAGGCAGAAAGTAAGGAAACCGGTGAGGAGGAGACAGTGAGGAGTCTCCCCATTAACCCGTCTTTTTGCCCACTAGTTGCAATCTAGGGGCACGTTTTCTGGCGAAGTACGAATTTCTGTCGCAATGGAAAAATCGGTCTCGGCAAGAATGACAGACATCTGAGCTTCTTTCGCCGAGCGCTCGAGCAAACTGAAACTGGGGGAAAACGACAGCGCATTACCACGCTGATTTCCCACCAGAACAGGCGAGGACTCAAACTTCACAGCCCCGTTGGTCACGCTCGGAACAAGGGGAACTACACCTGACATTGCGGCCCCATCCAGATTTTCAGTGATAAAATTCAGCGTGGCGCTTTGATTGCTATGAAGGACAAGCCCGCTAAGTTCTGCTGTGGTCCGGGAGAAGCAATCGGCGCTATCGCCTTGGGTAATCAGATCCGCGTGGGAGGGAAGACGGATAGTTGCGATGTCGTCCACAAACACGGGAATTGTATCGATGACACTTCCGTCAAGCGTTGCGTTCATGTCGTAGTTTCCGGCAACTGGAAAGTGAATCGCAAACTGGGCAAAACCTACCTGCAACACTGTCGGAACCACGGGGCCGCTAGCTTCCAAACGCAATTCTGCAAGGGCAGTTTTTTCATCCGAACCAAGAAAGCCCTGAGGCTCTTCCAGGCCAATCAAGAGAGTGCTGCCCGCGGCAACGGGAGAGTTGAAGCCATCCGTTTCAGGAAACTCTAGGAGCTGCGAAAACGTAACCTTGCCTTCGACTCCGGTCTCAGAGTCTTTTGCGCAGGCTGTAACAGTTACGCAAAGGGATACAAAAATGACAAAGGGGGATATTGAGGACATCGTGAGTACTTTCGTTGAGTGGATGTAGACAACAACACTCTCCGTCGCCCAAGAAATGCATGATGTATGCCACGGAGATTTCACGCGGATGCCTCTGTTAAGTATCCAACCAGACGAACGGTTGACGGCATGCGCGAATTTGACGATTTCAAACCAAACCACAGGCGGCCGGACGAGAGAGTGGCCATGTATCGAACGGTGGTTTCGTGATCCTTATCGGATTTTGACATGCCCCCGCGGTTTGATTCCAAGCCCTCTCCTACGAGCCGGGCTTACGACGCGCTTCAATTCAATATCAAACTGTCCTCTAAGGTCGCTCTGACCGGGTTTTGTTTGGGTCGCGATAGGACCGAAAGGAACCACCACTTCTACTCTCAATCACGACAGTATAGGGAGAGCTGATGGCCCAACAGTAATTCCGCCTTTGCAACCGAATGCAGTATATTCAACGACAGATGCAACTGAACGATTCCCGGCAGGATTCTTATTGGTCCAAGAGCCT
Source organism: uncultured Kofleriaceae bacterium (assembly GCA_964410875.1). GTDB lineage: Bacteria > Myxococcota_A > Polyangia > Haliangiales > Haliangiaceae > CAYPIX01. The sequence goes on from CAYPIX010000199.1 coordinate 3,053, forward strand.
AC
>CAYPIX010000200.1:0-1560 GCA_964410875.1 uncultured Kofleriaceae bacterium
GGTCCTCGAGATTTGAGGTGGTTACGAAGTAAACAGCTGCGGTGAGTACCGCTATGAGAATTGTGACTAGAGCTGCGAGAATCGGTCGAGACATCCGCCCTCCTAACGTGGTGATTATTGGAACTTTTTTACAAGGGAGTCAATTTCCTTTCCCAGATAAAACATCACTCACCGCAGTTAGTGACCGACATTTTTGCTATCGCTGTCGATCCCCAACTGGCACATAGCTAGATCTGCAAACGCTCTAGGCAATAGGTTGTCCCGACCCCCCTCCGCGTGAGAATCTGCTTTCCGCCCATTATTTGAGAGGCGGGAGATTTTACGTGAGTGATACGCCAAAACGAACCGGCACCCGTGACATCAGCGAGCTAAAAGCTCGACTCGGTCTGCAAAAAAACCGAGCTACGAGTCGCCAAACCGATGCACAGGGAATTGTTCCGCCTCCGGGGGCTCGAACAAACCAACCGATGAACGCCCCAGTAGTACCTCCGGGTGCCGCGCAACCATTAGGCCAAACCCAAGAATTGCCACCCGCCAGACCCGTACAGACAACCGAATACGTGGTCGTCAACGACGGATCACCGGTAGAAGGTGTCAACAATAGCTCCACTGCGTCAAAAGCTGTCAAAGTATTGGCCGGACTTGGAATTTTGATTGCGGGCGTTGTCCTTGGCCAAGTAGCAGCAGGAAACAAACGCTACAACGGGACCATAGAGGCGGCAGCGACCATCAAGAAAAGCATGGTTGCGATAGGGAAGAACTTGGTGACCGTCGATCAGTCACTTCAGATCGCCAGGGAGCGCGGTGCAGGTGGCAATGCTTTCTTACCGAACGACGCAAAACTTACCGAAGCTCTGGAGGCATTGGAATTTGCGGACACCAGCACCGACGAGGTGTTCAAATCATCGATGTACGACCTGCCCGACAAAGCAGTCAGTCAGATCTTAGAATTTTATAAAGAGTCGGCGACCCTAGAGCGAGATATCGCAAACCACGTAATCTTGAGCAAGAAGTCGCACGCGGCAGTTGCTGCCGGCGAAGAAAAGTGGCGTGACGCGCTTAAGTCAATGCGAGGTGTCGCAGGTCTAATCGAACTTCCCAAGGCGCAAGGTCAACCGCCGGTGCTCAAACTGGTCCAAATTGGTGCTCCGGTTTGTTCGGGTCAATCAAGCCCAAGTCCGAGCGGCTGTCCCCAGGGAACCCAACCAGTGAAGTTCCAATACCGCCTCGATGCGAATAGCGGCAGCATGTCCACCAAGAAAGTAACGGCGGCTGAAACTGCCACGGCGGTTTCAGGAAACGCACTCATCCAAATTTCTCCAGAGTCGACCGTCCTCCAGCAGATTGCCAAGGGCGGTGAAGCGAGCGTCGCAGAAGTTGGTTACATGACGCGCATCAACTCGATTCAAGAGCGGGTATCTCTCCTCCTGGAGGCTCGCTCAGTGCTAGAAAAGACGCTCGCGGCGAAAGCCAAAGAGGGCACGAAGTTCACCTTCTTTCTTTGATCGCCTCGGTCTTTCGACCTACGCTGAGCCGCGGGCGCTGTTAAGCGCTTCGGTC
>CAYPIX010000200.1:1660-3026 GCA_964410875.1 uncultured Kofleriaceae bacterium
CGCTGAGCCGCGGGCGCTGTTAAGCGCTTCGGTCATTCGACCTTCGCTGAGCCGCGGGCGCTCTCGCTGGGCTACTTGACGAGAATACGGTGGGTGCGCTTTTCGCCGCGCCTCTCAATCTTGAGAGTAAAACGTTTCGAATTTTTCAGCTTGTTGTACACCACCTCGCCAGCTCCTAGCGTGGTCAAAGCCACATCGTTCACTTGTTGAACGGTGTCACCGTTTTTCAATCCGAGCGCGGCGAACCCAGAGGTCGGGCGTATCGCATAAAGCTTAAAACCGTTTGGTTTTCCGTTCCGAATAGATGGGACGATCCGCGCGCCTCTGAGGAACGCGTCCGGATCTTTCTTGATATCCTTCGAGGTTTTTTCTGAAACAGTCCAGGTGTTATCGTCAATCTTTTTGATTCCCTCATACTCTTTGACGGGTGGGACTGCTCTTAAGCCGGGGAACGAACCGGAGAAAAGTGTTTCCACCGGCGACTGTTCCCAGGTCACCAGCGACTTGGCCTCTTTGACTTTTTCTTTCAGCAGATGGCAGTTAACATGCCCGGCGCCGATCCGGCCCGGTAAGATCAAGAAGCAAGACTTGGTGTTCGCGTCTACAAGGTAGGCCGCGCCGGAAGGGCGGTCTATGACCTTGAACGCCCCGCCCCCAGTAAGGTCGACAGGCTTTGGCTTGGCCGGCGGGGGCTTTGGACCGCACCCTGCCAAAACAACGACAACACACAGAACCATCCATCTCATGCCAGTAAAACGCTGCAAGTCCGCTATCTATTCCCCGCTACAGGGCAAACATGAGGCGCTCGGGATCTTCGAGGCGCTGCTTCATAGCGATAAGAAATTGGACCGCCTCTTTGCCGTCGACCACTCGATGGTCGTAGGTGAGCGCGAGATACATCATGGGCCGAACTTCAACGCTATCGCCGACCACCCAAGGCCGCTTAACGATATTGTGCATTCCCAAAATCCCCGACTGCGGGTAATTGAGGAGAGGCGTTGACATCATGGAGCCGTAGATACCGCCATTGGTAATCGTAAAGGTTCCGCCGGTTAAGTCGTCAAGGGTCAGGCCGCCCTTGCGAGCCCTGGTCGCTAAGTCGACAATACCCTGCTCTATTTCTGCAAAGGATCTACCGTCGCAGTCGCGAAGAACTGGAACCACCAAGCCCTTGTCGGTTCCTACGGCAATCCCCAAGTCGTAGCGCTTCTTATAGACGATGCTCTCGTCCCGCACCTCGGCATTCACCCCTGGGTAGAGTTTCAGGGCGGCTACTGCAGCCTTCACAAAGAACGACATAAACCCAAGCTTTGTGCCATGGGCCTCTAAAAAGGCTTCCTTATGGCGTGAGCGCAACGCCATTAAC
>CAYPIX010000201.1:0-2994 GCA_964410875.1 uncultured Kofleriaceae bacterium
CGGTATTGTTCTCTTACCGGGAAATTGCCTTGGAGCGCCGGGAAGGTTCTTCCGTGTTGGGCTCGGTCGGAAAGGCTTTGGGGACGGGTTGGCCGCTCTTGAAAAGGTGATGTCTGCCATCAGCTATCAGACGTGATGTCTATTTCTCGCCATTTTCCGCTGCGAAAACGGATTTGAAGAACCAGGGCCAACATGGCGAGAAACGCAATGAGCGTCAGCATTGCAACGACATGATCGCCACCTAGAATTCGAACGAATACAAAACTAAGTGGTGCGAACCAAAGCCAAGCGACGGCAATTCGAGCGTACATGGCCCATGCGGTATCGCCCGCCGCGCGGAGGACTTCCCCGGTAGTCATGCCGATAGCATCAAAGACTTGCCAGGCTGCGCTCATCATTAAAAGTACGACGCCAATAGAAAGAAATTCCCCCGATGATTCGTCGTTGGGGGCAAAAAGTGAAAGTAGAAAACTTGGGAATAGCACGTAGCAGATGCCAACGGCGCCTTCCCACACGATGGCCGCGGTTGTGGTTCGGCGGAGTATGGTCGGGACCAAATCGCTGTTTCCGCTACCTATAGCTTGACCCGCAAGTATTGCCCCAGCAGAGGCAAGCCCAAAGCCCGGCATGAAAGACACCGAGTTGATGTTGAAGACGACCATCATCGCCGCCAAGGTAGAAGTGCCCAGATCGGCGACCACTACATTGATAAACAGAGAGATGGCAGCAAATTCGAGGAACCAGATTACACCGTTGGGTAAACCGAATCTTATGTAACGCTGGAACTCGCTACGCTTAAGTCCGAGACGCCGAGGATTGGAAGGAACTTTCCGATCGAGTGCAAATCGAGTAGCTATGTAGAGAAACGCCCCGACAGAGGCGAGGGTACTGGCAATTGCGGCGCCCTCAACTCCAAGCGCGGGCATCCCCCAATTGCCATAGATAAACACCCAATTGAGAAAAACGTTAAGCACCATCCCGCATAGGCTTGCACGCATATGGGTCCGGGTATCTCCGGTACCTCCGTACCAGTTGCCTAGTGCTTCGACTCCAACGATGGCTCCGACACCGAGCAAACGGTATTGAAGGTAGGGGGTCATCAATTCGCGAACCCCGGCTTCGTAGTGAAAGAGGGAAACCGCTGGCGCGACAGCTGGATAACAAATTAGTGCCAGGATTTCAGATGCTGCGGCGACTATGAGTCCATACCATGCAAACCTGGTTGCGGTTCGCATGTCACCTTTTCCAGAGTACTGGGAGGAAAAACTCTGAGCGATGAGCACAATCCCCATAGGAAAGATCACGACGGTGAAAACGTTGATTGATCCTGCGGTGGTTGCAGCAAGCGCATCCCGGCCTAGGGGTGCGGTCATGGCGGCGTCGCAAAGTCCAACAACAACTTGAGACATACGAGCCAAAATGATGGGCCATGCAAGCCGGAGAAGTGCTCGCGTGCTGAAGTCCATCGAGCTACGTGTAGCAGCGGTTTCGAAAAAAATCCACCGACACAAGACTGTTAACGGCTAGGGCCGAATTCTTATTCAAGTTCGTTGTATTTCGAAATTGTGGCTGTTCCAGCAGGGCCATCGGTTGTCGAGGTCACCCAGCCGAACATGGCGAACTGCGATGGCCAACCGTCACAGTCCAGGTCCCCTATGGCGGAAGCGGTAAAGCCGTCGATGAGTGTGCCCGTTTGACCGTCCACGTTTGGGTTCGTCCGTTTATAGCCGTATCCATAAAAAGCAGGGTCTTGGACACTGAACTGGAGAGCTTCCCAGCTCTCGCCGCGGCTATTAGGGGCTCCCGGGTTCGCATCCGTCCACACGCTAGCATCCGGTGTGCATTTTTCAGGAGGGGGGCATCCAATGGAACCGTGATGGCGCAACAGTTGCCCCCATTACCGGCCAGGTGACCAACGAACTCTCCGGTGGCCACTCCGTTCCTGGCAACTGAGCTACCACTCGGACCGGAACCGGCACCAGTAAATCCGAAATCATTTCTTGGAAACTGCGGCGGCACGGAACTGATGGACTTGGTTCCGTAATGAGGTTCTGCGTAGTACGCACGTGCGCCATCGTAGATTCATTTTACAAAGGTCTTTGCTTCGGATGTTTTCGCTTTACGGATGTATTTGGAGAACGTGGGAATAGCGACTGATGCGAGCACTCCGATAATGGCGACCACGATCATGAGCTCTGTTCAATGTAAAACCTTTTTGGCCTCGCACCACGTCGGAACTCTATCGTGTTTTTTTACGGAGTTGCTAGCGGGGCATACGTTCCGGAGTGGCGTCGACGAGGATCATATGGGGTCGAAGGGCCGGTGTAAAAACGGAACGCATCCGTGGAAACGGTACCGCGCTCCCGTGTGCTAGGCGCCTCTATTGCAACGAAATTACATCTTGCAGGGCCTAGGTATGGACCTTGCTACATAAGCTGTAGGTGGGGGAGAAATTAACATCGCGCGAGCCTATCGCGATTGTAGGTATGGGCTGCCGTTTGCCCGGCGCATCCTCCCTTGAGAGCTTCTGGGAATTAATCGAAGCAAGTAAAAGTGCGATCCGTGACTTGCCTGAGGGGCGATGGGAAGACGGTGCGGTTCCGTCACCTTATGGCTTGCGTGGAGGCTACCTAGAAAACGTCACCGATTTCGACTGGCGCACTCTCCGAATGCTCCCACGGGAGGTTCGGTATATGGATCCCCAGCATCGGCTCTTACTAGAACTTGCTTGGGAGGCTTTGGAAGACGCTGGCGTCCCATTTGAAAAAATTGCTGGAAGCAATACCGGCGTTTTTATGGGGCTTCAATGGAATGACTACTACCGTTTGGTATCCGAAGAAGCGGAGAACATCAAAGCGTACACGGTAGTGGGGAATGATTTCAGCTTTGCCGCCAATCGGATTTCCTATGCATTTGATTTGCGGGGGCCAAGTCAGGTCGTTAACGCGGCTTGTGCTTCCGGTTTGGTTGCTCTTCAGCAGGCATGTCAAAGCC
>CAYPIX010000202.1:0-2982 GCA_964410875.1 uncultured Kofleriaceae bacterium
GTATCGGAACCGCTCAGAGTCACCCCGGAATTGGCTTTTAGTTTGAGTGCGTACCAGTTCCTCGCGTTTGCGATGGTCACATGTGGGGTTTGGAGTCTCGTGCGTAGACTACCAATAGAGTAGGCTGCGCCAGTGAGTGAAGATAAAGACAAAACTGGGAACAAAGAACCCAGTGAACAATCTAGCTCGGAAGATCGGCAAGCACAGTCCCTCGAAAGGAGCGAACGTCATGTTCCGCAGGAAGGTCCGAGCGGTGCAGGTGTCTTTCTCACGGTAATAGGAGTAGGAGGACTTCTAGTTCTCTTGTTTTTCGGTCTTGTTGCCGGTATTTGCGGTGGCTTATGAGGCGAGTTGTTCGTTCATAAAGCCAAACTTCGTTGGCATCTAGACTTGGTGTCACATCCTACGACTCATGCGTGGGTTCTCAACCTCTACCGGGCCGGAGAACACCACCCACAAACCGTCACGGATTATTTTCCATACGAGCATGCTCCGAGTGAGCACCTTCGAGAAAAGGTAAAGCGTCATGCCGGCGATGAACGCAGACACACTGCGCTGTATACGCGTGCAATCAAAAAGCTAGGGTTTGAGCCATTTGAGCTTCACGGACACGATGTGTTTAACCAAGTGATTCGCGACTGCACTCCTTGCTCGTTCGCGATCGCAGATGGCGATAAGCAGGACGTAAAAACTGAGAAACTGGCAAATTTCCTCGCCCATGCCCATTGTTTGGAACGTCGTATCGCTCGTTCGCTCGACTTCCATCAAGAAGCTTGTGAACGAAGTGGGAGTAAGGACATTCTAAAAGTGGTCACAGCAGTGCATGCCGACGAAGACAGACACTTAACCTACACGAAGGAAGCTGTGTATAGCTTGCTGCCAAAGTCTCGAGCCAATGAGGTCTTTGCTCTGCATAGCCAAGCGGAAGCTGCAGCAGACAAAGCGTTTAGCGCGTTCCAGGTTCGCAACTTTCAGCGACTTCATGGAAAACATTTGTCATTGCCCAAGAAGCTCTTTTACAAGGCCTGTGCTTTTCTAATGGAGGCATCACAATGAGTTCATCGTTAACGGAACTAGACGTATCTGCAGAGTCGATCTTTCACGAAATAGGAGTGAAAGATTACGATCGAGCTCTCAAGTCAACCATGAGTCTCTGCGCAGACTGCCTTGTATCTGTGCCTGCTGTCGTCTTCGAGCGTGATGGGAAAGTGATACTCGGTAAGCGTTGCGGCACTCATGGGTACCAAGAAGCTTTGATAGAAAATGACGCAAGCTTTTACTACTTGTCGAACAAGGATAAAAGTGGTCAGTGTTTTGCGCCTGACCGAGTCTTCCGCATTCCCGAATGGAAGAAAGACTCTTCTTGTTGCGGGGGAGGGGCTTCATGTGGTCCCACAGACCAGGAGGAGAACCGAACTTGCACTGTTCTTTACGAAGTAACAGACGCATGCAACCTGTCATGCCGAGTTTGCTACAGTGATTCTAAAGGCGACCGATTTGTTGCCTACGACCAGTTTGTCGAGCATGTGCAGGGGCTTCTCAAGGTAAAGGGGAGCCTTGAGTCCATTCAGCTGACCGGGGGTGAATCGACACTGCATCCACGCTTTTGGGACATGGTAGACTATCTCTATCAAGAACCCCGCATACAGAAAGTGTATGTGCCGACGAATGGGTTGCGCTTTGCGAAGGATGAGCAAGTACGTAAAGCAGAGAAATACGCTGACAAGCTAATGCTCCTTTTGCAGTTTGATGCATTTGACGAAGGTGCAAACCAAACATTACGCCAGGCGAACCCTGCGAACCTCAGAGAGAAGATCGTTAGCAATCTGGGTACAACAGGTGTTCCATTGCAGTTGACGATGACTCTTGCGCAGGACGTGAATGAATCTGAAGTGTCGAAAGTCGTAGAGTTTGGACTCAAGCATAACAACGTAAAGGTTATTGCTCTCCAGCCTGTTACTTGGTCGGGCCGGTATTCGTTGGGACGTGATCCGATGCGGCGTTTGACTCTATCCGACATAGCCACAGCGGTAGCTTCGACTGCTAAGCTCAAGATGGAGGATTCCGACTTTCTTCCCATTCCCTGCAGTCATCCTAACTGTGGCTGGATTAGTGTCTTCTTTCGACGATTCGGCCTAACCCGGAACATGGCTCGGTACGTAGACATGGAAAAGAAAATGGATGAGATCGCGTATAAAACGCTCTTGTCAACGAGCGAGCTCAAAAACGTAGTGGGTTCGAAAGGCGAGTCGGTTCGCAGCCGAATTGCTGGCTTCCTTGGTAAGAAAGTCATCCGTTCGACGGATATGTTCAGTGTTGCGATTAAACCTTTTATGGACCGGTACACATACGATCAAGATCGTATTGATAACTGCTGCCACCACATTACTGATACGAAAGGACAGTTATGGTCTTTCTGTGAGTACAATGCGCTAGGTAGGCAGAAGGACTCTTGGGCGTCCAGACCTACTAAATTGCAACTTAGAGCGCCTAGTGCCGAAGCCGAAAAGGCCACAAGAGTTGGCCCATAATACTTTCGGGAATTTCCTGACCAGCACCAAATGACAACTTCGTCCTGCTGGGCGCCCGATAGGTTCCTCCGATGATGTCGATGAAGGAGAACATACCGGCAAAGTTGCAACCTTGGGAGGCTGCATGAGTGTTGGCGTGATGTTGCCGGTGGGTTTCTGGGGTAACTATGAAATATTCAAGCCTGCCCCAACCCCTCTGCATATTTGAGTGGGTGAAAGCTGTATGCAAGAGAAGAAGAGGGCCCATCCATGCGTAGACTTGCCAGTCAAATCCGAGCAATAGCAATGTTGCGCCGACAAGGGTGTTGTCGAGCATGTCGTCCAATGGGTGCATTCGCGCGGCTGCTAGTGCATCTAAGCTAGTTGCTGAGTGATGGATTGCGTGAAAGCGCCACCAGAGCTGTGTGTGTCGGATGCGATGGCTTACATAGCCAACTGCGTCGGCCAGTAT
>CAYPIX010000203.1:0-2941 GCA_964410875.1 uncultured Kofleriaceae bacterium
GACACAGCAATTATCCCGACCACCCGGTCTTTCAAAACAGCCAGTGCCACCGCACACGCCACAACTAAGATTGCAGCAAATTTCCCCGTTCTGGACGCCTGGAAGTCCGTTGCAACAAAAGCCTTCATTAGCCGGAAGTCCGTTGTTGCATGCCGTTTTTTTAGCGTGCTCAATATTCCAAGTGAAGCGGCAAGAATCCTGATACGGGTACTCTGCCCTGGTAGACAGCACGTCGATTTGAACCGAATGCATTCTTGTAAAATCTCCAGGCGATTCAAAATCTGGTGTTCCGCTTACAGCCCCAGTGTTTGCATCGATCGAAAGCCCGGATGGGAGACCAGTTGCCGCGAAAATGAGGTCACTATTAGATGCGCCGCCTTGCTCCAATGGTCCATGCAACGACCCATAGTCTGCAATGAAAGGTGCCCCGGCCGAGACCGGCGAAATAGGCTGTTCGGACATACTGCTTCGGTTGCTGCACCTTACGCGAGTGCTACATTGATCGGTTGCGGCAATGGGGAGCCCTGGATCGCAATTTTCCCCGAAATCGAAAATCGACTCAAACTGTGCAGGCCCTGACATGCGCTCTTCCTCCGAGCCGGGCGGCTCTCTACCATCAGCGATAATTCGTGAATTGCAATTTACGTCGTCACCGGCCTCGGTATCTACCAGGCTTGTCGGATTGGCGGCAGCCTGATTGTTCGCCAATTCGGCACAGACGCTATCGTTATTGTCAAAGCAGGTACGGCCCTTAGGTCCATCTACATCTACCCTGCAATATTGCTCACAAGCTTGTTTGAGCAAGGTTTGTTCGTTCGTTCCATGCTGTTCAGATACGCAAATGATTTGGTGAGAGGTTTCTGCGCCAGCTTTCACGGCATAAGAACCGCTTGGGCAGCATGCGCGCGTGGTCGGAGTACCAAGAATGTCACCTCCACAGCGTTTCCAGAGAAATCCAAACGAGACCAGTGACTTTTGGATGGTCAGAGGAGTTTTCTTAAGCGCATCCTTTATCTTGGATAGCTCGTTCGTGTTTGGGTTGGTGAAGTCTACCCAGGTGGATTTACAGTCCTTGGTGGCGTGATACTCAAACCATTCGCATTCTTCCGCATCAGAAAACTGGCAGTACGAGGGCTCGTTGCAAGACTCGTCGGGAATCGGAGACATCACCAGTCGTCTGGCGTGGTGCCAACGAGAACACGTGCAAATACCATCGGCCGTCGCGACCTCGTCCAGGACGTCGTGGGACAACTCGAGCAAAGCAACTACATCGTTTAGTATGGGGACAACCTTTGCGCCTCTGTAGGCTACGTTTCCCAGTTGGACGAATCGGGTCGTCACATCCAGGGTGACTTCGGCTGTGACGCCGACGTGCGGAAAGGCGACGCCAACCGCTTTTACATCAGTGTTCCACTGAGCCGCGTCTTTGCAAGTGTGCTTATCGTACCCGTAGGCAATCTGAACTCCATTGTCGTTGTTCTTCCTCGGACAGGAGTACGACAAAATGTCCTCGCATGCATTCGCGACTGTCGGGTACTCATCGAGATCCACGGGCGAGAGCGGACGCGAGCCCCACGGAAACTGTGGCTCTTGGCTTTCGAAATCAGGCTCTCCGTAGTCTATGAGTACCGTATCGAGACCACCACAACTTCCTGGAACCCCAAACGAGGAGGCTGTCAAACCTGCTCCCGCAATACCTACAAATGAAAGCCACCACCCCTTGGAAATCCCCATCGTGCCGATTGTAAGACACACTCAAAAAAAGAAGCAACTCTATTGGATTAGCATTCGTCCTAAGAGGGCTCGGTTTAGCGTAGTTGCGTCATCGTGTTCGTTCCTCGGTTCTTGGGCGACCCATGCGTCAAGCTCTGCCGCAGAGGCTTTGAAAAGAAGTGACAGCGCTCGCCCCCAAGACTCTTGGGTGCCGTTCCCGTATGTACGCCAAAGAGCTGTACGCGTTGGAGCGAACACTAGATAGGGGTCGAACGGCGTATTCTCGGCCGCGTGCTCCAAGGTAAAGTCACGGAAACGAGTGTGAAGTTGGTATTGCTCGGGCGCAGAGACTTCGGCAAAAACTTGAGTCACTGCTTTGCCATCCCTCAACGTGGCAACTGCCAATGTGTCAGCAACTAGCTCGGTAAACGGCCTGGCTCGACGGTGGTACCGGTTTTTGTCGAGAGACAAATCTCGAATACGGAGCCGCAAGGTTAAATAGTTAGGATCTCGATTGTTGGTCCTTTGAAACTCTTCATAGGCATCAATGAGTTGCTGCCCTTGTTTTTTGTACGCAGCATAGCCCTCCGATTGGGAGGAAAGATACGCATCGAATACAACGTGGCCGTACTCATGAAGAAAAACCGCCTGCGAAGCTTTTGCGCCAGCGGCTTCCTCCCCCCCGTCTATTTTATATCTGACTGGTACCACTACGATAGGCTTGTCGGTGATGACACTGTTATAAGCTGCGCCGCCCTCTCCGCAAACCAGCACACGAAGTGTTTGAAGCGGCTTGATATCAGCTGGCAAAAGCCGGTTCGCATCGCCGACCACGCCAACAAGCGCCCTTGCTTCTTCCGCGTCTACGTTGGTGTCCAACGCCAATTTAATCGTCGTTCCCTCCACCACAAACTCGTGCTGAAAGTCGTCCAATCGCCAGAGATCTTGGGTGCAACCTTCCTGCTCTGTGACAAAAAGACCTCCATCTATCGACTCGCTTTGAAGACACCCTGCCAAAAGCAGAGCAACCAAAACATAGCTAAGATGAAAACGGAGCATCCCTGCCTGATATGCAGTTTTGATGCCGCCCGAGGCGGTAAAACCATATGGTCCTAATTACGCCTAGATGCGCAAAAATAGTATGTGCCCGTCCCCAAAAAAAACGAAAGCATCACGTTATTTCCAGCCTTTCTTTGGCGGTGGGCAACTTCGTGTTGGGGGCAGGCCC
>CAYPIX010000204.1:0-2923 GCA_964410875.1 uncultured Kofleriaceae bacterium
AAAAACATTTAAGTGAACTCAACGAGATGAATCCCGACGAACTTCTCGCTGCACGTTACAAAAAATTTAGGCGTATCGGAGCCTACGTCGAACCGGTCAACTAGTATGTTCTTCGATGTCGCTCTGCTTTCGGTGATTGTTGTGACCGGCTATCTGGGGCCGGCTGTATTGCGTAGGCTTGGCAATGCACAGCGCGCATATGGCATTATGCTTCTGGTTGACGCTTTCGTGGCGGCGATTGCGCTATTAGCGAGAAGAAACCCCGAGCCGGATCAAATGGCCGACTTGCTTGGGTTCGTCGCAATTGGAGCAGGGTTCTGTCTCGTGGTTCTACCCACTTTCTTACGTGATCTGGCAAGACGGTGTTTAGCCTCTGAGAAATTGCGAATAGCCCGGTTCCTCGTTGAACTACGGGAAATGCTGCAACCGGGCATGGGTGGTCGGCAGGAGCTTGATTTCATAGATACCGTTCTTGCGGTACGAGGACAACGCGTCGATGCCGCTGTTGCTTCACTTCGGAAATCTCGCGGAGATTCACCAGATGAAAATCGTCGTATTGATGAGCGCATCGGGTTGCTCTTTCTTTACGCTCGTCGCTGGGAAGACGCAGTCGCTCAGTTTGAGGGACCTCTTTCGCAGCACGGTCCTGTTTCGACGCAAATCGTCGTGGAGATGGTTAGGGCGTACTGTGAAGTGGGGCAGCTTGAATCGGCCGCTACCCTCGTGGAGCGGCTTGAAGGTTCGATGCTCGCCGAAGAACCGGTGTTTTCATTCCTCATTAACCGAGCACGCCTTATGTTTTTGGCTTTCGTTGGCCGCACCGCGGCGGTTGACAGCATGGTTGGCCAAGCGGGCGTACTAAAAAGTCTTCCCGACTCCGCGCGAAGTTTTTGGTCCGGGGTCGCGCGTTTGCACGCCGGTGACAAACAAGGGGCAAAGGAGTGGCTCAAAGAAGCGGCGGTTTTAAGTAAGCGTGACGTACACGCTCGCGAAATCGCGGAAGAGACGCTGGATTCCGTAGATAGTCCAGGAGTCCTTGGCCCACACCGCATTCCACCGCCAGTTGCAGAACTAGCCGATCTGGTTATGGCTCGTGCGACCAAGCCAGTTTCCCCATCGGAAGAAAATCCGCCGCGGCTTCGAGGGGTCAGCTGGCGCACCGTGCCCGCGACAATTCTGTTGGTCGCTGCAAATTTGCTGTTTTCTGCCTTTGTTTACTTTACTTGGGGAAGCATCGAAGACATTGGGGTCCTCGTTCGAGTGGGGGCAAATGTAGAGTCTCTGGTGGCACAAGGCGATTATTGGCGTCTACTTTCATCGATGTTTCTACATGTGGGGTGGGTGCATCTTCTCTTAAACGTTTACGGCCTTTGGGTGCTTGGGCGTTTGACTGAGCAGTTCTTTGGAACCACGCGCGTCTTTGTTATTTATTCCTTGGCAGGCTTAGCGGGGAGTGTTGCGAGTCATTTCTTCAGCCACGGAGGTGTGTCCGCCGGAGCGAGTGGCGCTGTGTTCGGGTTGCTGGGAGCTGCCATTGTCGAGTTGGGTCTTGGCCGAGGTCACTATCCCAAAGCCTGGCGTGGCGCGTTATTCGGGAATTTGCTCTTTCTCGCCATTGCGAACGTTCTGGTTGGATTTGTGTACCCAGTTATTGACCAGGCCGCCCATCTCGGCGGTTTTGGAGCTGGAGCAATATTATCCTTGTTGGCATCGCGACGTAGAAAGGTGGCAAAGAGTCTGATCTTGCGCGGACTGTTTGCAGCAGCGGCAGTGCTTTGTTTGGTCGGTTTTGGCGGCGCGGCCAAAGAGGCGTTTTTTCACAACCCCGAGGAGGCATTGTCAAAAGTGCCTGTGCGTTCCGAGTCTTGGGAAGGCACACAGTTTGATGTTCCTGTCACTTGGACCAGACAAGAAGAACCGAAAACGTTATTAGTCGGCGAAGACACAGGCGTGCTGTTCGATTTACGCAGGGTACAATCGAATGTTCCGCTTGCAACACTTCTAGAGCAGGTTGTTGATGAAACCCACTATGGGGGAGCCAAGAGTCTTGGCTTTGATTCGGCATTTCTTCCCAGAGCGCCTCGTCTGGTGGTTGAGAAACCCTGGCTTTCTGATGAGTTGGTCGTTACGGTCGAAGCGGGGCCGGGTACACAGCGCTTTCGAGGTCTTATTATGGTTCAAGCAGTATCAGCAAATGAAGCTTGGCTAGGCCGGCTGTTTTATCCGGAGGCCTTGGGAAGCGGTATGAAACCGGTACTTCGGCGAATGTTGTCCTCTTTCGCAGACTCTTCGGCAAAGTGACATGTAGCACTTTCTTGCCGCGGTAGTCCCGCCAAGATATGTTTACGCAGCCGTGGCAAAAATTACTGTTGCATTCTGGGTTTTCGTGTTCGTTCTTGCAGGTACAGGCGAGGCTGAAGCTGGTGATGCTGATAGTTGTCTGCGCGCACTTTCAAAGGCTGGCGTCCGATATCAACGCGTGGACCGCGTAGGAGTCAAAATCGGGGTAACTATCACCGATAACAAATTGGGCGGGGTTGAATACGTCGGATACAAACAAGGGAAACTGGTTATTGACTGTTCTCTTGCAGTCTCTCTGGCTAAGAACGGTTTGTTTCTCAGGCGGCTCGGGATTGAAAAAATCACCTATAGCTCAGCGTACCAACGGCGGAATATCCGGGGTACCAATCGACCGTCGCGTCACTCGTACGGTTTGGCCATTGATTTACATACGTTTCATGTTGAAGGCCTTGGCTCACTACGCATCCGTGATGACTACGAACAAGGCCTTGGCACCATTGAGGACTGCGTAGGCCAGCCATTGACGGAGCAAGGCGCCCTGTTACGAACAATTGATTGCGAACTAGCGGAATCTGGTGATTTTCGGATCATTCTGAGCCCAGACTACGATGCACATCATTAC
>CAYPIX010000205.1:0-2860 GCA_964410875.1 uncultured Kofleriaceae bacterium
GGGTACTGTTTCATGGCTCGCTCAAGATATCGAACGGAAACCCGGTATTCTTTTTCTTGAGACACGTCCTCTTTGTAGGTAACCGCATAGGCCGCCCATTCGTAAACCGTCTTGAAATACGGATCGAGATCTAAAATGGCGTCGATAATTTGTTCCAGCTGATCGTAGTCGCCAGTCTCGGCTCGCGTGGCGCCGTAGTAGACCAAGCCGCGAACCCAAAAAAGGTCTGCCGCCATTTCTCGGCCGAGCAAAAGCCCAGCACCCTTGGCGATTTCGGGAACGACCACCGATTGGGCGGCAACCGGCCATTTGTCCCTGGCATCCCAGGCATCCACCCTGGCAACGACGCTGCCCGAGTAGGTTAGCCCGGCGACTATGATGAGAGCGATGCCACGCACAGGAGCAAGAATATCTTATGTTGCTGCTCGCGCAAACCGCTCCATCTTGGTTTCGGAGCACAGGCGGCTGTGAGCCACTACTCAAGTTGGTTGTATCGCGAAACCGCAGCGGTTCCGGCCGGCCCGTCGGTCGCGGTGGTGACGTAGCCAAAGAGCGCAAATTGCGAGTAGTCGTCGTCGCAATCGAGATTTCCTAGAGCGGACGCGGTAAAACCGTCGGCAAAGGTCCCCTGCTGGCCTGTGACCGCTGGGTTGTGACGGATATAGCCGTACGCGTAAAAGGCAGGATCTTCCACGCTGAATTGAAGTGCCGACCACGTGGGCTCTTGCCACATAGAACTTAAGGGGGAACACTTTTCCGGGTCCCCGGCGCCTCCGACTGCGCAGCAAGAACCACCTGCACCATGGTCAATGTCAACGCCCGTTTCGGCGCCGACATGTATGCTTCCACCCCCGAAGCTTGCGGTTGTATCCATGGTGCCTGGAAACTGCGTCTTCAACCCAATGAGGGTTTTGGTGCCATAATTCGCGTCCTGATAGTATGCCCGGGCGCCGTCGTAGATTTTTTTCACCCCTTGGTTAGCTTCAGAGGTTTTCGATTTTCGAATGTACTTGGAAAAAGCTGGGATAGCTACGGCAGCTAAAATTCCGATGATTGCGATAACAATCATAAGCTCTATCAGCGTAAAACCTCGGTCTAGCAATCGGTGGTGTTTTGGTCTGTCGGTCATTGCCGCCTTCTCTCATTGTAACAAATCCGGAACTCTTGAGTCTACGTCCATCTTACTTGTCTCCCACCCAAATGAAGTCGCGAGAGAGACCAGGGCGGGTAGAACTGTCCTTGAAGTCCGAAAATGAAAAACGACCCCGCTTCCAAATGGACGCGGGGCCGGTAGTTAGTTTTACTTATACGTTTATTACTCGAGTTCTAAGAACTTCGATACCGCCGAGGTGCCGGCAGGACCGTCGGTGGTGGCGGTTGCCCAACCGTAGAGCTGGAACGATGAAAGAATACCGTCACAGTTGAGGTCGCCTATTGCCGAAGCTGTGAAACCATCATCATCGGCCGTAACCGTTGCTCCAGCAACACCTGGGTCTCCGCGAAGATAGCCGTAACCGTAGAATGCTGGGTCTTCAACACTGAACTGTAGGGCTACCCATGTTGGCTCTTCCCAAAGGCCAGTATCTGGTGTGCATTTCTCGGCGTCACCACCTGCGAGACAACAATCATCGGCGGAAACGTGGGTAAGGGTGTTAGCGCCGGCTGCGATAGCATCGGCATGGGTGGCGGTCGCTGCTGCGGTAGCACCGGCCACAGGAGTACCAGCAACCGCACTAGCCGCGTCCGTTCCTGGGAACTGCGGAGGCGTAGGCGTAATCGACTTCGTTCCGTAGTTTGGCTCTTGGTAGTACGTACGAGCGCCATCGTAAATCTTCTTGATGAACTGCTTCGCTTCCGAAGTCTTCGACTTCGCGATGTACTTGGTGAAGGCTGGAATAGCAACAGCGGCAAGGATACCGATAATAGCTACAACAATCATAAGCTCGATGAGAGTGAAACCTCTCTCTGCTTGTTTCTTAATTCGATTAATCATACGTAATTCCCCCATTTGGTTGTTTGTTTTCTTTACAGCTTACTTCCCGAATTTTACTAAGACTTTTTCTGTCTCCGTGTCACGTAAGAATTGCAATGGCTGTGCCGCGCTTTGAATCCTGCAAGTCCCTGTGAGTATTTGCGTAGGTGTTGGCCACACCTTGTTTCGTGACGTTTTACGTCGGTTGTTCACGACAGGAATTGTCGCAATCAATGTAGGTACAGGGCCGCGCTCGTGGGCAGTCAAGGCTCGACTTCTTTCCTTCCCATTCATGTGCATCATGATTCGTCTCTCCCAGGCACGACGGTAGAGGGATTGGTGTCTTCGCTTTCAATACCTAGTTTGGACATTCGATACCGAAGCGAGCGCATGCTGATACCAAGAAGCTTCGAGGTTTTCTTGCGGCTGCCGCCACACTGGTTGAGCGCACGCTCCAAAAGGGCCCTTTCGTAGTCGCCAACCACTCTGTCGAGGTCGATTCCGTCGGTGGGAAGCTCTGTCGCTTTTGCATCTTTGCCGCCTATGGCTTTGGACTCGCGCATGGTGGGCAGGTCCTTGACGTCGATACGAGAGCCGGTGGCCAGAGTCACGGCGTGCTCCATCATATTTTCGAGCTCGCGAATATTGCCGGGAAAGTCGTAGTCCTGGACCGTTCGCATGGCGTCGGTCGAAAGCCCCTGGATTCGAACGCTCTGTTCTGCGGAGAATCGGCGCACAAAGTGCTCTACAAGGAGGGGGATGTCCTCCTTCCGCTGTCTGAGAGCCGGAATCTGCACCTCTATCACGTTAAGTCGATAATACAGGTCTTCTCGAAAGGCTCCAGATTCTACCTCTCGCTCGAGGTCTCGGTTGGTCGCGGCAATCACC
>CAYPIX010000206.1:0-2771 GCA_964410875.1 uncultured Kofleriaceae bacterium
GTGTTCCTTTCCTATACGACCAGGAGCAACGGAAACTTGGTGTCGGTCGTTACAGAAATGAATGTCGGTAACAACGGTACGTTAAACGCGAACACCGAGAAGACGATACTTTCCGTGGCTCAACCCTTTGGCAACCATAACGGGGGTCACATCGCTTTTGGGCCCGATGGCTTCTTGTACATCGGTTTCGGCGACGGCGGTTCTGCCAACGATCCTCAAGGAAATGGCCAAAAGATGACTACGCGGCTTGGTAAAATGCTGCGTGTTGACGTGGACGGCGCATCTCCCTTTCAAGTTCCGAGTGACAATCCATTCGTTGGCGCGGCTGGTCTTGATGAAATTTACGCCCTCGGTTTGCGTAACCCTTGGCGTTTCTCCTTTGATACAGAGTCTGGTGAGCTTTGGCTTGCAGATGTTGGCCAGAACGAGTTTGAGGAAATCGATCTTATTGAGAACGGCGGAAACTATGGCTGGGCACGCAAAGAAGGGACTGCTTGCTTTAACGATCCAGCGCCATGCTCTGCTGGCTTGATTGATCCTGTCTTCGCCTACAAGCAAACCCAAACCGATAGGTCGGTTACTGGAGGATACGTCTACCGTGGAAGCGACATCCCCGGTTTTGAAGGTTCGTATATCTACGGCGATTTCGTCTCGGGTAATGTTTGGGCCCTGACTGCTGATGGAAACGGTGGGTTTGATAACCAGCCGCTATTTAACAGTGGTCTAAATGTGGCTTCTTTTGCTCAAGACGCGGCCGGCGAGGTCTATTTCTTTGGCTTCGGATCAGGCACGCAAATTCGAAAAATCATTGCGGACGAATTTGAGGCGAGCAATTTCCCTGATGTGCTTTCGGATACAGGTTGTTTTGATCAGAACGATCCCAAGGTCCCTGTTTCTGGTCTGATTCCATATTCCGTCAATGCGCCCCTCTGGTCGGATGGTGCCGCCAAAGAAAGGCACTTGGCAATTCCAGACGGAACGTCTATTTCAGTAGGCGCGAACGGCGACTGGACATTCCCCATTGGGTCCGTGCTTACCAAGACGTTCTCGATTGGCGGTAAGAGGGTAGAGACTAGGCTTATGGTTCGCCATGATGATGGCGGTTGGGCCGGCTACACCTATCAGTGGAATCAAAACGACACAGAAGCGTTCTTGCTGGCTGAAAGCAAAAACGTCGTGGTTTCAGGCCAGGCTTGGACCATACCCGGGCGGGCTGATTGTATGGCGTGTCACACCCAGGCTGCTGGGTTCTCGCTTGGACCGGAAACCGGGCAATTGAATGGCGATGGTGTGTATCCGTCTACCAATCGAATTGCGAACCAGGTGAAGACCTTAGTCCAAGTTGGTGTATTGAATTCGCCAGGCTTAGAGTCGTCGTGGCAGCGTTTTGCGAGTCCAACGGACGAAACCGAAAGTGTTGCTTCACGAGCACGGGCTTACTTGCATTCTAATTGTTCAAACTGCCACCGTCCCGGCGGGCCAGGGCGTGGAGCGGCCGACCTTCGACACCATCTGAGTTTCGCACAAACCAAACTATGCAACGAGCCTTTGGACAGCGGAGAACTAGGAATTCCAGGTGCCAAGGCATTGGTTCCCGGGGATCCAAGTAAGTCAATGCTGTCGTTGCGTATGTCAACAGTTGGGCCACGTCGGATGCCTCCACTTGGTTCGAAGATAGTGGACGACGAAGGAACCGATGCTATTGACTCTTGGATCGATTCGATCTCATTTTGTCCGTGAGGCAGGGCTTAGAAACGATGGCTAAACAAACAGTAAAAGAGGTAGCGAAAGCGTCACCGTTGCTGAGATTGACAGGTGAGGTGAAGGCGCGCGCCAAGCGGTCTTCGGGTGTCTTAAAAGGACAGCTCCAGAGCTTGCAAGACGGTTTGCCAGGGTTTGATAAGAACTCGAGTTTACCGTTCGCCGGTCGGCTTTTGACTGTTGTTCGGCAATACGCTAGAAAACCAGACCGCGAAGGAAGGATTGAAACGATGTCTAAGAAAAGTAAAAAGAAAACGGCTGGCAAGATAGGAAAAAAAGCAGCCAAGAAGGTCGCCAAGAAGGCCGGAAAAAAGGCGGCTGCGAAAGCGGTACAGTCTACGAGCCTAAGCGATAAAAAAGCCGCCAAGGTGCAGAAGAAAGCCACCAAGGCAGCGCTCGAGTTTGCCAAAAAGGGCAAAAAGAAGAAGGCCGTAAAAGCTGCGAGCAAAACCGCGGAGAAGGCTGCGCAAAAGCTAGTCAAAAAGGCGGCCAAGAAGGCTGCAAAAAAGGCAAGCAAAGCTGCCAAGAAGGTCTCGGTAGCATCGCCCACGACTGCCGTGGCGGCGCCCAAAACTTCGCCGAGTCCGGCCGCTCCCGCGAAAAGCTCTACTACTATTGCAGCAAACTAGCTCGTAGCTAGAAAACTGCTCTCAAGAGAAATGCCCCGATAACATCGGGGCATTTCTCTTGAGAGCGAATGGCACGCGAACGAATGTCTTGATACTGTCGCCGCATGAGGGGAAAGGGGAGGAGCGGGTTTACGCTCATAGAATTGATGATTGTTGTCGCGATCATCGGTGTGCTGGCGTCCGTTGCGATTCCTGCGTTGGATAAATACATCCGGAAAGCCAAGACGTCTGAGGCCAAAACGTTCGTTAAGAAGATTTACGACGGGGCCCGGGCGTACTACATGGAGCCGAATTACGGAGTAAAATCTTTGACTCCCTTGCCACCACAGTTTCCCGGGAGTGTAGGTTTTACCCCTTTTGGCGCCGGTGACGTATTGGTGG
>CAYPIX010000207.1:0-2726 GCA_964410875.1 uncultured Kofleriaceae bacterium
CTCGACTTCGGAGTTTTCAGGGCTACCCTTACTGGGGTCGGAGGCACCGGATTTCTCACACTCGATGGAAGTGACCCGATAGTCCCGAGTCTATTCTACGACTTGGCTGCAACCGCAGACGTAGCCAGCATACTAGCCCCTTTCGAACTCGACTTACTCGATGTCGCAGTGCCAAAGCTCGCCCAGCTTTCCGCTCAGTGGCCCGAAAGAGACGTGCCACGCGATCTAAAATATTTACTCACCGCAACCACCGCCGAAGGAGGAAGCGTTAGCGCCAATGGCTCGCTAAATGATTTTTGGCTCGATCCTTTCTTGGGCGAGCACGAGCTCGCCATACAACTCGACAATGCTGAGGGCCTCGTGGAAGAAGCCACCAACGGATTTGTAGGTGGACCAGAAATCAGCGGCTCAATCAGCATTGAGGGGACAGCAATGGGACCGCTCATCACGACCCAGCTGAACAATATTGAAGTTTTCCCTGGCCCTACTCACCGTGATGACTCTTTGGTGCTCAAGGGCGAGACCGCGAAGGTGATCCTCAACGTAAGCGAAGACAAAGGACACCTGCCCCCTTTCCTTCTCAAAGGAGCGAAGGGAACAGCAAGATTGAGCGCAAACTTTGGACTCTACCCGACATCCCTCGATGTAGATCTTGAAATCATCAAAGCTTTCGAACTGGCGCCTTGGTTACCCAAAGAACTAACAGCGCTCGCTGGAGGCAGCCGGTTAGATGGTCGAGTTAGCGCATCTGGCGATCTACTCTCCCAGCAGCTTGCACCGGTGTCGCTAGTGTTGGGAGAAACCACAATTCGAGGCACCGCAGAGCACAAAGGCACCCGGCTAAGATCGGGCTCTGGATTCACCGTGGTTCGCAACAAGACAACCGTATCGGATGTAACCGGCTACCTAGACTGGGGAACCCGTTCCTACTCACTTTCTTTCGGCAAACTCGCCTCCAACGACGCTTCCTCTTTTTTTCGCGAGTTCGACGCACCAGTTTTCGCAGACACTGTTAAGGCCACAGGGCGAATTGCAGGTAACTTTGACGATCCAAGCAAAACCCAAGGTAGCGCCAAGCTAAGCCTAGGCGGGGTACCGTTTCTAGGGCAGATTGATGCAAAACTAGGCATCAAGGGCGCCACACTCAAAATACTCGAGGCAAGTAGCAAACTCTGGCAGGGCGCTGTTCGTGCCGAGGGCGCACTGGTACTCGACAAGAAACCTAAACTGAGAAACGTCCAACTTGTCGCGGACGACATCCGCCTCTCCAAAGTCCCAAACTACGGCAACGACCTCGACGGCATTCTTGCACTCGATTTCACCGCGGACGGCCCACTGTCAAATCTGAGAATGAGCCTCGAGAGCAAAATGAGAGAACTCCGAATTGGCGACGACCGATTCGACAATGCTAGCGTGGTAGTAAACCAGTCACCCAAAGGAAAAGCTTCCTTCGACATTGAAATGAAACGAACAGGAGGTGGCGGCGCGAAACTAAACGGTCAGCGAAGCCGTAAAGGGGCGTTGCAAGGCCTACTTTCTGTCTCAAAGATGCCCCTAAGGACCATCTTCCGCGGCTTCGGTCTAACCAACCTCGCGGCCGGGGGCGAGCTAAATGCCAACATGGAGCTTTTTGGCTCGGACAGAGCGCCGCGCGTAAGTGGTGATGCGTCGCTGGTCGGAGGTTGGATACGCAGCATCTTTTTCGGAAATGCATCGTTTAATGTGGAATCCACAAAGAACGGCCCCTGGCAAATTTCGGCGACCCTATTTCAAGACAAGGTTTCAGTTGACGCAATCATTACTCCGCGTTTCCCGTTTGCAACTAAGGCCGAGGTTTCACTCCGCCGCGTCGAACTAGACCTACTCCTTCCTGAGGCTGCGGAGAACTCCGGGGTTCGTTCGTGGGTCAGTGGAGACCTAACTTGGAATGGCGACCTTATGGGTAATGGGCCCTCTAACGTTGTGGCCTCTCTTGGCGAGGCGGTATTTGTTCTCGACAGGGAAGACTCGGAGGGTCGCCCTGACCCAGTCACCGTGCGAAACAAGACTCCAATAAACTTCAATTGGGATGGGAAGACGCTAGCCTTAACCGAACCCGTCATAGTAGCGAGCCCTCTAGGAAACCTAGAGATATCAGGGCGTGGATCAGAAGAAAAACTAGAATTCCTCGCCAAAGGCGATATTACCCTGCCCTTACTCAGGCCGTACTTGTCTGAATATTTTCAGTCAATGGATGGCACGACCTCAATAGAGGCTAGCATCGGTGGCAGTTTACAAGAACGCCAGTATACCGGGTCTCTCGAATTTTCAGATGTCAAAGTGGCTCCACAAGGCCAAGATGCCACAGTCGAAATACCTCAAGGCAAGATTCAATTCAACAACGACCAACTTGCAATCACAGGTATGTCGATTGAAGTTCTCGACGAGTTCAACCACCGGTCAATTCTTGAAGTAGCCGGCGGAGCCGCCCTTAGCAACCTGGTCCCCACGTCTTGGGCGCTTACGATTGAAGGCAAACTTGCGGGAAAGATGCTCCTCGTCGCATTTCCCCAAGTGTTCTCGGCTGCCAGCGGGTCATCGGACATTGCGGTGTCGTTTCTCGGCCAAAACGCAACTCCACTGCTTGAGGGGATATTGGAGTTTTCATCAGGGGGCCCCCCAAAACTAACACCTCGCGGACTTATAAAAGTAATTGCTTTGACGAACGGCCGCCGGGATGGTTCTGT
>CAYPIX010000208.1:0-2700 GCA_964410875.1 uncultured Kofleriaceae bacterium
GGCGCATTTGACCGCTTCGTTTGCCTGCGGCAACACTACGCTGAGCCGCGGGCGCATTTGACCGCTTCGTTTGCCTGCGGCAACACTACGCTGAGCCGCGGGCGCGTGAATCGCCGCGTTTGCCTGGGGCTGCAGTGCGGTGCGTCATTTGGAGGCCTTTTTGGAGGCCTTTTTGGGGGCTGGCTACGGGGGTTGCCGTTTCCCGATGTTCTCAGCAGCGAAAATCACATATCCAAAAAGGCAGATAACCTCATGAAATGAAAACCACAACCAGGGTGGTCTAGTGGTTGCTCTAGGTACGGGCATGACCAAACGACTCCTCCCTCTCTTCTCCGTCCTCGCTCTTGTGTCTTCTTGCACCCTGGAAGACACCAGCGCCAATTGCTCTTCGGCTTTCATCGCGGACTTTAACGCAATGAATTCCACCTACGCCGACTCATCGGTTTCGAGTCGACAACAGCTGGAAGGCGCCCGGAGCCAAGCAAACCTTTTCAAACTCCTTTACGGCGATCAAGTCTGCCGCGCCCGCGTCAACGGCTCAAGCGCCTTTATCGATGCCAAGTTCGAAGCAGACAAAATCATTACCTCCGTAGAGCTTTTCATCGCAGCATTAGACGCCCGCGAGGTCGCGCCAACGCCATCTTCTTCCGGCGGCACAGTCGTCTCCTCTTCCGGCAATCCGATCGTCTCTTCTTCTAGCCAAGGTGGCCAAATCTCGGGTTTGGTTGAAGACTCCGTGTCTGGTCGAGCTCTCGAGGACGCTCATGTCGGCTTCAAACAAGAACGCACCGCTTCGCAGTACTTTTTCGAAACCAGAACCAACGCAAACGGCCGCTATCAGAGCCCTTTTCTGCTTCCCGGCGAGTACTTTGTAGATATTACCCATCCTAACTACATCGCTACCGGTGCAAGTGCCGTACGCGTAGAAGTGGGCAGTACAGCCGAAGCGAATGTATCTGCATCGCAACCCATTGGGGACGCCGCATACCGTTTCACTGTTTCCTGGTGTGATAACTGCGAAGGTGGCGTTCGCGACGTGGATTCGTACCTACGCACTCCAACCGGAGCTCATATTTACTACTCTAACCCTCGCCCGTCAGGCGAAGGCGCTGACCTCGACCGCGACGACACAGACTGGACGGGTCCAGAAACGGTCACCATCAGCGAGCTGAACACAAATGGCGAGTACGTCTACTATGTGGATAACTTCAACGCCCGTAACGATGCTCAAGCGCTAGGACGATCAGGCATTCGAATCCTGGTTTACAGCGGCACCAGCAACCGAGTTCTCGATGAGACCGTAGTTCCTGCAGGAATAGGCCTTCGGTACGAGGCGTACCGTATCGTCAACGGACAGCTCCACAAGACCGGACAATTCATTCCTGAAGGTTCTGGAACGAGTCCATTCTAGGCTGGGAACAATAATACCTCCCTGCGGCCCGGTGACTTTGTCATTGGGCCGCTTTGTTTCCTGTACCGAACAACACCAGCTGCATCGATTGCCTCGTTTTCGGTCACTGGCTCTGCCGGTCGCCGCTTCTTACGTTCGCCAGAAAGTAAGTTTCACCTCACAACCGTTTGTTTTCTTTCCACAAATCACAATTGGTCCAAAGGTTGCTCTCTTGTCAGAACATGTCAAACCGCTTCCTATTCCCAGTCGCCCTACTAGCACTCGCGTCTTCATGCACCTCAGACCTCGATCACACCGAATCCTGCAGCCCGGCTTTCGTCACCGATTTGAACGCCATGGTCGCAACACTTCATGATTCTTCGACTTCGAGTAGGCAAGACCTCAACAATGCCAAAGCGAGAGCGCAGGCATTCAAACAAGCCTACAGCGAAGAGGTCTGCGTTTTTCGTCAAAACGGAACCCAAACCTTTATCGACGCCGGTTTCGAAGCCGAAAAAATCGTTCGCTCGAGCAATTCCTTCCTCGCCGCTCTAGACGCCCGAGAAACCAACCCTTCGGCTAGCGGACCGATTGTGGCTTCCTCTAATCAGGGCGGTCAAATCACCGGTCTCGTCGAAGATTCTGTCACCGGCTTAGGCCTCGAAGGCGCTCAGGTCGGAATCAGGGAAGAGCGAAGCCTAGGAGCTTACATCTACGAAACGACCACCAATGCTGATGGCCGATACGAAAGCCCCTTTCTTCTTCCTGGAGAGTATATCGTTGATATTACCCATCCGAACTATCTCGTGACCGGCGCGAGCGCCATCCGAGTTGAGATTGGCGGCGTAACTGAAGCCAATATCTCTGCGTCCCAACCCATTGGGAACTCGCCGTACCGTTTCACGGTTTCGTGGTGCGACAATTGCGAAGGTGGCGTTCAGGACGTCGACTCGTACCTTCGCACTCCCAACGGAACCCATGTCTTCTGGGCCAACCCACAACCAGCCGGTGTTGGCGTGGATCTGGATCGTGACGAGCGAGAGTGGAGTGGCCCTGAGACTGTTACCATCAACGATCTCAGCGCAACTGGCGAGTACGTCTACTACGTAGATAACTACAGCGAGCGGGGTGATGCACAAGCTCTTGGGAACTCGGCCATTCGCATCTTGGTATACACCGATGACAGCGCCGAAGCCATCGACGAAACCATCGTCCCAGCAGGCGTCGGCTTACGATATGAAGCGTACCGAATCACCAACGGCCAGCTCCGACGAACCGGACGGTTCATTCCAGAAGGAAACGGAACCGAC
>CAYPIX010000209.1:0-2691 GCA_964410875.1 uncultured Kofleriaceae bacterium
CCTGAGACAAAGCAGAAGTCGGCAAAGACGCGTGTCGAGCCGAGACTCATTGCAGCCTGCGAGACGGACGTCCGGTTTGCGATAACGGTTATGAGCGGCGGA
Source organism: uncultured Kofleriaceae bacterium (assembly GCA_964410875.1). Taxonomy (GTDB): domain Bacteria; phylum Myxococcota_A; class Polyangia; order Haliangiales; family Haliangiaceae; genus CAYPIX01. Next base: position 103 of record CAYPIX010000209.1, read on the forward strand.
ACAACGCATGTGTTGCTGTCACTGAGTCCGAATGCGTCGCGGAAAGCGATAAGGAATTTTGTGCTCGCAACCAATTTGAATGCGGCGCACATGCTCTTGCTGATAACTGCGGCGCTTTGCGTGACGCCTCATGTGGAACATGCGAAACCGGCTCTTGCAACACCCAAGGCGTGTGCACCGAAGAAGGTTCGCCATCTACTCTAGGTACTTGCACTGAGCCAATCGACCTCAATCTGGAGGGTGGGACGTATCAGGCAAACACGGCGGACTACCAAGATGAGTTCGCTCTGCAACTTTTTGGACAGTGCAATCACAATAAGGGCACAGGTGAAGTCGTATTTTCTTATGTGCCTACAGAGAACGGCATGTTGGTAGCCAGTACCGTATTTCCAGAAACCACCAGCGATACGGTTGTAGGCATCCTCAACGTCTGTAACAAAGACGCTCAATTTAAGTCGTGCAATGGTGACGTCTCCAACCTTGACCCCCGAGCGCATACCCGCTGGCACGCGATTGCTGGGCTGCCTATTTGGATCGTAGTCGACGCCAGACCAGAGGGACAATTCAAGCTTGAAGTGCGCGTAGAGCCCTATGCGAAAGAAGGCGACGCGTGCAGTAACCTGGGCGTTGATGAAGAAATCCCGACTCTCCCACTCTGCTCAGAGGGGCTAACGTGCGCCGATAACGTTTGTATCGATCCGACTTGCGAATCTGCCGGAGATGGGCGCTGTGACGAGCCAAAGGGGACTGGTCTGTGTCTTGGGGGTACCGACTCCAGCGACTGTGGCCCGTGCCCCGCCAACTCAGCGTACGATAGCTCCGGTTTTTGCACTTGCGACACTGGGTTCGAAATGGTTGCGGGGACATGTGAACCCTTAACATGCGGATTCGACAGTTCCTGCCCCGGAACCACCGACTGCACGTGGAATTTCAAGCACGACGAGTTGCGTTGCTCGACCTTGGAAGGCGAGGCCAATTTAGGGGAGCAATGCATGGACGAAGATTTTATCGATCCATTTTGGGGCTGTGGGCCCTTTCAGGTTTGTCACTGGGCGTCGTGCAATACGACCACGGTGTGCCACCGTGTTTGCAAGACAAAAGCTGATTGTGGCGGCCAGTTCTCCTGTGGAGTCGGCGTCTGTTCTATCTTCCCTGGTAACACCTACGGTTACTGTAAATGAGGAATGCAATGACAAATTGGAATACCAAAATGAATATCCTTTTTCTCGCGGCACTGTTCACAACGGGGTGCCAAACCAGCGACGACGACTTTTCCGACGCTTCAGGTGACCCAGAATTCGGAGAGAGAACAGAAAATACCAAGAGGCATGTCTTTGTTACCGCGGCGACCTGGAACGGCAGTTTTGTCATTGAAAAAGCTGGTGGTTCAACTGAAGCTGACAAGCTGTGCACTACGGCAGCCCACGGGGCCGGTATGCCTGGTGCGTGGATAGCCTGGTTCTCTTCTCACTCCTGGACCGACCCGTTTGGCAACAGAGCGGAACGAACGAACGTAAAAGACCGCGTAAAAGACGTTGGTCCATGGTTCTTGGTTGGTGAGGACACAGTCGTTTTCAACAACAAAGCAAACTTGTTGAACACCCCACAAGTGCCAATTGATCGAGACGAACATGGTGAATTCGTCGCCAATGGACGCGTTTGGACGGGAACAAATGTCGGCGGGAATGTTGCTTTCTCGGAGAGCTGCGATTCGTGGAGATCTAGCAACACGAGTAGAAGCGGCGTAGCAGGAGATCTTGAAAAGACTACGACCGCGTGGACAAACGCGGGTCGCATAGGCTGCGAGGAGTTCGCACATCTCTACTGCATTCAACAGTAACATGATGATGCATAGAGCAAGTTTCGTGACTTCACTCACTGTTCTTCTTTTTTCTTCTAGTTGCGCCAAGCGCGTTTCTTCAAAAATTAGGCCGGAGCACATAGGGACAAAGTACGCGCGGCTCACCGGCTATTTTGCAACCAGGAGTGCAGCCCCAGGTGGAGCACGCACAGAGAGTACGCCCGGTGATATCCGTCGAGATGTGCTTCGAGATGAAGCAACCCTGTTACGTACCAGCCCCAATGAAACCTGTTTTGGTTTGGTTGTGAAGACACACAGAGAGTACGACGAGCCCTTCGACCAGTTGGAGCCAGAGTGTTCCTTTAAAGGGGGAGACGATTTACGAGCAGTTGTCGAAAACGAGACCGTTTCTGTATTTGAATATGCGTATACAGGTGAACGTACACTCGTGAGTGCTGAAGGAATTTCTGCCACAGCTTATGCCGGCCTTAGCATTACCCAAGCGGAAGAGCGTTCCTTCAGGGTTATTGAACGCAGAGGAGAAGTATGCTGCCCTAGCGGCGAAGCCTCCACAATTTCGTTAGATTTAACGAACCCGAATTGGGACTATGCCGGCTACAACTACCACCTCATATTCGACTGGACCATCGAGTAGCACCGCCCGCTTTTTCTAACTCTCAAATTCGGCACCTGTATTCGATTCTTGTTTCAAATACGGGTAGAGCTGAGTTGGCTGCTGCCAAGATGCGGCTCGTTTGTGCGAAGCCGGGTGGATAAGGGGGTATAGC
>CAYPIX010000210.1:0-2643 GCA_964410875.1 uncultured Kofleriaceae bacterium
CAACTCAAGTCCCTGCTAACTAATTTTTCAACCCTATCCCAAGAAGGAAGTTTCAACTTAACTGCTAATTGAATGGGAACTCGTTTTTCTGCCCGAACTGCCTTTTCAGGAATGCCGGTAGCTTTTGTCTGGGTCGCGACGGGGGTTGATTGAGTTGGCATACCCGGCTTTTTCGATGCCGCATCTGCCGATGGGGCTGGCTCCGAGACCAGAGGTGCCGCCGTTGGCGGTGGTGGTTTCGGTTTCTCTTGCGCAGCTATTTCTTCCGTTTTCTCCTCTATCTTTGGATCTAACGAAGCCATAAGGGTTGCTATTGCTTTGGAGCCCCTCTCGTACTGCGAGGCAAGCTTCAGTTTGGGTCGCGCTGCCTCACGATCGCCCGCGGTCAGAAGCTTTTCTGCTTGCTCGAAAAGTTGCCGAGCCAAAGGGTGCGCAGGATCTTGCGTGATCTGCTTCTTTTTCGGCTCTCGCTCATTTGGTAGTAAACGAAGTTGCCCGTCGTCCAGAGCCTGATCGTATTTTTTCCGTGCAGAAGGATTAGTAAGAACCTTTCTCGCTTCTCCCAGGCGGGCCCCTATTTTATTCAGTGCCTTTATCTGCCTAGCGTCGCCCGTGTGAACAAATTTGTCAGGGTGCAGGTTCGCGGCTAAGAAATAATAACGATCGGTTACCTTTTCTGACGAGGCATTTCGCTCGATTCCCAGAAGTTGGTAGTAATTCACCGAGTCAAGCGATTGGGCTAGTTCCAATACTTTCGCGGTGCGACTCAACGTTCCTCACAAACTCCAACTGTGGTTAGGGTCGTCGAAGTCTCTACTCCAGTCGATGCCTCTCGTGCGGACACCTGTAAGAGCCCATCGGCATCAATCGTAAAAGCTACTTGAATAGCGATCTCACCTCGTCGACCGTCGGGGATATCAGACAGTTCGACTTGTCCGATCGGAGCGTTGGCTTCAAGAGATTCTTCTTCGCCTTGGCAAACGGTCAGCTGAACAACCCCTTGGTTGTCTCTAGCTGTATAGAAAATTCCGGTTCCTTCTGCTGGAAGCGTGGCGTTCTTTGGCACGATCACTTTCGTGTACCCACCGACGGTGCCAACCCTAAGAGAGTGAGGAGTCACATCAAATAGAACGGGTGCTTTTTCCGATAGAGAATTACCGGTCCAAAGTGTCTGTGCTTGCAGCGCGGCTCCCATGGAAACCACCTGCATAGGGTCGATATCGCATCTTGGTTCCTGCCCAAAGACCTCAGCGACCCGCCGGGCCACTAGCGGAACTCTTGTCGATCCTCCAACAAGGATAACCTCATCAATTTGGTTTGGAAGAACATCAGCTTCGGAAAGCACTGCAGTCGCCGTCAAGATCGCCTTTTCTACCACTGGCGCAATCAGCTCTTCGAATTCACTTCGCTCAACCCGAAAATCCAAGCTTAAAGGGGCGCCACCTGGCCCGAATGCCAGTTGCGAAATGCTCCCCTCGGCAACAGTTTCCTTGGAAAGCATTTGCTTGATCTGTTCTGACGCTGCTCTTAGCTTTGCTACCGATTGTTCATTGTCGCGAGGATCAATGCGGTGTTGAGAAAGAAACAACGTGGCTAGCCTCTCCATTAAGAGTGCGTCGAAATCATCTCCACCAAGGAACGGGTCGCCTCCAGTTGCCAAAACCTCAAACAGGTTTCCTCTGACTGCAAGCAACGTCAGGTCGAAAGTACCTCCACCAAGGTCAAACACAGCAATGCGTTGATGCATCGGACGGTCTTGTCCATAGGCAATAGCGGCCGCGGTTGGCTCGTTCAAAATACGAAGCACATCAAGTCCGGCCGCCTCGGCAGCTTGTCTTGTTGCAGTTCGCTGCGTATCTGAGAAATTTGCAGGAACGGTTATGACGCAATGAGCTACAGGCTCGCCAAGCGAAGACTCAGCGTATTTTCGTAGATCGTCTAGTACGAACGAAGAAACCTGGGGGATTTCTAAAAGCCCCTCTCGCGTAGCAATTAAAGACTGATCTTGGGAGCCCTCTTCGACTTTATAGGGAAGATTCTCAATTACATCTTGTACCCCAATCGAGGAAAACGGTTGACCGATAATCCGTTTTACTGAAAAAACTGTATTGGCTGGATCGATAATCCTCCGATTGCGTGCAGCAGCGCCTGTCAAACGGCTACCATCTGGCAACCAAGCTACAACTGAAGGATGCAGAGTCTTCCCAGCTCCATCAGCGACAACTGTTATCTTTCCGTCTTTCGCGTAAGACAGAACCGAGTTGGTGGTGCCAAGATCAATACCGACGGCGGTCCCTTTGTTCGAATCGAGGACTTCGATTTCGTCATCTAGTAACTCGTCAAACATAAAATCCCCTGTCTAGTTTCGATTCCCTTTGGACTTCCGAATCGCCGCAAGAGCCGAACTCGGAATTAAGGGACTTGAAATGGAAGGTCGCGGGCTAGGTTCAACGCGCTTTCCTCGCGCCTTTGTCTCTAGCGCAGGTTCCGCACCGTTATTCGACTCTTTTTCATCTGGCTTAGGAAATACAGTCATCCCAACGGTTGCCATCACTCCTCCAACCACGAGGCCCGGCGCCTCAGTTTCGCTTGCTCCCAGAGTCTCTTGCTCTACCTTTGGAGTTTCGACCACTGGTTCTTCGA
>CAYPIX010000211.1:0-2640 GCA_964410875.1 uncultured Kofleriaceae bacterium
TATAACGATGCGGGCGGGCTGCCCTTTTCGTTCCTTGGGGGTTGTCTCCACCCTGGCGGTGGAAAAACGTACAGAGTGCGTCTGTGGCGCGCCAAGTTACGGCCGAGCCGGCTTCGGTGCACCGGTGCACCAGAAGCTAGCTGGCGAGAGCCCCGCTTCTCGATCGTTTGGACTTCACCAGGGGACCGATTAGTTTGCGGAGTCTGTCGCTATCTTCTTTAAGGAGGATCTCGAGCAGTGCTTCAGCTCGGGCCCAGCGGTCGCTATTGGATGAAGCTTTGGGCGAAGAAAGCTTCGCATCGGGCTGATTGCTTGGCTTCGCTTTAACGCCGCTTCCATTTGCTCGCTTGCGTAGCGCATCTAGTCCTCTGCTGGTTAGCTCACCCGAAGCCACGCGCTTCACGACACTGCGGGTCTTCCGCTCTCCAAGAGCTCTTTCATAGCGGACGAGAGCCACGGCCGTGCGCGAATTCAAATTGTGGCGCTCAATGGCGTCGAGTACGTCGTCCGACGCATTGAATATGGAGAGATAGCGCTTCACACGATCGAGAGGGATACCGCTCCTCTCGGCGACGCCTTCGTAAGTGAGCCCATGCAGATTCTTAAGGCGGCGAAGCTCTCTTGCCGTCTGAAGGGCAGTGGATTCCACTCGCTGCTCGTTTTCCACTAGGCGGAGCGTGTCTACCGTTAGATCGTCGCAATCTTCGTAGACGAATGCGGCGACGGTTTTCGCTCCGATGGCCTTGTGGGCTCGCCAGCGGCGCTCGCCGACGATGATTTCGAAGTGCTCGCCGGTTTTTCTCACTTTGATCGGGTAGATGAGTCCAACAGCACGAATCGAATCGGCGAGCTCCGCAATGTCTGCCGAGCTAGTTTTACGGTTGGCTTCGTGGGGCTGGCATTGGGACGTGGGGATTTCAAGTAGGGTGCAGGGAGGTTGTGGGGTTTGCATGGTGGGGTCTTTCAGCGGCAGGTTTGAGGGGTGGAGAGGGAGCGGACTGCGAGAACTCGCAAGCCAAGATCTTCGCTGTCGTCATCTCGGACCGAGTGGAGAAGCGCTCGAGCGTGGGGTTCTTTACGGTAAGCGAGAGCAACAAGGCTGGCTGCTCGAACATCTTCTTCTGGGTCTGCCAGTCGCTTCTCCAGTAAATGCAGAGAGCCTGGTATGCATGCCAGGCTCTCTGTTGCGGTCAGTCGAGTCGCGTAGTTTCTAGATTGGAGGGCTTCTTTGAGTACCGTTTGTGAGGCTTCATCCGGCGCCGAGGTTTGTGAGGTAATGGAGGGCTGGATGACGCGGGCGGCAGGAATCTTCTCTGCGCGGTGTTTTGTGCCCTCGCGGGAGCACGCGATGAGTGCGAGTAGAAGCAGGGGGGTACATCTCATGCCCTAACCAATAAAGCGAACGACTTGCTCGCGTCAACAAAAAAACAGAATAAAACATACAAAAAGTGTGCGTGCGGTCAGTTGGCCGCAAGGCAACTTCTGTTGGTCATGGAACGAATACCGCGACGGCTAAGTGCCGTAAGTTTCGCCAAAGTGAAGAGTGTTTGATTCTCGCGCTATTGGTGCATAAAGTTGAAGGCGAATCGTGGCCGGCCCTCCTTTGAAACCGGGCCTCCTGTTGGGAGGTCGCTTTGAGCTTGAATCCGAATTAGCTTCGGGATCTGAGGGGCACGTTTTTGTTGCTCGCGATACACATCTCCGAGTCCGCGTTTGCGTCAAGGTACTGCGTGCTCATTTCTCCTCGGAGGAGGCTCGGGAGAAGTTCAATTCGGAGGCGCGTGTGGCACGGAAGCTCGAAAGCGCGCGCGTGGTTGACGTGTACGACGTGGGTTGGCACGGGGATAGGCCGTTTCTCGTAATGCCATGCCTGCGTGGGGAATCCGTACATGCGCGCATACAACGCGAAGGCGCGCTGAATCCAGAAGAGGCAGAACACTACCTGCGGGGCATGCTCGAAGCGTTGTCCGCACTGCACGAAGCGCGACTTCTTCATCGGGACATCAGTCCCGGGAACGTTTTTCTTCGAGACGACGCCGGCCATCGGTACGGGTGGGCCTTTCCGGTGCTTTTGGACTTCGGCCTTTCAATGTCTACTGGCAGTGATGCCGATGGTTGCGCTGGGAGCATCGGGTTTCTCGCGCCAGAAATAGCCGGAGGCAGCTCATCCACGGAATCAAGTGATCTCTACTCGGTCGCCGCGGTCATGTTCACCATGTTGACCGGGGAAGCTCCACGGCCGGGGGCAGAACCCATTCACGAGACCCATCGGTTCGCCGGCAAGGTGCCTCGGAGACTCAGTGTCGCTGTTGCCAAGGCACTGCGGGTAAATCCGCAAGAACGGTTCTCAAGTACGGATGATTTCTTGTCGGCACTAGATGCCCCGTTGGAGGACCTTGAGCCAGGCTACCTGGTCAACGGCATCTATGAGCTTGTCGAAGTGCTCGGAAGGGGAGGTGGGGCGATCGTGTGGTCGGCTCACGACCGCGACACCGACGAGCTCTGCGCCCTCAAGTTCGCATCACCGCCGGAGGCTGCCTCTGAAGCAGAAAAAGAGGTGCTCTACCGACGCTTTGAGCGGGAGGCGAAGATCCTGAACCGCTTGAATCATCCGCATGTTGTCGACATACGGGTAGGAGA
>CAYPIX010000212.1:0-2533 GCA_964410875.1 uncultured Kofleriaceae bacterium
TCATAAACCCGTCCACGCCTCGTCTTACCGTAAGCTCGGTTGCTGCCTCTGTGCCGATGGATGCGGAGAGTTGTTCGCACAGCTCGGTGTCGTTGGAATACATGACGACCTTGCTTCGGGTGTTGTCCCAGACACCACGCGCGAACTCCGGTGAAATTCGCTCCAGGTCGGACCGCGACTGATGGGAAAGCAGCATGGAAATATTTGCATCCCGAAGTTTGTTTAGCGCATCGATGAACCCTTCGTATGCAAACGTGTAGAACTCGTCGGCGAATACGCTCACGGGCACCGGGTTCCGGGCACCGTCCATTTGCCTCTGCGCTCCAACCTGCTGAACGTGCTGCAACACCACGATACCAATGGTTCGCGCCAACGACTTATATGCGTTCGCCGGAAGACTGAAACTGATGATGCGACCCAAATTTAGGTCTCGCTCAAGGACGATGTCCGGTGCGTACGCATTGACCGCGGGGTGGTCGCACTGGCTGAGTGCCGTGAGGAGCCCGGTATAGGTGGAATCAAAAGCCCTGCCAAGCTTCTCGATTCTGTTTCTCAACCGCCACACTGCTGCGGGCGCGCTTGCTCCTTTGAGAGCGCCGAGAAGAATGCGGTGATCCGAGAGGCATGCGACGAGATCGAGTACGCAAAGCTGCTTTCCGGTTGATGCGAGGGCAATGACCAACCCAACGACCATCTCGCGGGCCATATCTCGGTAGTAGGGCTCTTCCATATCAGCCGAGAAGGCGGAAAAGAAGCGCTCTGCGATGGAGCGCGGGTCGGCGCCCGGGCCAATGTAAAGGGGGTTGTAGGTGTGGCTCTGTACTTGCGGGTTGAGCGAAAACAGCTTTAGGTCGTCGCTTCTCTTCGCCGCTCTGGCCATGCGACATAGTTCGGTTTCGTTTTCGCCAGCGCCCTTCGCGTCGATAAACAAGACCGAGCGGCGGCCGTCATTGCCGTTTGGGTTTGCGTAGGGCCGCCAGATGTCTTGAAATAGCAGTGGATAGATGACGGATTTGGTCTTACCGGAGCCGGTTTGGCCTATCAGGTGGATGTGGGTGGTGCGCTCGCGATCGGATAAAAGGACAGGCTCCCCACGACTGTCGAAACCCAATACGACTTCCCGGTCCGATGTGTGCATCTCGGCAAGTGTTTTTTTGAACTGCTCTTGAGCTCGATTGAGGGACTTCAGCTGATCGAAGCCGAAAGGGTTTTCGAGATGGTAGTCCGGGGTTTCTAGGGCCATACCCGCTCGTTTTTCGCGCCAGCGACTGAGCCGCCCGGACAGCTTGCTGAATCCAAAGAATAGGGCGATTGGAACAACCGCGAGGAGAATGCCGTAGAGCCACGCATGGGTGGCGACATGGCTTCGAATCTCAGCATAGGCCGGAGCCCATAATGCTGGCGTGTGGCTGTCTGGTTGGTTCGCCACAACAGATCGATACGCCATCTCAACGAGGATCGCCGCGGCAAGAGCCAAGAGCACCAAGCTCGCGAATTGCCCCCGAATGCTCAGGCCTCTAGGCGCCGCCATGCTCTGCTTGCTTGAGGACGCTTCCAGCCTCTGAAATGGCAGGGAGCGGTGGGAGACGTTGACCTGCAGCGCGGACCAATTGAATCAACTGGCAGCCTTCCTGGTGAACGCGTGCAAGCAGGTCAGACTGCGGCGGGGGGGCGGCGTCAGCGCTTTCCTCGATGGGGTCGTCGAAGAGCTGGTTACGCAACCAACTCACCGCATTCGAGAGCGGAAGAGAGCACTGCTCGAGGGTACCTAGATCGAGGTATTCGGCCTTGCGTGCGATGTGATTGGCCCGTTGCCAGCTTCGGGTGACGAACAATAGGCGGGGAGGGAGCTTTTCTTTGAACGGATCCTCGACGGCCGCCCCAGCGGCGTACGCCGCGTAGCGGCGCAATGTGCGCGCGATTCTTCCAAGATCTTTTGTCGATCGGTCGAGCTCAACGAAGATTCGTTTCTGGTTTCGCTGAAAGACTGCATCAGGAACGAAACAGCCGGTCAAGCCAGGGCTCGCAACTTCGATTTGGACATCGCCATCGTGCCAGTAGCGAAGCGGCACGGTGCGAGCAATCGATTCTTCTGGATCTCCGCCCGCGACGAGGCGGGTGTAGAGGTCGACAATTCCGTCGTGATGCTCATGATTGCGGAGGCTCAAGCGAACTGCCGATGCCTGCCGGTGCTCGAGGTGTGATTCCTCGGGAAACTCAGCTACAACAGCTCGTACCCCCGCACTCGTGAGGCGATAGTGGACCGGGCCGTTGGCCACGGCATTGAGCGTTAGGCCGACTTGATGACGGGTAATCAGACCGACATCTCGAAGCGCCGCAAAGCGCCGTTGCGCGGTTCGTCTGCTGCGAAACAGAACGCCTACCGCATGCTCGATGCAGACCACCCTCACTCTAAAAATCAATCTCAATAATTCAAAATCTCGTAGATTCATTCAGGACTTTCTTGTTTTGGTTTGCTGTTATGACGCTCAAAAAATGGGCAGCCCGCCCGCTTCTTCTGAGGATGCACAGC
>CAYPIX010000213.1:0-2482 GCA_964410875.1 uncultured Kofleriaceae bacterium
ACTCAATGGCGGCGACGACGGGCTCGGGTTTCATAAGCATTCCAGGGCCGCCGCCATAAGGTGAGTCGTCAACCGTACGATGTTTATCCGACGTAAATTCGCGAGGGTTGACGAAATCAATTTTCACAAGGCCTTGATCAACCGCTTTCCCCAATATGCCGGCTCCCAAAAAAGACTCGAAGGCGTCCGGGAAAAGGGTCACAACGGTTACCCGTAGAGCATCTGTACTCATGGACCGGCCAAAACCTCGACGGGAAAGCCTTCTGGCAAATCTACGGAGAGCCGCTTTTCGCTTAGCTCTACCGTGGGAACCAACTCGTCAACCAAAGGAATTTCCCGCTCCAATCCATTGCCTCTTACTACGAGGCGGTGCTGAACGCCCACTATGACCTCTGCAACCACTCCCAGTTGCTCCCCTGCCTGATCGAACACCGCGCATCCAACAAAGTCCGTTAAAAGGACATCATCTTCTGCAAGAGCTAAATAACTCCGCTCTACTCCAACGGCAAGCCCCCGGGACTTTTCAGCTTCTTCGCGGGTGGAAACCCCGTCAACTTGCAGTAAGAACGCGCCCTCTACCTTACGCCTGGAAAGGACCGACACCATCTCGGTACCTAGAAGAATTTGGGGGCAAGTAGCAAGAGAAACAGAGTCTCGGTCGTGACAGTGAATCCGTATCCACCCTTTTACGCCATGAGCTCGAGCGACGTAGCCAACCTCGACGATGTCGGCAAGGTCCTTCGACGCAGGCACGGCTCTACCTACTCAAGAATTTCAACGAGTGTACGCTTGCCGCCTCGTGGCGCCACAGCGCTGACGACGGAGCGAATGGCTCTGGCGGTTTTTCCGCCTCGACCTATGATGGTTCCCAGGTCGTTGTCACCTACTTCGATCTCATAGACAAAGGCGTCGCGTTCTTCGACCATTGTCACGTCAACTTCGTCGGGTTCCGACACCATACCGCGGGTTACAAAATCAAGAAGTTCTGCAACGTCGACCTTGGGTCGATTGTCATCTCTTTCACGGCCTCTGCCCCTGCCTCGGCCTCGGCCTCCCTGTTCACGCGCCACGACGACGGATCTCCGACTCACCCATAGCGGTTTTCAGGTCTGTGTTCTCTTTGAATTTTCGAACCAGTGAGCCAACGGTCTCACTAGGCTGGGCGCCATTTCCAACCCATCGAGAGTACGACTCTCTGTCGAGGTTAAATATTTTTCGCCGCGGGTCGTAATACCCGAGCTGCTCGATAAAGCGCCCGTCACGAGAGTCCCGCTTGTCAGCGGCAACGATGCGATAAAAGGGGCGTTTTTTGGAACCTTGTCTTGCGAGTCTTAATGCAACAGCCATGTGCTAGTCCGATGGTGAGGGGCTTCGATTTCCCGGTTGAGAGCGCCAGAAGCTACGCTAGGCGGAACCAGCGTGTCAAGCGTGCTATATGTTCCGAGATGCTAAGGATTACGGGGCTCTCTATCTCCCTCATCGTCCTCCTTCTCGGAGAAGGCTGCTCGGCAAAGCCTCGAAAGGGCCTGGAGAACAGCCCCCGTAAGGCCACGCTTTTCCTCACAACCGATCTTCAAGGGACCACAGAGCCCTGCGGCTGTACTACCGACCCTCTGGGAGACCTTGCCCGTACCGCCAAAATCGTGGCCGACGCACGGAATTCAGGGCGAGCTGTAGTTCACTTAGATGGCGGCTCCACACTGTTTTCCGAAACCAGCCTGAGTAATGAACGCAAGCCCCAGGAGTCTCTCAAAGCGAAACTGGTACGCGATGTGTTCACAAACCAGCTGAAGACATCGGCAATTGGTTTGGGCCCATTTGATCTGTCCTTGGGACCTGACGCCATCCAGCTTCCCAGGCATGCATCAAACCTGAAAGAAGGACAAGGGATCACACTGGCCGCCCCCCAGATCATCGACGCAAACGGTGTTCGAATTGGCGTTTTCGGCGCGGTGAGCGAAGACAAAAGTCTTTGGGGTTCATTGCAAGTTACCAGCGCTAGAGAAGCCGCAACGAAATCCCTACAGCTACTAGAAGCAGAAAAGCCCGACGTGATTGTTGCGCTTTTGCACATGACAAAGAAGGAGGCCGTTGCCCTGGTAAAACAAACCCAGGGGATAAGTTTTGCGATCGTAGGTCGAACCATTCAGGAAACTGAACTCAGAATTCGTCACGAGCCAACCCTAGTCGACAAAACTTGGCTTATTGAACCGGCAGACCGCGGCCAGGTGCTAGCCCAGCTCGATATCTCCTTGCCAACGACAGCGAAAGGGGATTTCGCCGATGCCATAGGTGAGTCTCGAGCCCAAATTGCAATTGAAGATTTAGAAGAGGACGCCGTAGATCAACGCCGTGAACTAGAGGAATGGAAAAAAGACAAAAATGCCGACAAAGCTTTCCTAGCCCAAAAAGTTAGAGAATTGGAGTCGCTCGAGGCCGAAATCGCATCGTTGAAAAAATCACCGCTGCGCATCCCAAAGGA
>CAYPIX010000214.1:0-2344 GCA_964410875.1 uncultured Kofleriaceae bacterium
CTTTCGAAGTATCTCTCACGGACTCAATTTCTGTTGGCTCGAAAGAGAGCCGCCTCGCGATTATTCCAACGGAAGCGGAAATAAATGTTCGCGCCATCGGCATGGACGGAGAGTTCGATCCGAGCTTTTCCGGTAAAGTTCAAATTCGAGTGCACTATCTTGGCAGTATTGGTGTGCCAGGTGACCGCGGGCGACCTTTAGCAGAAGTAGAGGTGAAAGCGGGCATTGCTGAAAATGTCCAAGTCGGTCTGCCTACAGTTTATGGGCCAACAGTCTTGTGGGTGGATGACGCTGAGAATGAGCAGGCGACATTGGCCACTGGAACATCTAATCCGATGTGGTTTCGCAACCCCTTCCTCGCAGAAATTTCGACTCCTGCAGCCGAGGAATCCTTCAACGCGTTGACTCGCTCTCCGTTGGAAACGAAACAAGTTCAAGTGACAGAGTCTCGGTATGGCTCGCGTGGTCGACTAGTGGTAACCGGGGTCTACCCAGAGGGATACACGGTGTCGGATGTGGAATGCCAGGACGACGCGGGGACGCCGCCATGTGTGGCGGGGGCATACGACCACCTTTACGTTTTCGCTTTCGGGCTCTCCACCTACGAGGGAGGCGGTTCGCTTGAGGTTGGGCACACGATTTCTGGCGTCAGCGGGCCGATTTCCGAGTTTAACGGATTAACTGAATTGAGTTTTCCGCAAACCTACGCCACTGACCAGAAAGTTCGGCTAGAGCTCGTTCCTGAGCCTGCATTGATCTCCGGCGATTCCTTGGCGGCGCCCATTCAAATGGAGAAGCTTGAGGCTGGATTGATTGCTGTAGAGGGTGGAAAAGTTTGTCCTCTCGACCAAAATTACGAACGCTTTAGTCAATGGAAACTAGACATTGGTCAAGGATGCAGCAAAGGCGTTGCGGTTATATCCAAAGGCGTCGTGTCCGGTTTTGATCCGGCAGAATTTGTTGGCAAATCTATACCGAAAGTTGTCGGCACCCTCAGGCCCATAAATCTGGGCAGATTCAACGTTTGGCTTATGTATCCACGAAACAGAGATGATCTTGTTTTGCCCTAGCGAGAAGTAAATGAACTTGAAAAAACACTCACGATCTCGAATTTTTGCTGTCACCATTTTTCTCGGTTTTGGAGGAAATGCTCTCGCACAATCCCCGTCTGATCCCGCGATGGAGTCTGGAGAGACGGAGCCCGCTATTAGTCTGACGGAGCAGAGCGATCCAGATTACGACGGCGGAAATTTCATGGACGTTCGTCTCAATCTCACTCTAACGAATGAGAACGTCTTGGTGGAACCCGGTGACACGATACCCAACGTGCCCGGTTGGCGTTTTGGACGTCCAAGCTCATTGGGTGTCTTGTTCTTTGATAATTATGACACTCGTTTTTCGGGTTACGAGACCCTTTCGCACTTGGTTCTCTACAAGCATCACGATAGTGGCCACCACGAGGTCGAAGGTGGCTTGGTTTTGCGAATCAACAACCTAGCGCAGGACAGAATCAATCTATCTGATGCCGGCACCTACCTGCGATATGCGTACTGGTTCGACAAAGACAGAAAAAGTCCCGAGCGAATTAGTGTGACAGGCTTCCCTACTTCAAGTGACCGGTTCCGGTTGGGTTACAGCTTTCGACTTTCTTGGGGAGGTTCGAATGTCTATCGTCGGTCCGACTCAGCCAAACCTGGAGTCAAGGTTCAGTACGACGGTAAAGATGGCTATGCGTTTATGGGCGCAAAGTCATCGGTAGTACTTGACCCTTCTACAGCCGAAGAAACGTCCGTTATGGGATTTCTGGCGGGCGGCGGTTACGACGTTACCGACATGCTTCGCGTCGAGGCGAATATGGGCGTTTTTGACAGAGGCAACAACGAACTCCAAGACGTCGTAAACCAGAAACTGATGCTCTACGGAGTCTCGACGCAGGTGTCGCTCCACAAAGGCGCGCCGATTGGGCGGTCTGTCGATTTTGCGCTGTACCGAAACGATCCTGAACGTATTCGAGAACTTTTTAGACGGCCGGTTTGGGAGTCTGGTACCTCCTGGCAGATTGCTGCTGAAGCCACCGTGATTGGGCAAACTCTGAAAGACCCGAATGTTACAGGTGGAACCACCATTCAATTGGGTTACGCAGGAGATGTAAATGCTCGTCTTCGGACGGGAAATCTTCGCTACCGTTTAGATCTTCAAGCAAGGGACTTGGCTTTCATTCTTCATCCAACGCCGTCGCTTCCTACTTACTCGCAATTTCCAGACGAGTATGAACAAACGCCAAACCTTTTTGCAGCAGCTGGCGTAGACTACCGAATTCCGAATACGCCAGTTACTACTGGAG
>CAYPIX010000215.1:0-2336 GCA_964410875.1 uncultured Kofleriaceae bacterium
GACTATGAATTTGAGGGCATGGGATTTTGTTGGAAGTGGACGTCGGCACCCGAGATGGGACGTCGACGGCGAAGTAGACGTCGCGGGGCAAGAACTGCTCCTTTACCAACCCGTAAAAGATCTTTCCATCGGCGGCATGAGAGCACAAACCGCGTGCCCCGCACAGGTGGGCCGTAGACTAAGCGTCACGCTTACCTCTCCTGGCAAGGCCGAACCAATCCAAATCGAAGGCAGTATTGTTTGGAGTGACGACTACCCGTCTTCGGAGGTTGGCATCCGTTTCGATTTAACTCCGACGCAAAAAGAGGAGCTCAACGAATACATTTCTCTTTCGCGTCGACGCCGTCTTTCAACTTCAGACGAGCTCGAACAAGCTTAGGGAAGGAACGAGGACAACTCGTCCTCTTGGACTCCTCTCCAGAAAAGCAGACGAGCAAAAAATTCTCTGAAGTCTTTCCCTGGATGGTTCGCGTTTGCCAAAAGGACATCGGTTATCCTTGTAATGGTGAAGCGAAGAGCAACAGCTCTTAATTCCACCGATAACACCCGCGGTTCTACCGGGCTACCATAGCCGTCTAGAATTGCGCGCATATTCGATGTATTCAGTTTGGTACCACCGGCGCTAAAACACCACGCATTTACCAGAACCGCTAAGTCGTAAACAATAGACCCCGTGCTCGCTTGCTCAAAATCCAGCAGCCAAAGATCGCCGTGGTCAAAAAGAACATTATCAGGAAACAAATCTCCATGGATAACGCTGGTCGTGGCTGATTGTCTAACTGGATCTTGTCTTTCAAGCCAATTAAATTCCCTCAACAGTTCTTCCTCATAAGGTCGAGTTTCCGGGTGCCCACGGAAGTTGTCAAAACGACGGCGGACCTCTCTGGGGTGATAACGGCTTTCTCTGCTAAAGCTCTGCAGCAGCGACTCCCCGGCCCGATGGACATCTCTCAACGCGCCGCCAACTGAAGCCGAGATTTCTTCAGTAACACCGTCGAGCGGAAAAACATGTCTCCCTGGTTTAAATGGAAAGAGAGAGAAAAACTCGTTTTGATAAACCACAAAACTCTTTCCATCTGCGGCTATAGAAGGCCTTGGCGTCCGCACCCCTCGCGCAACCAGCTCCGCCAACAGTTCGGCCTCATAGGCGACATCCTCTTCCGCTTTTCCTCTATTGAGTCGTAAGAAGTAATGGCCGTGATCTGCCTCCACGTTATAATTTACATTGACAGTACCAGCAGGGATCCGCAGAAAGCTGGTGCACGCCTTCAAACCAAAAGCTGAAAGCACTGCATCTACGTCTTGTTTTTCAAGGGTCACCATCGTCAAACTGCGTAGGAAGACGTATCCCTATATTTTGCAAGCTGCAAGCCCTTGTGTCTGAAATCAATATCAAACCGGAGGTCGCAAACGACTTGCCGTATATGCCCAAGAAGCGCGATACTTTCGAAGTGGGAATCCGTCCAAAGGGTCAAAATCTGTCACGCTGGGTAGCGATTTCAGGAGCGGTCATTCTTTTGGTTTGCCTGTCTCTTTTGGTTTTCCTCTGTCAACTTCGGGGACAAAACGCGCGCGGCCTCGGTTCCGTGCTCCTGGTAGCTCTCGGTTTTGCAGGAGTTCCTTCCTTGGTTACGAGTTTTGGCCTTACCAAGTACATGGACGTCGCCTCTCCGTCTCACCACCTTAGGCTTTGGGCAGTGGCGGGGATCCTAGTTGGGTTTCTAGTGGCAATCCCTGCAGGCGCCCTAGATTTTCGCGTCATTCCTTGGTTGGTCGTTATTTCTTTCAGCTGCGCCATTGGTGTGCTCACAGCAAAGGCCCAGCTCTTTCTTGTCTCTAAATGGACGCCCCAGGCCCCTGAGGCTAGTTGAATCGTAACAACCGACCACTGGTAATCGCCGTACTGGTTTCCGCGTTACTTTGGAATATCCCGTTCCTGAACGTGGCGCTCTACCCTTTCAAACTTTTTGTTACCTGGCTCCATGAACTGAGCCATGGACTTGTGATGCTTTGTGTAGGAGCTGGATTCGACAAACTGGAGATTTTTCCCGATACCAGTGGCCTCGCGCATGCCAAGGGCGGCGTTGGATCGTTCGGAAGAAGCTTGATTGCCTGTGCCGGTTATATGGGAACTGCCCTGGCCGGCGGCGGCCTGCTCGTCTTGGGGGAGACTGCCAAAGGAACACGGACGGGCTTCCTTTCCATAGCCATCGCGATGGCTATCTCGACTTTACTTTGGATCTCAAACCCCTTTGGCTGGTACTCCGCAGGGGTAGGAATTCTGTTTTTCTTTGTAATGGCAGCTATTCCATTCACGGAATTTTCTCGTTTTACTC
>CAYPIX010000216.1:0-2254 GCA_964410875.1 uncultured Kofleriaceae bacterium
GGGAGAACGAATCCAAGAAGACCTTCCGCACGTTTGGGCCGAAGTTGATTTCGCGGTGAAGCACGAACGTGTTGTCACTCTGGAAGATATCCTCGCTCGCCGGATACCGCTCATTCTTATTGGCCGCGACCAGGGCCTTGATGTCGCCGAAGCAGTAGCGAAACGCGCCGCTCCTCACTTGGGTTGGGATGACGACCGCATTGCGGAAGAAGTGGCGCTGTACCAAAGCCACGTCGAAGAAACACGTCGTTTTCGTCTCAAGGGGTAACGCTTGATAGGCGCAGATTTCATTGTAGTCGGGCTCGGCGGAGTCGGTAGCGCTACACTGTATGAATTAGCTAAGCGCGGTAAGAACGTCATTGGTATCGACGCCTTTTCCCCTCCCCACACCAAAGGCAACTCTCACGGGCAAACTCGAATGATTCGCCTCGCGTACTTTGAGCACCCCGACTATGTGCCGCTGCTTCGGTCTGCCTACGAGGGCTGGGCTCGGCTCGAGCGCGACTCGGGACAAAACCTCTACACTGAGACCGGACTACTAGAGATAGGGCCGCCCGACGGTGTGGTGGTGCCAGGCGTTCTAGAAGCCGCCCGCGTTCACAACCTGCCCGTGCGAGAATTCTCAGCCCGAGAACTTGAAACGGCCTATGACATGTTCGAGGGGGCAGACGGACTTGTCGGCGTCTTTGAAGAGCAAGCTGGCTACCTGCGCGTGGAAGGGTGCATAGAGACACACCTCCGCCAAGCGGCACAGCATGGAGTAGACATTCTCACGAATACCAAGATGCTCGACTGGAGCGAGGCCAACGGAACAGTTGCTGTGGAAACGTCAGCGGGAACACTGGAGGCCGAGAAATTGATCCTCTGCCCAGGCTCGTGGGCGACACCGCTCTTAGACAGCGAATTCAAGACGACTATCGTAGAGAAACAGCTCTTTTGGTTCGCTCCAGCGGAAGGGTACTGGAACCGTGCGCCGGGTTTTCTGTTTGAGATTGAGGAAGGCGTTTTCTACGGTTTTCCTGAGGTCGGAGGCCGAGGCGTCAAGCTGGCCGAACATTCTGGTGGCAGGCACCTGGCCTCCATGAGCGAGCGCGGACTAGAGCCCGACCCGGATGAGTGGAAACGAGTTGCAAATTTTGCCCAAAGGCATCTAGTGGGACTCAGCTTGGATGCCCCCATAGAGCAAATCGTTTGCTCCTACGCCATGAGTGAGGACACTGATTTCGTCATTGACAACCACAGCCAGTCGAAGCACGTTGTTTTTGCCGCTGGACTGTCTGGCCATGGGTTCAAGTTTGCGACGGTTCTTGGCGAGGTCCTCGCTGACCTCGCAATTAATGGCGTTTCAAAACAAGAGATTTCTTTTTTGCGAAAAAGGGAAACGAAGTAGCAGGCTACTCGCCGGGGTTTGAGACCAGTTTTTGGTCCGTCCAGGAGAGTTGTGCGTAATAGGAGAAAACTTCGTTGCCGTCGAAGTCGCAAATGGCGGCATTTACGTACCAGTCGGTAGTAGGCGGCTCTATTGAGAGGCCAGGACCGATATCAAATTCGACGTTAATATCATTGCTGCCCCCAACCTCAGACCCAAGGACACTTGGATTGGCAGAAGATCCAGCCAGATAGCTACAGTACAGATTTGACTTGATCTCTAGCCGCAAATTTTGCTCTGTACTGCTTGTCCCTGTAGGCGCCCTCGCGGTGTCTCCAGGATCACCGGCCGGGAAAAATGAGCCGCCTGAATAGTACGTTCCCTGTCTAGCTCGGTACGCCTCCTGTTTCAGCGCCATCTCAGTAAAGACGGAATCCACCTCACCAGCGCGCGCCTTGCGAGCTTGCTTGGAAAACATAAACGTCGCGACCGTTGCCAATAAGCCGATGATGACAACAACGATCATAAGCTCCACCAGCGTCATCCCCTGCTCTCTTCGCATCCCCCGAGGATACGTGAAAAATCACAGGGTCTCAAAGGATGTTCCGACTTTAAGACTGTGTTGTCCCTTTGGTTGGCGTTCCACGAGAAAGGTCCGGACCATGAAAGTTGTACGCGAATTTGGACCGTGCCCACCTATACCGTCAAGCTCAAACGCAGTGAAGAGATTTTTTTTGCCCTAGCGGAACGCGAAGCTAATGAAACTACTCGCCGGGGTTTGAGACGAGTGGTTGGTTGGTCCAGGAAAGCTGCGCGTAATAGGAAAAGACCCCGTTTCCGTCGAAGTCGCAGATCGCAGCGTTGATGTACCAGTCGGTATCGAAA
>CAYPIX010000217.1:0-2239 GCA_964410875.1 uncultured Kofleriaceae bacterium
AGCCGGAGCTTGGGCATCTCGCTGCAGACCAGTTGTTGTTTGTAAATGACTCCGTCTTTGTAGAAGGTCAGAATTTTCTTTTGGGCGGCGAGGAAGGGCAAACTTTCGCCCGGCTCGTTGGGTGTTTTACTGGGAAACATGGACTCACCTGTGAGAAGCGGGTTGACCATACGGTGCCTGTGGTGCCGGTAGGTCCCTATGACCGAGAAACCGGTGAGTTTTCGTTTTCTCCTGCGATTGCTGGCATGCGAGAGGGAGCATTCCATGGAGAAGTTGAAATTTTTAACAGGCACCGAGACGGCACTGAAGTGGAAGGCGGAAGCCAAGAAGTCGCCTACGACATAATTGAAGCCCTTGCTCATTCTGTGGAACCGGCTCAGGTGAGTCTTGGGCAATACGTCGATATCCATGGCGCCGGCTTTGTAGGCGGCGATGAAGGCGGGCAAACGCTATTGGAGTTAACGGGTGAGTTCGTGGCGGACGGTGGCAGAGGCTCCGTTCGAGTAGACTCCTTAAATTTAGTGCCAGAATTTGAGAGCGGGCAACAAGTTCGGTACCTAATCAACGAAACTGACATGCTGGCCCAAAGGATCGATGTACGCTCTACGACAGGAGCGTTCGTTGGGCATATTACACCAGTGACGCGTTTCGGCGAAGAAGAGGTGGTTGGCGACTCCGCGTTGATGAAACTGCGCTTCTCACCCGTAAAGCAAGTGGTGTATTTGGACTTCAAGAGCTCCTATGTGGAGAGCCTTCGCGATTTTGGCTTGAGAGCGGTCGATAAACAAATTCGAGACCGGATTGCTTTCGTTATGATGCGAGATTTTGCCACTGTGAACTTAGAAGTTCGAACAGAAAAACCTGAAGACTTCGCTCTTTACTCAACCGTCGAAATCGTTGGGAAAGATCCCAACAATATTGGTTTTCTTGGTTACGACAATTCTCCTGGAAAAGACCGAGACAATATGAGGCTTTTCGATCGGATCGGCGGTGTCAATGCCGAAACACAAGCAGACGGTTTTCCTGGATACGGTGGAGTTTTTATCCAGTCTCTCTTCGCATTTTCAAAACACCCAGGGGAATTTGCCAAGAGTGTGCCCAACGCTGACGCGGCGTTTGATTTGATTTTTGATCCGTTTCGCCCCGACCGAGGTGGCGAACCGGTGGTGGCTGCTGATTTGTCTATTCCTGTAACCCGTCTCGGGAATGGTGCACGTTGTCCAAGCAAAGAGCGGTCGGACCAGATTTCTTGTGCGGTTTTTGTCTTAGGTAACCTGATTGGGACCACGCTCAGTCATGAGGTCGGCCATTCGTTGGGGTTAGCCAACCCGAGAGGAGAAGCCTTCCATAACTTTGGCGATGTCAGAAACCGCCTTATGGATGCGGGCGGAAATCGACCGTTTATCGAGCGTGCGGAGTTACTCGGAGAGGGTCCAGCAAGGTTTTGCACCTCAGAATACGAGTACCTCCGTCGGATCCTGCCGTCATCGACTCCTGCCGATACCACGCCTCGTCCCAGTTGCCGCTAGGCGACTATTGGCAAAGACGGAAAACGACTTCTTCGCCGCGAGCCTGAACGACAGGTGTTCCGCACTCGGAGGTCGCTTTTCTAGGCGCGACAAAGGCGGGGGCAGCCACTGGCACTGTTACCACTTTAGTGTAACGACTTGGGCAGTGATGACGGCGGTTACTTTTAAGCATGAGTGCAGAGCTCGATACGGCAAAAAACATACAAGCCGATGCAATCAACATAATTCCCAGGCCACCCTGGTTCTTTGCCGGCAATTCCACTTCCTGCTTTAGTCGTTCCCCCATACGTCTATAGTATCAAAATCAAGGCGGCGTTTGGTTGGTAAATTTTCTCTCCAAAACAACAACCTACGACAAACAACGTACGTCAACGTACTCCCATGTAACCCCCGCTCCCGCTCCGAGGCGAATAAAGCCTGTTCCGGCGCAGAAGCTCAAACCGAAGGCGCGAGGGCGCAGCCCGCGTATAAGGGTACGCGTGAAAATGCGGTAGGTCGCGCAACCGGATTGGGCAACCTAGTACCGTTAAGTGCCCGCTTCTTAACGCCGGGCGCGTTCTACGACAAGCTCACGTTCCTTGAAGGACTTGCCCGCCAGGCTATCAATCACTTGCTCAACCAGCTCGTTGGGCACGCGCACGTAGCTGTGCGTGTTTCTAATAGCGACCGAGCCGATCTTGTCGGCGTCCGCTGCTAGCGCCTCTTCGACC
>CAYPIX010000218.1:0-2232 GCA_964410875.1 uncultured Kofleriaceae bacterium
TACATAAATATACCGAAGTCGGTATATTTATGACAATATTGTTTGTATGGTGTTCTCCGTCGCACAAGCCGCCGCCCGCTTGGGGGTTAACCACGAGAGGGTTCGCCACATCATTGCGTCGGGTGTACTCAAAGCTCGCAAGCTTGGCGGCCAGTGGCTGGTAGAGGGGGCGAGCTTAGAACGGCTTGCAAAACGAGAGCGACCCCGAGGGAGACCTTACAGTGCCGGCAGAGCATGGGGACTCTTAATGCTAGCTGATGGACGAGAGCCAGAATGGCTTTCCGCTTCCGAGCGTTCACTACTTCGTAGGCGACTACGTGAATATGACTTTAAGGAAATGCTACCGCGCTTTTACGGTCGGGCAGAAGTGCTTCGTTTTCGAGCTCACCCTTCCGACCTTGACCGCATTGCTAACGAGTCGGGTGTTGTTCGCTCTGGCATTAGTGCTGTGGAGCATCACGGTCTTGATCTAATTCCTCGAGAAGAGTTAGACCTCTATGTACCGGCGAAAAACATCGCCAAACTAAAACGGAAGTACTTTTTACAGTCGAGCGAAAAGCCGAATTTAAACATTCGATCCATCGCGGAGCTTTGGCCCTTTAACGATAGTGAGAAGATCGCACCGTTACCAG
The DNA here is from genome assembly GCA_964410875.1 of uncultured Kofleriaceae bacterium. Lineage (GTDB taxonomy): Bacteria > Myxococcota_A > Polyangia > Haliangiales > Haliangiaceae > CAYPIX01. The sequence continues at coordinate 633 of CAYPIX010000218.1, forward strand.
TTGTGGGAATTGATCTAGCTCTTGGTGATGATCCACGGGCCCAGCGAGTAGGGCAGCAAATACTCTCTTCCAATCACAATGATTGATTTATCGTATTTACAAGGCAAACACGGTGAGGTCTGGGACAGCCTCGTGACTCTGGCGAGTGAAAGGCCGAAGGGGTGGACCCTAATTGGAGCACAGATGGTCATCGCGCACGGGGCTCGCAAGGGTCGGATCTACGACCGTGCGACAAAGGACGCAGATTTGCTCGCCAACGTCCGTTTGGTTGGACACGGCGTCCCTGAAATGGCTGCACATTTGGTTGAAGACGGATTCGAGTTGGCAGGAGTAAGTACAGCGGGGATTGGCCATCGCTTTCACAGAGATGGCGTGGTGTTCGATGTGCTTGCGCCGGACACCGTTAGAGATCAGAAGAAGCTGACAACCATAGGCGGTGCTCGAACGGTTAAGGTTCCGGGCGGGAACCAGGCACTGCATCGTAGCGAGACGGTGTTAGTGAAGACTCCATCAGAGCAGGGAACGATTCCGCTACCGAGTTTACTCGGCGCGATATTAATCAAGTGTCGCGCAGTTGACGTAAGCGATGTGCCCGAGGCTCAACTCGAAGATTTAGCGTTTCTCTTTAGCCTGGTGCCGGACCCGCGAACGCTCGCAGTGCAAATTACTGGTTCGGAACGCAAGTGGCTCCGTAGGCGGGTTGAGCTTCATGATTCTGGTCATCCAAGCTGGCGTCTTCTAGACGATGAGAATGCCGAGAATGGGCGCACCGCTCTTCGTATTCTTTCAAATTTTCAAGGATGAACGAAGCCGGGGCAATTTTGAAGCTTAAAGTCGCCATCGAGCGGTGAGATCCGAGCGTAGTCGAGAACTAGGTGGCTGATGACTGTTCCTCGATCCATATTGCCACCTCGAGCGCAAATCTCATCGAGGTACCAGGTTAGGCGTTCGGGCAACGTCAGGTTGTACCGAACTTTTTGAGGCTTCTCGACAGGTAGGTAAACACGTTTTTTTGCCTTCGGATATTGAGAGAACTGAATGATTCGAAGCTTGTGGCGGAGTAGGTCTGCAAAAAAGTCAGTGGGGAACCTAAAGCAGTGAAGCTTTGCTTCCTCGTTTGCAATCTCTAAAACCGATTTAGCGACTGTAAAGCCGATTCTCTTCGGAGACTGGTCTCTGATAGTGGTGAGTTCATCTTCTGAAATCATGATTCCGCCCGAACTTCCGCGGCACAGAGGGGAGACTCTGCCAAGATCCAAGATCAGATGAGAAGCTACTGCTGAGGGACTTCCACCGCCAACCAGGAAGCACAAGCTTTCGAGAATGCTCTTGTGTTGGTTGGGTAGAGATACAAGCCAGCGCCGACTCGATTCGAGCTTAAACGAGAGCGAGCGGAACGTAGGCAGACTCTCCCGTTGAATAACGTACCCACCTTGCTTTTCCAGAAGCAGTTTTCGAAATAACTCTGGAGCGCTCATTGAGAGGCTACCTGCGCATTGATCTAATATGCTCATGACGTGTGGAGCGAGCCTCAGGGTAGTTTGGGGATTAGTCGTCATATCTGAACTTTGTATGCATCTACGCTTTCATACTATGTACC
>CAYPIX010000219.1:0-2209 GCA_964410875.1 uncultured Kofleriaceae bacterium
GGCATCGCCTCTCAAAGGTAGAAGGGGGGCTTAAAGGAGCTCCGAAACTGACTTCTGGAATCATTGTGCCCAAGAAGGGTGCCGTGGAAATGCGTAGAGCTATTGATGTCGCACCCAAGAACGCGCGTATTGGCATAAAATCTCCATACTTGTTCGTCGAGGCGGGGCCCTTAGTACTGGCCGTAAAACTGATTGATTCACAGTTTCCTGCCTATCAACAGGTGATTCCGTCTTCAAATGAGCAAATCGTCGAAGTGGATCGAGGTCTCCTTGTGGAGGCTCTCCGGCGTGCACAGCTCTTAGCCTCAGATACTCGTGGCGTTAAACTATCGGTTGCTGAGGGACGACTCAGCTTGTCTGGGGACAATCCAGACGTTGGCGAGGTCAAAGAGGAGATAGAGGCCGGATATGGGGGACCAGAGGTTTCTGTTGGTTTCAACGCTAAGTACGTTATCGAACTCTTATCTCAAATGAAGGGTGACAAGGTTTCTCTAGCCCTCGGAGGAGAGTTAGATCCCGTCTTAATTCAGTCTCAAAATGACGCGGGATATCTTGGTGTCGTAATGCCTATGCGGATCTAGGCGGAACTTGCTGCTCAAGTCCCTGACGGTCAGAGCTTTTCGAAACTTAGAAGAGCAAACGATAACCCCTTCGGAACGTTTTAACGTGCTGTCTGGGCAGAATGGGCAGGGGAAGACAAATTTCATTGAGGCGATCTACGCCGTATGTACGCTAAGGACTTTTCGGCCCGGAAAGCTCAGAGACTTACGGACCCACGGAGCGGAAGAAGGGGCTGTGACCGCAGATGTGGTTCGGGGGGATCTACTAAGAAATTACCATCTCCAATTTTCCGAGAGGGGGAGAAAAGTAAGGCTTGATGGAAAAGCCGTTCGTCCCGTTGCGAACTACTTTGGAGATTTCAACGTAATTTTATTCGCGCCCGAGGACCTCCAGATTATTCGAGGAACTCCGGGGCAAAGACGAAAATTTGTTGATAGAGCGGCTTTTGGTTGGGACATCTCGTTTTTAGAAATCGTTCAACGGTACGAGCGCATACTTAAGAGTCGAAACTCTCTTCTAAAGCAAAGCGAAGGAATGGTTAGTGGGGCGGCTTCGGAGCAGCTGGCTATTTACGACGAACAGCTATCGGAAGCCGGGGTAAAACTACGCTCTGCTAGAGCAAAGTTACTCGGTGAAATCTGGAGTCCCCTTGCGGAAAACTATCGAGCAATTGCTGGAGGGGAGGGGGAGATAACGGTCGACTATTTGAATTCCCGGGGGCGGAACGAATTCTCAACTAAGGAGATTACTCAAGAAGAATTCCTCGGGGATCTCAAGAACGTTCGGCGGTTAGATCTCTTGCGCGGTTTCACAAATGTTGGACCTCATCGAGACGATATTTGTTTCCACCTTGACGGGCACGATGCATCGACTTTCGCCTCTCAGGGGCAATTGCGAACTCTCGTGTTGGCGTGGAAGATTGCGGAGCTTTCGCTTTTGAAAGAAAGACACGGAGACTCTCCCATTCTGCTGCTGGATGACGTTTCATCTGAACTCGATTCTTCCAGGAACGCCTATCTCTTTGATTTTCTATCCTCAAGTTCGAGTCAGTGTTTCATCACAACTACGCATGAGAAACATGTACTACTGAGTCGCGACCGGGTTGATTTCACGGTTCGAGGCGGCACTTTGACTAAGAAGAATTTGGCCTCCTAATACCTGTATCTTACTCGAAAAATTAAGGGTCTATGAGGGGCTAAAGACCTTCCACTCGAGCACTCATTATGTTAGCAATCCCAGTCTCCCAGAGGCTCTGACATGTCTGATAAGACCACGAAACCACAGGCTTCCGGCGGCTACAGTGCCGCCAGTATTACCGTTTTGAAGGGCCTTGAGGCCGTTCGGAAGAGACCGGGTATGTATATCGGTGATACTGATGATGGCTCAGGTCTGCACCATATGGTTCACGAGGTTGTGGACAATGCTGTGGACGAAGCACTGGCAGGCTTTTGTGACAAGGTCCTTGTCACAATTCACAGGAATGGATCTGTTTCTGTGGAAGACAATGGGAGAGGGATTCCGGTGGAGATGCACCCTACCGAGAACCGACCTACTCCAGAGGTTGTGATGACGGTCCTCCACGCGGGAGGAAAGTTTAATCAAGACTCTTACAAGGTATCGGGCGGACTACACGGGGTTGGTGTCTCGG
>CAYPIX010000220.1:0-2206 GCA_964410875.1 uncultured Kofleriaceae bacterium
CCATTAAAGGCCTTGGTCACGTTGCCCGGCTTCAATCCATTGACGATTTGCAGTTCTTTCACCCATTTCGAATGACGCATGTAGTTCAGGCAGACGCGCTCAACGATAAGGTCTGGCAGATCCATTGCCTCTAGTTCATCCACACTGACTCGCGGAATGTGCTTGGCGTTCTTGTCCTTCTTGGGGTCGTGGGTGTAGAGGCCATCTTCATCTTTAACAAAGATGGCGCGTTTGGCTCCCAAGAATTCTGCGGAAAGGAAGACTCCTGCGTCGGTTCGGTTTGGTGGAATACGACCGTCTTCGCCCCGTTTTTCCCAGTAGCCAAAAGGAGGCATTCCGGTCATGACAGGAAGGCAACCAAGCTGAATGTAGAGCGGCAGTTTCTCAAAGTCGTCGGTCATAATGTAAATGCCGCCGTGTTTGGCGAGGAGCATTTGCAGCATCCGCGCATTTTGCATTGGAACGTAGCCACCGAGAGCAGCAAGGACGCCGGTAGGCATCTCTAAATTGCTGGCAATAGAGTAGATGTGGCGAGCTCGAGTGCCACCACCAGCCAGCAGGAGAATCGGAATCCCTTGTTTTCTGGCTGCAACGACTTCTTCGATAATTGGGAAGAGGGCATCGCGGCCGCGGTCCATTACACTTTGACCACCAATCTTCACCACGCGAACGTCGGGCATGACGGCGACTGGTTTGTAGTCGATATTCTCGATACCAGTATCCGTGAGGCTAGAACCAGCAAGCGCGCTTTGTATTTCGTTACGTTCCATGTCTTAGTCCTTGTAAATCCGGGTTCCGGCTGGTTTGCCTGCAAGTGCGTCGGTCAATTGACCTGGCTTTAGGCCGTTGATGATTTGAATGCTTTCGACATTGCGGGCGTTTTTCCAGGCATGGAAGAGCTCACGGTCCAAGATCGTTGTCTCCGGCGGGTTGTCGAGGAGCTCACTTAGTTTGAGCTCTTTGTATGGCTTTGCATCCAGGTGTTTCTTTGGATCTTTGTCATGCATGCCATCTTCGTCTTTCACGTAAATGAGCTGTTTCATGGAAAGGACTTCCGCCAACTGGAATAGGCCAAAGTCAGAACCGTGAGCAGGTAGATTGCCTTCTTCTGGAGGCGGTTCCCATAAGTGGTACGGCGGAACTGAGATGACAATAGGAATCATGCCGTTGTTCAGATAGAGCGGTAATTCCCAAAAGTGGTCGCGCGGCATGCAAATAGAGCCGTGTTTGGCGAGCAAGGCATTTAGAAGAACTGCGTTGAGTTCCTCCATGGCACCAATAAGTTGGGCTACACCCCCTGTTGGTAACCCGAGATCCAAGGCGACAGATGCTGTGTGCCGGACTCGGGTACCGCCGCCGACACCGAGGAGCATGTGATGGTCGCCGCTTTTATGCGCCTTGGCGATTTCATCGACTAACGGCAATATCGCCTCTTTGCCGCGATCAAAAATGCTCTGGCCCCCGATGCTAACAAGGGTGACGTCAGGAAGAATTTTTAGGTCGGCCTCGCTGTCCGTTCCTCGCGTGACTGATCGATCTTGAAGGCTTTCTCGCATCAGTGCTGACTTGATGTGAGTGCGCCCATCTCCTGTTACTAGTTTACTCATCGCTTCTCTCCGTTTCTTGGTTGGACCCTAGCGCACTTTTGTCCTCTGGGCTGTCCATGACCATGACAAGTAATGGAGCTGTAACAATTCCCGACAGAATTCCGAACACGGCGTGAATGGCGAGGCCCGGTAAGAGGAATGCGAACACCACCGCCGGGGCGCGCATAGCGAATGCGATTACCATCACGGTAGCAAAGCGCCCCACGGCGACGACCATGCCCAAGAGAGCCCAAAAGGCGACCTTGCGATCATGCCCTTTGCGGCGGAGCAGGGGGATGAAGAGATCGACTAGGAGGCCAGGGGCGACGTGCTTGGCAATTTCGAATACGCCGTAGCGACCGTCGCCGAGGAGAAAGGCCACAACACCCATGGTGAGTCCGGTAAGGGTGGCGCCGAAACGCGATTTAGTCAGATACCCCGCAGCTATATAGAGGGGTATGAAAAGGACTCCTTTATGCCCTGGGGCAAAGGGCAAACCGGGCAGGAGCTTTAGCACCTTGATGCCGACCATGGTGAGAGAGATGCCGGCAATGACGGCCACGTCCCGAGGCGACTCCTTGCCCTCCATGTAAAGGTGCTCCTCGACACGGTCGATTTGC
>CAYPIX010000221.1:0-2188 GCA_964410875.1 uncultured Kofleriaceae bacterium
CCACTGCTAACACGCGCTTCGCTGCCCAAGATTTAATCGCCTTCATCGTAGGCGTCCGATTCATAGACTGGCCGTTTACCGGCTCGGAGCTTGCTGGAATCTACACTGCAGGACGTCGTTATTCGGGCACGACGCATTTTCTGAAATCCAGTCCCTCATTTCAGCCTGGCCTGCCAAACACGAATCGCGATCTTTATACAGCCCAACCGTGTAGTGGGCACATGTGCCGGGCGGGCTCCGGCCGGGCGGGATCCGAATAAACGCACAGGACAAGACAGAAAAACCGGGAGCTGGCCGCGCTGAGCACTCAGAGCTACCGCTCCGGGGATTTACCGAAAAACCGTATCCGTCGGCACAGCATTCATCGCCGCACGGTGCTTGCCCACTAGGGCAAGGAGGGTCACAACCGACCCCCGGCGTGCAGGAGTCTCCCCAATCACAGCATTCGCCCAGGCATTCGACTCGGCCGTCGGGGCAAATTTGACCGCCACAGCCTTGCCCTAGACAGATGCCGGGCTCGCAGCAGGTTCCGTGCGATCCATCAGCCAAAAAGCAGGTTCCCCCTCCATCCTCAGGGCTACCGTCGTTGGCATTGTCGCATCCCGGAGGGCATTCTTGTTTCACGCCAGCAACAAGAATGTCTTCACATTCGTGAGTTTCTGTATTGCAGTACGTGCATCCGGGACATTGCTCGTCTGCCCAACAACCGGGCTTACACTCTCCGATTCCTCCATTGAAGCCTGCCGTACAATAGGAAGAGGGACCACAGTCTGGGTCCCATTGACACTCACACGGCTCACAGGTCCCTCGGAACCAATAGCTTCCATTGCAGCAAGTCCCTTCTGCACAATCTCCCTGGCTGCCGCATGTATTGTCCTTCTGTCGGCAACCCCAACTATTGAAGACGCCACTATTGAAGAAGCTCAATTCGCAAGTCTCATCCGTCTCACAGTCGGCAGAGCACGACGAACTTGTCAACACAGGATTGCAGTCTGCCGACTCGCAACGGTCGGTGAGCACATCACACGAGGAGTTACAGGGGCAATCGGCGTCGCCATGGCACTCCCCAACGAGACACTCATCCTTTCGCCTGTCGCAAAATTGCCCGGCTGGACAGTCTTCCTTTTCGGAGCACTCAACGCATTTGTAAAAATTGCAGTTACCGCTGGGGCATTCACTATCTTCCTCGCATTCTCCGCCGCGGCATTGATTGCCAAAGGTACAAACCTGTGTGCAGCCCTCTACCCCATCAGGACAGCAATCTGACCGCTTCGTGCATCCGCCTTCTGCGTTCGATTCGTCAGACTCTTCGTCTACTTCAAGAGCGCCTTCGGAAGGCTCAGAGTCTCCACTGCGGCTAAAGGACGGTTGCACTGTTGAACGCAGCCTGCTGCTACTGTTTCTTCCTAGAGTAATCGAAACCGGCCCTAGCACGTCATTGATATCAACGAGGTCTTCGATGGGAACCGTCACCGCGAATCGGCCACTACCAAGGTATTCCTGTTCTTCAGCCAACTCTTCCATCTCACTCGTTGGCGGCAACGGTTCTTGCTGGCTGGGTTCCCCCGCCTCGAGAGCCTGGCGCTGAGCCTCGACTATGATGGCCAGCCTTACACGTTCTGCTCGGTCTTCGTCGCGAGGGGCTTCATAGTTCAGGGTGGCGCCATTTTGGCTTACTTCCAAGTCGCCATCGACGCTGGGACGCGACACCGTGACCGATGCGGCAGCCGGATCAAAGTCGGCGCAAGCCGATGCGGCAGAGGTATGGAAACACTGGAAGACAAGAGTGGCGTACTTTACCTGCCCCCAAACCCGCGTGGGGAGACCCGCTTTGTCGCCATCAGCTGCTCTCAAGAGTACCTTGGTCAGCTGATAACCTCTCTGTTCGAGCTCCGAGGGTGAAGAGTGAATGGCAAATCTAACAATGGTGCCTTCTGGCAACGAGCTACCGTCCGAGACCTCGCCACTTTCTTCGCCGTCGTTGCCGCAGGTAGGCACTGCCAAAGAAGACAGAAGAAGTAAAACACCTATAGCACCTACCCCCGCAAACTGCGCTCTTTGCCCCATAGGGGCCTAAGCTATCACGGGCGCAGCCAAACAACCAAAAGCTTGTCAACTGCGGTCTTCCAATCGTCTACCGAATTACAAGACGAGCTTTTCTCAGAATCACTACGCATTTAAGTCAGTG
>CAYPIX010000222.1:0-2161 GCA_964410875.1 uncultured Kofleriaceae bacterium
AGAGAAACTTTTGCAGATACAACGGTGCCGGTTTTGTCGACGACGGTCACGGGGTTGGTGACCAGGTACAAGTTAGGCAGGGTGGTAAACTCGCGGTCTGCGGTCTGAATTTCCGTATGCAATAGGCCGTGCTCGGAAACACGTCCGAAATGTTCATCGACCCGAAGAAAATCGCCAGGTTTAAAATGAGCAACCGAGCGAAGCATCATTCCCGCCATCGCATTGCCAAGGAAAGTCGTAGAGGACAGAGCGATAGAACCGGTGTGCAGGAGTCCCAGCACCGAGAGCAGGTCACCGTGCTCTCCAGGTGGCAAAGGTGTCGCAAGAATGACGGCAATGAGGGATGCGACGATGCAAAGAAAATAGAAGAGTTGGCTAAAAACCGGTGCTGCGCCGTGTTTATTGCCGTGTGCATTGTACCTTTGCAGAAACACGCGGAGCAAGCGAAGCCCCACAAGGCAAAAGACAATGGTAGCGAGGGTAGGGATCCAAGCTTCGAGGGTCGTCAACGCACTCTCTAGCATCGACGTACTTGCTTGCGCTTTTTCCATCTCGGCCGTCGGCATAGTGTGAGGATACCGCAGGTTACGTTCCTTTGTTTGAAGGAGATCTCGAAAGTAGGTCTTCCAGTCTATGATTGTTATGGTCGAAGCGCTTATGGGCATGTACGGCGACGCAAGAGATGCATGGCGAGGGCTTGGCAGCCTGGGCCTGCGCCTGGCCGCATTAGCTACGGTGACGATGTTCACTTACGGGCTGGTACGTCCCCCCGTAGAGTCACTTTTCTTATCAGACTACGGAAAGGAGCAACTGCCTTCAGTTTGGCTGGTTGTAGCCATAACCGCCGCGCTGGTGACATGGGTCTATAGCTGGTTTGCCAAGCAGGTCACGATGTCTGATTTGTTTCGTGGCACTTCGCTAGGTTGTGCAGCGTTGCTTGTGGTTTGCCTAGTGGCCAATATGCTTGGCTGGAAACCTGCCAATTTCGCTCTCTATGTTTGGAAAGATGTCTACATTGTTGTTTTGGTCGAGGTCTTCTGGAGCACGGCTAATCTTCTTCATAAAACCAAACAGGCAACTTGGTCTTATGGCGTATTTCTCGTTTTCGGATCCATAGGATCGATCGCAGGAGAACAGGCTGCACGCGTGTTGGCGAATTCGATTTCGAGTAATGAGATTGCCGCTATCGCCGTCCCTGTTCTCACCGTGGTGGCTTGGGCGGGGGGCCGACTGGCCAGAAATGTAAGGCCAACACCGAGCGAAGAAACACCTCGTTTTGGCGATGCCATTCTAGGTGGATTGCGAATTGTCTGGAACAGTCGTTACTTAACTTTGATGGTGGCTCTTGTCGCGGTTGGACAGCTGGTGATAACGCTGATTGACTACGAGTTTAATGCAGTGGTTTTAGATGCCTTTCCCGTGGAGGCAGAACGCACCGGCACGCTTAGCAACGTCTATACCGCGATCAATGTTGGCGCTCTCCTGTTACAGGTCTTCTCAGGACCCGCCCTCGCTTTCGTTGGCGTTGGCGGACTCTTGGTAGCGGTCCCAGTTCTTGGCGTGATGTCGGTCGGCTGGCTTGCAATTGCCCCTCGCTTCATTAGCGCCGCGGTTGCGAAGGTTTTGTTGAAATCCGCGGACTATTCTTTTGGGCGCACAGTGAAGGAGATGCTCTACATCCCTCTGACCTACGCTGAGCAGACACGAGGTAAAGCTGTGGCCGACATTCTTACCTACCGTGCCACTAAAGGGTTGAGCTCTCTACTGCTCACAGCTCTGGTATTCTTAAACCATTCCATCGTCTGGTTGTGTTTAGCTTTGTTCGGCGTTTGGATCGTCTTGGCGGTGGTACTGGCCAGGCGCTATCGCGCCAATCAAGCGGAGTGAGCAGCTTGGGTCACCTCGATCTTGTCTCTCAAAGTGATGGTTCCGGGCGAAAGGATACGAAGATAGAGTCCTCGAAGTCGTCGGGAACGACCTGTTTTTCCATTGATCCACTTCAGTGCATCACTGCCAAAGCGTGCAGAAAACTTTGCGCATCCATGGTGGGGCTTAGGCGTCACCACAGCCGTCGCGGTTCCAACTCGGACCTCCGTTCCAACGGAGATCGCGTCTTCCGATAGATCCATGGTGACAAGTAAGTTGTCACCCACCATCTCGA
>CAYPIX010000223.1:0-2123 GCA_964410875.1 uncultured Kofleriaceae bacterium
GGGTGCAGAACGTGCCGGTGGTCTTGTAAAGCCCTGACAGTTGGAGGTTCTTCTTAGCACCAGAAGAAAACTCAATTCTTATGTTTTGATCGTCGGTTTCTACATTTGCAATCGGATCGGTTGGGTCGGGTTGCCCAAGAAACGGAACTAGATCGCAGAGACGAATATGCTGTTCGTTGGAGAGCTGGAAACCAAGTCCAGTTCTGGCGACTTTAAGAGTTTGCCCCACTTTTCTACCTGCGTGCCGGGACGACAACGTTAGCTTTTTTGGCAAAGTCGATGGCTTCGTCATAGCCAGCATCGGCGTGGCGAATAACCCCCATGCCAGGATCGCTGACGAGGACCCGTGACAGGCAGCGGTTTGCCCGCTCGGTACCGTCGGCAACGGAGACCATGCCTGCATGCAAGGAGTAGCCAATTCCGACGCCTCCGCCATGATGAAAACTAACCCAGGTAGCACCAGACGCCGTGTTGACGAGGGCATTTAGAATAGCCCAATCGGCAATGGCATCAGAACCGTCTCGCATCGCTTCGGTTTCTCGGTTCGGTGACGCAACCGAGCCACAGTCAAGGTGGTCGCGTCCGATGACCAGTGGTGCGGAAACCTCACCGGCTGCAACAAGCTCATTGAACCGCAAGCCGACCTTGTCTCTCTCCCCATAGCCGAGCCAGCAGATGCGCGCGGGAAGCCCTTGGAAAGCGACTTTTTCGTCAGCCATCTCAATCCACTTGCGGAGCCCCGGGCTATCGGGGATGACATCGAGCAGTGCTTTGTCGGTCACCGCAATGTCGTTTGGGTCGCCCGAAAGGGCAGCCCATCTAAATGGTCCCTTGCCTTCACAAAAAAGCGGCCTGATATACGCTGGTACAAACCCCGGATAGTCGAACGCGTTTTCCAGCCCTGCGAGTTTGGCTTGGCCACGCAGATTGTTGCCGTAGTCAAAGACGTGAGCGCCCGCTTTCTGCATGTCGAGCATGGCTTGACAGTGAATGACCATGGATTCGCGTGACTTCTTAATGTAGTGCTTTGGGTTCTCAACCCTCATCAGCTCGGCACCCTCGAGAGAGAGTCCCTTAGGTATATAACCGACCAACGGGTCGTGAGCAGAGGTTTGGTCTGTGACCAAGTCCGGTGTGATTCCCCGTCGTACCAATTCTGGCAAAATCTCGGCGGCGTTGGCAATGATGGCTATTGAGCGTGGGATTTTGCTCTTGGTGCACTCTTCCACTTTGGCCAATGCGGTATCTAGATCGGGGGCGATTTCATCTAAGTATCGGTGCTCTACACGTCTTTGCGCACGCCACGGGTCTACTTCAATTGCCAAACAGACGCCCCCAGCCATGGTGACAGCAAGAGGTTGGGCGCCTCCCATGCCACCAAGACCCGCTGTGAGAATAAATTTTCCGGAAAGGTCGCTGTTAGCGCCGTAGTGCTTGCTGGCGGCAGCCATAAAAGTCTCGTAGGTTCCTTGAAGAATTCCTTGGGTGCCAATGTAAATCCACGACCCAGCGGTCATTTGACCGTACATGGTTAGACCTTGCTGCTCGTATTCCTGAAACTGTTCGTATGTGGCCCAGTGGGGGACGATGTTCGCGTTCGCAATTAAAACTCGTGGGGCTTCGGGGTGGGTGCGAAAAACGCCAACTGCGCGTCCGCTCTGAACAAGAAGGGTTTGGTCGTCCTCGAGTCGACGCAATTCGCTGCAGATAGCGTGGTAGTCCTTCCAGCTTCGTGCTGCGCGACCGGTACCTCCGTAGACAACCAGGTCTTCTGGTCGCTCGGCAACCTCAGGATCGAGGTTGTTCATAAGCATTCGCAGGGCGCCTTCTTGCTGCCAGCCTTTGCAAGACAGAGTGGATCCTCGGGGAGCGACGACTGTTTCAGACATAATCTTCCTTCCTAATTCTGTGCGGCGAGAATTGAGCCATCATCAAGTAACGACCGAACGGTAACGATATCCGGCGCGATAGGCCGGTCTTCCATCATGGGCGGTACCTTGGCTCGAATGGCCTGGAAGACGGCGTGAAGTTTTTTGCCAGGTTTAAGTGGCGAGCGGAGGTCGATGGCCTGAGCAGCCGCCAAAAATTCAATGGCCAATACATTACGAACATGATCGTGGATC
>CAYPIX010000224.1:0-2103 GCA_964410875.1 uncultured Kofleriaceae bacterium
AGACAGAGGTTGTCGAAAAGAAGCCATTGCGAACGAAGAGGATCACCCAAAAACAGTGGGCAAAACCACGTAAAAAACCGAAGCTCGTCCCTGTTCCTGCGGCGCCAGAGCCAGACCCTAAGCCGGCTTTGAAGGAAGAGGTTCCGGTTTTGGAACCCGTCAAGGTTGAACCGGAGCCTGTGGTGAAACCGCCGGCCCCCAAACCAACCGCACCCGTGACGAGAGCTCCACTTAACTTTAACGCCGATGTCTCCGTCGGTGGACTTCGGACGCGGGGTTCATTGCCAACGCGCGAAGTGAAACGTGCTCTAGACCGTGTGAAGTCAAAGATACGAAGTTGCTACGAGAAAAATTCCCGCCGAGCTGGAAAGACGCCTCTGCTGCAGGTCAAGGTGACGTTTAAGATCGATGAATCTGCAAGAGCAAAAAATGTGAAAGTATCGGCGGCTCCCATTCCAGGTCTGTCGTCATGTATTAGGGAAGCGGTGTCGAGTGCGCGTACTCGTTCAGCCCCCGACGTAGGCACTGTAGATGTTTCTGTAATGTTTTCGTTTAAGCCTTGATTGGAACAAAAATGAGTACGACTAGAATACTGTTGCTTTTTACCGTGTGTTTTTTCGTTTCTGGTTGCCTCGATGCTCTCACCGAGGATGATGTCGCGCCAGAGAACCTAGTTTTGCCAAGTGGCAGCGAGATTCCGCTAATCTCGAATGAGACTAACTTGCAAATTGACGAAAATGACGGAGTAGGAGATTTTGTGCCACTCCTAAGCGGTTTTGCGAACGGGATGCCCGTGAAGTATTGGGATTTCGGGCCGACACCTTCCTTCGGAGCGCCAATCTTCGAGTTAGTTAGAAGATCGGAGTCTGGCGAGCTGGAGCCTTTCGGGGCACCAGCCATTATTGATGTAATCCCAGGTGACCCGGCTTACTCACCCTTTTGGCCAGTCTTTTATGTCGAGGTTACGGATGCTTATGACGGTGAGGTCATTCCCTCCGTCGCTGCGCTTGCGTCGGCGCAATCTCTGGGACTTGTTGGCGCTCCCGTGGAAACGGGAAGAACCGTAAATTGTCCAGTCGTAGCAAACGGCGTTTTGCTCGATGAGGGTGAGGGGCAAGAACCGAGAGAGCCGCTTTTGTATTACTGGCGCGGGCAGACTGTTGCGTCGCACGTCTTGGGCGATATGACTTCCGCACGCGACCAAGAAGATGAACTGAATAGTATCCTGGTTAATGAAATGTATCAGCTGCGTCGTTCTGGCGGCGAAAAGCTAGACGAGACAGCGCTTGGGGTTGACATCACGGGTGACGGAGATCTTCTGGACACAAATAATATCTTTGCTCATCGTATCGGCGACGCAGGCTTCAGCCCGCTTTGTAAACGAATCGAAGTCGCGGTCCCGACGCACACACAATCGATCGACTCCTCGAAGGATGACTCGATGGCAGATCTAAACGACAGTGCCCAGCTGTTTGCGCCTGAACCGGTTCCTGGTACCGTCTTGGCTGTGCAAACTCTTCCAGGTTTTAGAAACTGCCCTCAACAAGCGCCCGAGGAATAATACGTTGAAGCTATTCGCCTCATTGCTAAGCACGTTGACCGTCATGTGTTCGTTGCACTGCGGCTCGCTCGAACCAGACGTTGGGCCTTTGGCTCAAGAACCATGCGTGAACGAAGACTCGGACCCGTCCGTCGACGTGAGCTTTTCTAGGGATATTGCGGGGGCCATCTTTTCCACTGCTGGTAGTTGTCTGGTGTGCCATGTGCCAGGCGAGGTCGGTGAACAGTCGTCCGGGTTGGACCTGTCTTCTTACACGACTACTATTAGTGGCGGCAGCAGTGGCGATCAGACGGTTGTCGCGGGCGCACCCTGTGACAGCGTTCTTTGGCAAAAAGTTTCTCCTGCCCCACCGTTTGGAGCGCGGATGCCACTGGGCGGCGCTCCTCTTTCCGATTCACAGATGACTTTGTTGCGAGACTGGATAGCTGAAGGTGCACTTGATAATTAGCAAGAGTTTTTCCGTTTGGTTTTTGATGCCCTTGACCTTGTGGGCGTGTGGGCCGCAACAAGCACCTGCAACGCTTAGTGGAACTCTTAACGAT
>CAYPIX010000225.1:0-2039 GCA_964410875.1 uncultured Kofleriaceae bacterium
GTTGTGGATCAGACACCCATCGAATAGCACACCGGTCACATCGCCCATATCCACGCAGTCTCGTCCTGAACGAAGAACCTCAATATTCCGAAATACGGATTGGTCACCGTTGTCGCGAACTCTAACGGCATCACTTGAGCCATAGCTGCCGTCGAAGGACAAACCGGAAAAACTGTGATGCGGATGGCGAACATCGAGAACTCGCCCTTCGGCCACCACAGTGACCGTTGCCCCTTCTTCGGCGCGAATCATAATGGCTCTCTCTGGCTCCCCGGCGCGCACTGTTTGTAGAGATTCTCTGTACGTGCCTGCGGAGATGACAACACTATCTCCAGGTTGTGCCGTCGATATTGCGCTCTGTATCAATTGCCCCGGAGCAACTCGGATAGTCTCTGCATTTGCGGGTAACACTGCTGTTAAACACAAAACCGCCAATAATCGATTCATCATTAGGGCTATTCTACCATTCGCGAATGCAAGGTTTTCAGGCTTCACAAGCATCGAACTCCTAGGCTTTGCTTCGGTATGGTTCCGGGCTATTTCTCGTACAGCCGCGCAGACCTTTGGTCTTCCACTTGGATTCCCGCTCTGCCCGGGTTTCCACGCAGTCCGCGGTACGACACGATCGGTCGGTTTCGGTCTGTTAGCAGGTGTCGCCACAAGCATATCTTACCAGAGATACGTTGGCGCCGATTCATGGGTCGCGCGGGTCGCGCGCCCGCCCATTCCGCCCAAGTCACCATAGTGTGGCAACATCGTAGGATCCATATATTCTATATTTCCTGGAATATTCTTGGAGCGCGACCCGCGCGTCACTCTGGCCGGCGCAAAAAGTAGCGGTACTTCTAGCTCTTGTAAGAGGAGATCTCGATCGAATCTGAGCCAATTTTTAGCGTTTGCTCAGTTCCATTCCATGGAATGTCGAAATGAAATCGGTAGAGGTGCAAACCTCCGCCTGAGAGGTAGTCCGACGGAGCAGAAAAATTTGGCAGCAATTCCCAAGCTTCTATTTCTTGCTCAATGACATTTGGGAATCCGTTTGGATACGGGTTCAGCTGATCGAGGACCAGCTTTCCAAGGTTCATTTTTTTTATTAACTCAAAAGATGACCGATAAAACCCTTTTGGTGGGCCACCATGGTTGAACGCATGACCCACAATTCCAAATCCAAGTTTCAAAGTACCGTCAAGTTCCACGTGTACCTCGAGATCCCGAAGGTTGCCCTCCTTCAATCTACCGTTGGTTCGGATGAACGAAACACGAGTAGGCTCCCATTTTGCCTTCCGCTTCCCCGCAGAAATACTCCCACTTTCCTCTTGAGAGAGTCTTTTCGATACAATTTGTTTTCTATAGTTACGCGTTTTCGCAGCAAACGCCTCAACGGAAAGTAATCGTGTTTTTGTTTTCTTGACGGTTACCTGGAGCTTCCGCTCTTTTTTGTTCGTTACAATTAACCGTAGATTTCGGCTTGCCCGTTTATGGGCTTCCCCCCGAATTGGAAAAGCGATCAGAAGCGAGAACACGCCTACGAGGGAAACGAGATTTTTCATGAACCCGCTTAACTGCAGAGCTCATGCCAGTGCCGAGAGGAATTCTAAACGTTTGGAATGTCTTTTTTGAGCACCAAAC
Organism: uncultured Kofleriaceae bacterium; assembly: GCA_964410875.1. Taxonomy (GTDB): domain Bacteria; phylum Myxococcota_A; class Polyangia; order Haliangiales; family Haliangiaceae; genus CAYPIX01. The sequence continues at coordinate 1,630 of CAYPIX010000225.1, forward strand.
CAGTTTTGCTGGACCAGAGAAACATTAGAAACAATGGTTCTCAGTGGAAGGTTCTCTAGCCCGCGAAGCGGCCGCGCAGGTTCGAAAAGGGCTCTAGCCACGCTAGATGTTATTTTCATAAAGGTGTTCAGTCTACTTGTAGCGTTCGCACTTTGAAAGAACGGTTCTACCAGTGCCTCCTAGACCCATTACTTTTTGAACGGATTGACAAGTTTTCTTGGACGTCACGCAAAACTTATTCGGGATGTTTTGTTCTTCGTACCAGAAGCAGAAAGCACTTTTTTGCTCTTGGCATCCCAGCAGTTGAACCTTGAGCGCTTCACCAACAAGCCGTGGCTGAGATGCAGTCTCCTTATCCTCGCGCATACGCCTGAGCAGTTTGTTGGTGTTTTCTACAGAGTGTTCACAAA
>CAYPIX010000226.1:0-2025 GCA_964410875.1 uncultured Kofleriaceae bacterium
AATGCGAGGATTTGCGGTTGGCCTAATTACCGGCCTCATTGGAGCGGTGAGCAGCTTCAATAAACTCTAGAATCGTGCTTCCAACTTGCCAAGAAAGTGCAAACGGAATCTGTTCCAACGAAGTTTCAGCGGAATACAAAAGAGCCGTGCAAGATCTGTATAAATAGGTTCTCATCGTCCTCATGGGAAACGAGCAACCTGTGGTCGCGGTAACCGGAGGTGCTAGACGAGTTGGGAGGTCGATTGTGACTGCGTTCGCAAAGCGCGGATTTCGAGTTGCACTCCACTACAACTCGTCGGCAAAAGCAGCCAACGAGCTAGTAGAATCACTGTCAAACGACGGCGCAGACATACACGCGTTTCAAGCTGACTTGACGGTTGCTAGAGCGTGCGCAGAGTTACGGGATGCCGTTTTGAACCATTTTTCAAGACTGGATGTTCTGGTCAACAATGCTGCTTCATTTTCGCCGATGGGAATCTGTGGAGGACAAGACTCTGCGTGGGAAGATGCGTTTACAAAAAGTCTTTCCACAAATCTAGTCGCTCCAGTTCGGTTAACCCGGCTTTTTGCGGACGCCCTCCGTTTGAGCAAGGGCGCGGTTGTTAACCTTTGCGATATTGGTGGTCGCTCGGCGTGGCCAGAGTATGCACTCCATGGCGTTTCGAAAGCCGGTCTGGAACACGCAACCAAAACCATGGCAGTAGCCCTAGGCCCCGCGGTCAGAGTCAACGGTACAGCACCAGGTATTGCGATTTTTCCAAGTGACATGAGCGAAGCGGACCGATTAAGTCTTGTGGAAAAAACCGCCCTGAATCGAGCGGGCACAGCGGAAGACATTGCGGAAGCGGTTTTGTTTCTGGCAACACAGACGTACACAACGGGCGCGATACTTCCCGTAGACGGCGGCTGGTCAATCCCCACTGCCTAGGAACGTTTGAAACAGCGACCAGTCACCCCTACCTGGTGGCTAGGAGTGGCTAGATGCGTGAAGTGCTGCCCGGGCCTCAGACAGAACACCGTAGAGATTGTTTTTTAGGGGGACACACGACCCAATTCGGATAGTCGACGCCGTGTTGAGAGTAGGTCGCGTGTCCCCCTATTTGTCTCTCTCTAGAGAGAGACGCTTGTTGGCTAAGCCGCGTCGGCCTTCCAGGTTCGCGGCGCGAAAGCTTCGTCGAGAGGGGTTTCCGCTACATGATTGGTGTAGTTACTCAGTGTTTTCAGAGCCGCGAGTGTCATTACTTCCAAGACATGCTTCTTTTCATATCCAGCCTGAAAAAATGCGGTCAAATCTTTATCTTCAAGCCATCCACGCTTTTCCACGGCCGCACGTGCGAATACACGTAGGGCTTCCAGCTTAGAGTCACCGATGGGGTTTCCATCTCTTGCGGCGTTGATTACCTCGCTGGGTGCTTTGGCCATGTCTGCCAGTGTGGAGTGAGCGGCGACGCAGTACCCACATCCAGCGTCCCGGCTAATTGCAATTGCTACCACGTTCCTCTCTGTGTCACTGAGCGAGGCGTGCTCATTTAGGGCGGCGCCGATGGCAGTGTATGCGTGAAGTGCTGCCGGGGCCTCAGACAGAACACCGTAGAGATTGGGTACAAATCCCAATGCTTTTTGGGCGCCCTCCAAAATGGGTTTGGAAGCGGCTGGTGCCGAGTCGATGGTGTTGGGGGTGATCTTTGTCATAAGTCTCTCCTTATTAGAGGTTAAATTGTCTTGCAGAGACTACGCGGTGGACAACCAATCAGTTACGCCAAAACACAGTTTTATTTTTGGGCAGTTGAACCAAACCGCCCGGGAACATCCGGATTTGACCGATGCTTTTCTAAGGGGAAACACGGCCTACTTCGGACAGTAGGCCGTGTATGAGAAATCGTGTCAGTGTGTCGAATGAGCTAGCTCGCGTTTTCTCACTCAACGACCCGTTCGCCAGTTCCTTCTGGCCAACCTTATGGGAAAAAGGCGACAGGTCGAGCCATAAAATCTAGGCGAAACTCCCAACCGTCGGCAAAGCCCGG
>CAYPIX010000227.1:0-2025 GCA_964410875.1 uncultured Kofleriaceae bacterium
ACCGAGAGCTCGTTCTTCATTGATGGATTCCTGGCTTGAGCCTTTCGCACAGCCGTGGAGGTCCCAAGCAAGTGCTGAACGTGATGGCCGACTTCATGGGCAAGTACGTAGGCCTGTGCGAAGTCTCCGGGCGCCTTAAAGCGCTGCTTTAAGTCTCGATAGAATGACAAGTCGATATAAGCAGTTTGGTCGGCTGGGCAGTAAAACGGACCGATGTCTGATGTGGAGAATCCACATCCGGTGTTCGTGCCTTCACGAAACAAGACAAGCTTTGGATGAACGTAGTCGGGGCCAAGAATTCGATCCCAGGCCCCCTTCACGTCTTCATGGACAAAATTGATGAACTCAACGGTTTCTCGTTCAGAATCGTTGGCCGGATCAAGGGGTTCACTTTGGGTATGTCCTTGCTGCCCACCACCGGCCCCGAGTAGCCCCTGAAGTAGTTGAGCGGCATCACCGCCCACAAACGCGCCAACTAACAGCACAATTATCGTGCCCATCCCAAACTGCGCGCCTCTGCGGCGCCTAGGGCTCCCGCGACGATCTTCCACATGAGCACTCTGAACACCTTTTCGCCAACGCATAGTCCCGCTTTTACCTTGTTCCCTTCTCAAACGGGAGCGGCATGAAAGCTATTGCAATGAGGCACGGTCGCAGTCACAGACCTTGACTCGCAAGGTTCGGTCAGATATCTCGTAACCATACAAAATCAGTAACAAGATCTCAAAAACGCATGGCCCTTTTTTGGCACTGGAAGACTTGGTTCCGCGCGTTAGGCAAGAGGTCATAGCTAGACGAACGAGGAGTTCTTTTGAATGCGTAACGTAGTGATTGTGGGAGCAGCGAGGACCCCTGTCGGGGCGTTTTTAGGCGGGTTGTCGAAAGTACCGGCGCCGACTCTTGGAGCGACCGCAATCGAAGCGGCCTTGTCGAGATCAGGAGTAGACAAGAAAGCTATCGATGAAGTGCTTATGGGGTGCGTGTTGCCCGCTGGAATTGGCCAAGCGCCAGCACGTCAGGCAGCACTAGCCGCGAACCTGCCCAATAGCACTCCGTGCACTACCGTCAACAAAGTCTGCGGTTCCGGTTTAAAGACAGTCGTGATGGGCTATCAAGCCATTGCTAGCGGCGAAGCCGAAACCATTGTGGCTGGAGGCATGGAGTCCATGTCCCTTGCTCCACACATCGTCAAGGGACTCCGAGGCGGAGTGAAAATGGGTGCACTCAACACGGTGGATTCAATGGTTCATGATGGGCTATGGGATCCTTACAACGATCAACACATGGGTAACTGCGCTGAGCTCTGTGCCAAAGAACATAAAATCTCTCGAGAAGACCAGGACGACTTCGCAGCTGAGAGCTACAAGAGAGCTATTGCAGCTCAGGAAAAGGGTCTTTTCAAAGACGAGATTGCCCCAGTCACAGTAAAGACCCGAAAAGGCGACGTCGTTGTAGACTCTGACGAAGAACCTGGTCGTGGCAATATTGCCAAGCTTCCTTCCCTGCGAACGGCTTTCCAAAAAGACGGGACGGTGACCGCTGGCAACGCCTCGTCATTAAATGACGGAGCAGCGGCCGTTGTTCTAATGTCTGCCGAGAAAGCCGCCGCCGCGGGCATAAAACCACTCGCAAAAATCGTTGCCACCGGACAGCACGCCCACGCCCCAGAGTGGTTCACAACCGCACCCGCATCTTCCATTCAAGCGGCCTGCAAGAAAGCGGGCTGGAGTCCTACCGACGTTGACATCTGGGAAATCAACGAAGCTTTCGCGGTCGTATCGATTGCCAACAACCAACTACTGTCTCTAGATCCTGGAAAGGTGAACGTAAACGGTGGCGCGGTAGCAATTGGCCATCCTATTGGTGCATCGGGCACTCGCCTGCTCGTAACGCTCCTATACGCGATGAAGCAACAGAAGGCAAAGACCGGAGGCGTCTCCCTCTGCATAGGCGGAGGCGAAGGCATCGCTCTCCTCGTGGAGTCGGCATCATGAGTCCTATAAGCACTGTTGGAGTCGTGGGGGC
>CAYPIX010000228.1:0-2013 GCA_964410875.1 uncultured Kofleriaceae bacterium
GTGGGGTCACTGGCGAATACCACCAAAGGTTTGCTTTCTATTTTGTTACCGATAGAAAACAAAACCTCTTTAAAAAATTTCTTTTCTTCTACCGTCTCGGCTTTCTTGAAAGCCTCAAGAAAAAGGGTCGTATGTTCATAAATTACAAATTCCGAACCTCTTCCTCCAAAAACCTTCGCCAGTGCTTTATAGAGGTTTGCCCCGCGCTTCCCGCTGAGAACCACAACGCCACTTTCCAGCAGCTTTCTTCCAATCCGCGTGGAACGAATGGTCGTTGGCAGAAGCCGCCCTAAGCGGTTTTTCCCTATGACCTGGCGCCCGGTCTGAACGCCAAAGGAGTGCCAAATCGCCGCCCTTTTTTTCCCGACCCACGCCTTGGCAGATTTAGAAGGCCTTGCGATACGATTAGCGGACGCAATCTGCCCGGCGTTTAACGCCAACAAGGTAGCGAAGATGAGCAAGAAACGAGGCATAGCGCTTATCTATAAACAGCAATTTTCGTTCCATCATCCTTGGACCGGTTTTACACTGCTTATCCTGCAGGAACCCTTCGAAAATCAAAATTCTGGACAGCTGTAGCCTGTGATCCAGCGTTGAGAGGGAAGGGGCTAAAATGCGCTCGTAACACCGAAGTGGAAGGCAAGATCGTCTTCGAAGTCACTGAAGTCGTAATACTCTGCACTCGCCTTGATACGAACACCCGACATAAGCCGATAGGCTGCCGCTAGGGTGTAACGGAAAATCGCACTCCTTCTGCGGAGAGGACTATTCGCAGACACGTTTCCGATCCGCCGCATACCGTCCCAGCGGCCAACTAGCTCAAGGCGACCCAAAGGAGCTTCAGCCTCCAAATAAAAGCCGTCTTTTAAAAAGAAATTATCGTATTCCCCGTCTTCTCCAGGCCCAAACTTTAGCCGTGCTTCTGGATTTGAACCTACCTCAAATTCGGTCCGTCGTAGAAGGTACTCTCCGCGGAAGAACATGCGCGCAACTTGAACGGTAACATCCACACCCACAAGCCAAAAAGACAAGTCGCGGTCAGGATCGTAACGACCAGCCATTCCCGACCCACCGACACTCGCGGTCACGTTTTCAAGGTTAGTAGTGAAAGCCAACCGGGCACCGACCGTGGGCTCTGAGTTATTATCGACGTAATAACGTCCAGGGGAACGCGATTCTATATAGTCGAAGTCAAAGGCATCGTTTGCCCCTTTAGGCCCCCCTATCGCATAGGCCGCGTAATCTAAGCGTGAATCTCCAAAGAAACGCGTCCCGTTAACCTCGACGCCATTATCTACCCAGGGCGCTGGCAAAACACTCATATTCCACTCTCTGAGCCTAAGCATGCGCCCCATATCGTAGGGAAGCGGCTTGTCACTGGTCCGGTGATTAGCTGGGTCGTGCCGAAGAGGGAAGTTACCGAACGCGGGCGTGAATCGACCAACGCGAAAATTGAGTTCGTCTGAAACCCTCATGTCGAAAAAGGCCATGCCGATCTCGAACCCATGACAGGCGTAGCAGACTTTCACGTTCGCCGACACGTGGTCGTCAAAGTCAAACGCGAACTTGAGGGAGAGTTCTGTTGTTGCTCCGTCGAGAAGGGTAGCGTCTTGCCCCCGAGTCTGTGTCGGGATTGCAAGGTAATCAAGCTGAACTGACCCCGCAAAGTTGTACTGAGAATCATCTGCTTTCGCCGTAACGAACAGCCCTCCTAGAAGAACTGGCACAAACAATAATATGTATCTATTTTTCACCTAGCCATCTCCCTTAGCGCCCAAGGAAGTCAAACCCTCTTGACCGAAGGAGCGAAACACTAAACACGAGGCAATTTCCTTTGCTTTGGCCGACGAAATCGCGGCCCCAGGCATCAGACGCATACGCGAGACATAACGTTCCCAGTGAGCTGGTGTCGATACGCGAGCCTGAAGTACTCGTTGGATTGGATGGCAACGCGTGCACGTTTTATCAGCAAGCTCACATTGCGCCCTGATCGCACTGCTCGCAGAATCGTTA
>CAYPIX010000229.1:0-1997 GCA_964410875.1 uncultured Kofleriaceae bacterium
GGTTTGGGATCGAGGCGAAGGGTTGGAGGTTGGTGAGGTCACGACGGTGTTGCGTTTGCCAGTAGGGGAGAGGTTAGGTGGATTCAAGGCAACTTCTTTGAATTCGGATAGCCATTTAGATCTTCTTTACATCGCACGAGCTGACGCGAATCGCGACGTGCTGTTTTCGTCGTTGTACGACCCGCTCGCCGGTTCCTTTGGTGATGCCAAGGAAATATTTGAATTGAGGGAAGGCGAACATCCATTTGATGCGGGTGACTTAAACGGGGATTCGTTGACCGATGTTGTGGTCGTAAGCGACGGAGAGCTTTGGGTCTACCTCGGTACAACCAACCCCCCACTGGGTGGCGAACTGGAGATCGAAGAATGAAAGAGAGGAAGCAAAAACTAGCCCTGATCGCACTGGTGCTAATTCTTGTCCCTGGAACCGCTCGCTCACAAAGTACCAAGAAGGATGCGGAACGTTTCTTTCGTGCAGGAGAAACGGCGTACCAAAAAGGTCAGTACGGAGTGGCAGCAGAAGCATTCGAAAAAGCCTATGAACTCTTTCCCAAACCTGCCATCGGGTTCTCCGCGGCTCAAGCTCACAGGCTCGAGTATTTTAAAGGCAAAAAGCCAGAATCCTTGAAACGTGCTGTAGATCTGTACCGTAGTTACCTTCGAGCCGTTCCCCAAGGGGGGCGCTCCATTGATGCGACCACGGGTCTTTCAGAGTTAGAGCCCATTTTACTTCGGTTGGAAGCGTCGGGGGCAACGATTGGAGGCATTGCCAAATCCAGCGCGACCCGGATGATGATTTCGTCGCAGGTAGACGGCGCGGTGGTTTCCCTCGACGGTGGCAAAGAAACGACAGTCCCGGTGGTTTCCTTTGTGCAGCCTGGAAAACATAGAGTCGTTGTGACAGCCAAGGGGTACTACCCCGTCGATAAGACCTACGTAGTTGTCGAGGGACAGTTCCGAGCGGTCGAAGTCGAACTGAAAGCGAAACCCGCAGAGGTTCGATTGACCGGAAGAAAGGGAGCCAAACTTCGCCTAGACGGCCGACTGGTTGGAACCTTACCTTTGGCAAAGCCCTTAGAGTTGCCCGCCGGACCTCACCAGCTTTCGACCACAAAAAGGGGACGGAAAGCATGGTACCGCGATGTGAGCCTCAATCGCGGTGACATTATCGATCTACAGGCAGAACAACCGATAACCGCGCAGCGAGTTGCGAGTTACGCCGTGTTGGGGAGCGCCGGCGCCGTGCTGCTCGGCAGTGGTGCCGCAGCCTTTTTGGCCAGTAAGTCGAATTCCAAAGCGGTAGCTATCGAGTCGAGGCGCCAAAGCGGAACGCTGAGCTTAGCTGAGCTCGATGAACTATCTGGCCACGTGCAAAAACGAGACGAACGAGTGAACTTGGCCAAGGTTCTGCTCGGTGTTGGAGTTGGGCTTGCCGCAGGCGGTGCGGCCCTCTACTATTTCGACAACCCATCGGTAGAAGAGCGAGCGCCTGAACCGGCTGTACCACGTCTCTCGCTGGTTCCGGTTTTAGATGATGAGCAGGCCGGGATGGCTGTTGTCGGCGCGTTCTAGGCATCCGTTTGTTTCCAAACGTTACTGAACGTTGAATCGGCAGTTGGTTTCCAGGCCAAAACTATCCACAAGCTGAACACCGGAAACGTTTTGCCAAATTGGATAACGACCCTGGGCAGCGCACGAGAGAGCTTGGGTTATGTTTACCGAAAGTCCGAATTCGATTGCTACATCTTGGCGGCCACCAGTACGCACGTGAGTTCCCGGTCCTTCTACCATTCGCGTCTCGTCGGGAAGGTGCATCCGAAACCCTGCGCCACCAACCAGTGCCACAGTTTCGGTTAAAGAACCGCCCAGACTTATCGCACTTGATATGTCGCTGCCCCAGCGTATCTCGTCTCGGGTTTGTCCTAACGGAACACGAATCGCTGTTGTGTTGCGGATAACGACGTTGGGGTGAACTCGCGCGGACACATCTACGCTAC
>CAYPIX010000230.1:0-1979 GCA_964410875.1 uncultured Kofleriaceae bacterium
ATCCAAGGTACAACTTCGAAGCGTTTGTTTCCGGGCCCTCCAACCAACTTGCTTTCGCAGCCGCCCAAGCCGCAGCAAGCACGTACCCACCTAAATACAACCCAGTCTTTGTCTGCGGTGGTGTTGGACTGGGAAAGACTCACCTTCTACACGCTATTGGCCACCACATTCTTCAAACTCGTCCCGGCTCCAAACTGCTTTACCTTTCTGGGGAGCAATTCATGAACGAATATGTTCAGGCCATTCGAACAAACCAGATGCCTGCCTTCCGAACCAGGTACCGCGAATCGTGTGACGTACTTCTAGTAGACGACGTCCAGTTCCTCGCAGGAAAGGATGGTACCCAAGATGAGTTTTTCCACACTTTCAATGCTTTACATCAAAGCCACCGTCAAATCGTGCTCACAGCCGATAGGAAACCCCACGAAATTTCGGATATAGCCGACCGGCTCCGTACCCGTTTTGCATGGGGACTTTTGGCCGACATCGATCCACCAGAGCTCGAGGTCCGAGTCGCAATTTTGAGAAAAAAGGCTGCAGCAGAAAGCATTTCCCTCCCAGCCGACGTAGCCCTCTACATCGCAACCGCAATTAAGTCGAACGTGAGAGAACTCGAAGGAGCACTGATTCGTCTTGCTGCGTTTGCCTCTCTTTCAGAGCGTGAAATTGATATGGATTTTGCGCAGAGCACTCTCGAAAACTCTCTGGCCCGACCCACGGATCATGTCAATGTTGACGGCGTCTTAAAAGCTGTCGCCTCGTACTATGGCGTAAAAATTTCCGACCTAAAAAGCCCTCGTAGACACAAGTCCATTGCAGGCCCACGAGCAGTCGCAATGTATCTGGCGCGTAGTCACACCAACGAGAGCTACCCAGACCTAGGGCGTTCTTTTGGCGGAAAACACCACACCACAGTGCTCTCAGCCGTCGAGAAGATTGCGCTACGTCTCAAAACCGAGCCGGGTTTGCGCGGCGAAATTCGCGCAATTGAAAGCACTCTTCTGCGTTAGAAATTCAAGGTAGTTCTTAGCCCACCGAAGCTTTGAATCTTTTTGCAAAATCACGCCCAGGCTCCGACCTTCGGCGTAGTTTTGTATAAAAGGAAACCTCCGATGTCAGGGGCCTTCTCTATGCTTCCCCGTCCCCTGGCTGTTCTCCCCTGTTCGTAACTCTGTGAACAGCCCTGTGATCGCCCGTGATCCGGTCTGCCTATTTTGTTGACAGGATCAAACGCTTTTTAGTTACCCAGATCTGACCAAGATTTAGCCTCACCTAAACGATCCTAGAAAACACTGATCAACCATCTGAAACCAAAGAGCTATTCGGGAGTTTATCCACATACACTATCGTCCTACTTCTTCTCCTATATTTATAAAATTTTCTCTATCTTCTATGTAGAGACCCCACCCGTTATGAAACCGTTCCCCCATTCAATAAAAGAACAGGTACAAAGACGGCGCAGAAGCAAAAAACATGGAATTTGAAATATCAAAAACAAACTTTCTTATTGGCCTCCGTTTGGCACAGAACATCGCTGATAGGAAAAGTACGATGCCTATGCTTGCCAACGTACTGCTTAGAACGATTGGCAAGGACAAGGTCCTCTTAGGGGCAACAGACTTGAACGTCTCACTCTCCGCAGAAGTAGAATCGGTGAACAAGGCTGAAGGCGGGCTCACCGTTGGAGCTAAAGCCTTGCACGATATCGTTGCAAATCTTCCTGGAGATAAAGTCTCCTTCAAGCGAGGCGATAATAATTGGGCAGAAATTCGAGCGGGGCAGGTGAAGTACCGTTTAGTTGGAATGCCAGACCGCGATTTTCCAAAGATCCCAGATCATAGGGAGGTCGAATTTGCCGATATCGATAGCAAGAGCTTCACGTCCATGCTTGATAAGACCTTGTTCTCAGTTTGCAACGATGAAACCCGTTTTCACCTCAACGGGATCTACGTAGAGGTTGAAAAGGAGACGGTGAGGAT
>CAYPIX010000231.1:0-1962 GCA_964410875.1 uncultured Kofleriaceae bacterium
AAACGAGCGACGGGAAGGTGACAACGCTCTGGCCCAGTTTCTCGGCAGAATTTAAAATCCGAACTCGTAAGATGCGCCCGCACGACTACGTTTTTGTATAGGAAAAACTCAAGGCAAAAGAAAACCCCGCAAAACTACGGAGTAGTTTGCGGGGGGACTTTACGGGCTACCGAACCCGTGGGTGTGGAGTGGAAAGGCTCGGTAGCTCGTTACTTTGTTATGACCTATTCGTTAAAGTAGATGACAGCCCAAGCACGGACGGTCGCTCGCTCTGCTTCGCTCCAGCCAGGGTTCGCTCCCGCATGTGGGTCGGTAACATTTACAAAGCGACTGTTCTGCGAAGATGTTCCCATGTACTGGCTGTTTACTGTTCCATCATGAGATGCAAAAGCTGGGTGGCACCCAACGCAGTTTTTCCCTGCCATGAGCGGAACCACATTATCGGTGAAAGCTTGATTGGAAGCCTGGATATTGGTTTGCTGCCCGCCGCCGTTCCCAATGCCATCTCCGCCGCCGTTTCCGCCGCCGTTTCCAAGGCCATCTCCGCCGCCGTTTCCAAGGCCTCCGCCGTTGTTAACGCCGCCAACGCCTTGTTCTGGAACTGCGCCGACGCAGCCAACCGTGATTAGTAGAGGAAGAAGTGTAAGAATTCGTAAAGCACCCATCCCCCGTATGAATTGCAAACCCCGCGCCGTGTAGGCAAATGTCTCCTCGGAGAGGCAAGCTGTTGTAATTACTGCAAGTCTAGGTGCGGTAGACGTTGCGGCCCCTTGTCCTATTCCGGGGGGGCGAGGTAGCAAAAAGGAGTGCGGACCCCCATGCACGGGGGCTCAACGCGTTGCAGGGTCGGGCTAAAACGCGGCCGTTGCGCCGCTGGTGCCGAAGTCGACAAGTTCCGTGAGGGTGCCGTTGTCGCCCACGGATTTCACGCTTCCGAACGGTACCGTTGGGTGGAGCCAAACCTCAGAACTGGTCTTGATAAAACCAATCTGGGCATCGTAGCGGGTCTTGCCGCACTGTTGAAAAGTGCCAGCTGCAACTATGGCGTCCTCGCGGGGAAGCCCCTCGACGCGTACGATAATCGATGGGAGCCAACTCCGCATGATGCTGTTCATCAGCGAAAGAGTGGGTCCCTCCATGTCGGTGACTTTTCCGTCTTTGTCCTGGGTTCGGTATGCCAAGAACTCCTGCGGCATCCAATCAGAACTGTAGACCACAGTAATTTGATGCACCGAGCTGTCGTAGTAGCTGTCGTTTGAAGTTTCCATGGTTAACGTTTGCCCATTTCTCTCAAGGAGTTTGTAAGTAACAAACGAGATGTGCCCGTTCTTGTCGGTCACTTTCATCGTGGACCACGATCCTGCAACTGGATCTATGACAACGTCGGTTGTGGGAGCTGGGTAGGCAATTTCTTTTATTGAAAGAGCGGCAGCGCGGGCGTCTACATCGGCACGAAGTGCGGGATTAATAGACGGGCTACAAGCAGTTGCCGCAAGCAAAATGAGAAGTGGAAATAGTCGTTTTTTCATGGAGGCTCTTTACTCTGTGATCCCGATGACGCCGCAAGCTACTCGGCCACCAGCAGCGCCAATGGGTGGGCTCTTAGGGTCGTTTGGCTTTTCGTGAACGATCACAGCTCGTCCCAGAATAGAGAATGGTCCACCTAACGACGCATTTTCCAAAAGTGTCTCGCTATTTGCGTCACCATTCTTTTCTGCAACTAAATGGCCAAGGTTGCCAGTTATGCGTTTGATGTCGGCGGGCGGTTTCTTAGAGCTTCCGGCTAGATTGAAATGGGTGCCGGCAGTCTTGCCGTCGTCGCCGCTACAGTCTCCCAGAAGGTGAATGTGATAGGCGTGTTTCCCCTTAGGAAGTCCTGTCATTTCTGCAGTTACCTTCAAAGCGTGACCGGCTTTTTGGAAACGTACGACTCCTGCCGCTTTGTTGTCCTTTGTTGGGTGC
>CAYPIX010000232.1:0-1935 GCA_964410875.1 uncultured Kofleriaceae bacterium
GGATCCGTCGTCGTTTGTTGCCGAAGCAAGGGAGAAGATCGCCAGTGAGATCGACCTCCCCGCCGGATACATCATCGAGTGGGGCGGACAGTTCGAGAACCTCAAACGGGCGCAGATTCGGCTCGCCGTCGTCGTCCCCGCCGTGCTGCTTCTGGTCTTTGTGCTTCTTTACTTCAGCATGAAGAACGTGCGAGACGTCGCGATCATCTACACCGGGATTCCGTTCGCTGCCGTGGGCGCCATCTTCGCTCTATGGCTCCGCGACATACCGTTCAGCGTAAGTGCAGCGGTGGGTTTTATCGCGCTTGCGGGAATCGCGGTCTTGAACGGACAGATTCTCATCGAGGCAGTGCGAGAGTGTATGGGCCAGGGCATGCTTGGCGATGAGTCTGTCATTGCCGCAGCAAAGACGCGCCTTCGCCCCGTACTGGCAACCGCCGTCACCGACGCCGCGGGATTTCTTCCCATGGCCGCTTCCACCGGGGTTGGTAGTGAAGTGCAGCGCCCGTTGGCAACGGTCGTCATCGGGGGGATAATTACCTCCACAGTCCTCACGCTCGTCGTACTCCCCGTCCTCTCGGTCCTCTTCGGCCCGAAGTCCGGGCGCACTCGCCCTGACGGCACCGATCAGCCCCCGGCGGCGTAGAGGGCGGTTGCCAGTTCCCTCCACACATCACCGTCGAAGCGCACCGATGCCCAGGTGATGAGCCAACCTCCCTGCTAGCGGTCATACCGTAGGCCCGCGTTCCCGACGAGCTCGCGCGTCACTGATGAACGGGCCCGCTGTCGTCCGTTCTATAGAACCGCCCACCGAGATCTTCTTCACCCGGCTTGTAAATGAGCTTGCGCTGCCTGGTAGGCTTGCTTCGCCGAGGGGATTGAGGTTTTGCGACGGCGGCCCGACGTTGGTTGCGCTTGGCCGATAGCTCGACAGAGGCCTTTTCCATGGAATCCGTTACGACGAAAGTGCGCTCCGTTCGCTGGAAGCGAGGGTCCGTAACTCGAACCACAAACACGTCTCTCGGCTGGTAGGTGACAGCTGTCGGTAGAAAATGCGTTTTCCCGTTAATGTCGACTTCTACATCGTCGTGGGATCGCGTTCCTTCTTTGGCAGCCACCTGGATTTTCCTTAGGTCCATAGGTGGAGTGGGCAGGTTGTAGCTAGAGGCTATGTTTGCGAGATCTTCAACCACGACTTGAGGCTCTGTCGCCGTCGATCCGGCAAAGCTCCAAGAGAGAAGCACGGAAGCACCGAGGACGGCGAGCCCGAGCGCGGAGAGACGAAATCCCGATCGACGTTCCTTGGGTCTGCGAGAAATCGACTTGGCGAGAGGTTTCAACCCCGAGAGCGCCGTCACGAAGTCTCCGCACGTCGAGAAGCGATCGAGGGGGTTGGTCGAGAGGGCACGCATGATCGCGGCGGCCTGTCGCTTCTCAGCAGCTGGGCACAGCGATTCTACCGGCTCGATTTCGCCCCGCTCCACGCACCACGAGATTTCGCTCGTATCGCGGTTTGCCTGGTTGGCCTGCCCTGGAAGCCGTCCAGTTAACGCCTCGTAGGCAATGGCCGCCAGTGCCCACTGATCGGAAAATGGCCCAGTTGGCTCGGAACGCAATGACTCCGGCGTCAATCGGCCGTGGGTTCCTACGGTACCGTGCACGGTGAGGGCGACGTCTCCCCAACGCGCGACTCCGAAGTCGATCAGGACGGCGCTCCCGACACGCTCTGGTGGCTCGCTGCGAAGGAGGATATTGCTTGGCTTGACGTCTCTATGAACGACACCAAGCTCATGTACAGTGTCGAGGGCCATGGCAACTTCGCCAATGACTTGAAGAACCGATTCAAACGACAGCGTCGGCATGGCTTCTGCCAGAGACTTTCCGTGGACCCGCTCGAGTACCGCAAACGGAACGCCATTCCACACGTCTCCTACC
>CAYPIX010000233.1:0-1894 GCA_964410875.1 uncultured Kofleriaceae bacterium
GGTTAATTGTTCGGCATGTTGATGAGTTTAGTTTCTGGCGTTGGTCTGCTCAGGCTCTTGGAACACCGGGGCGCTTCCTAGGCTGGACTCCACTTCTGCGCGCGAAAATCCAGTCAAGTGCCAAAGAATCACTCCGCTCTTATTTAGAAAGTTAAGCCTATTTGCTTCCTCGCGAAGTGTCGTAAGGCTAGTGGTTAGGCCATACTCTCTATCTATGGTCGCAGGTGCAGAAAAAAGAATGATTACGCAATACGATGAAACAGGTGACATGGCGCGGTAGATGAGAGTTCCACTACCACTTCTTGCTTTTGTCGCTCTCTCAATGTCCCAGTGTAAAGAGGCCAAACCGCCGGTGCGGAATCCGTTGCCTGGTGGGATGATGCGTGAAGCGGCACTGGCCGCGCAATTAAGCAAGGCTCTGACGGAAAAAGGCGAAGAATACGAACCTAGGACTCATCACAAAGACGAGGCGGGACGGCCCAAGTACTCGAACCGGCTCTTGCTAGAAACCAGTCCTTATTTGTTACAACATGCGCACAACCCGGTTGATTGGTTTCCCTGGGGGGACGAGGCCTTTGAGATGGCAAAAAAACTGGGACGTCCTGTTCTGATAAGTATTGGCTATTCAACCTGTCATTGGTGCCATGTGATGGAGCGCGAGTCGTTTGAAGATGAAGAAACTGCGAAGTACTTGAACGAGAACTACATTGCTATCAAGGTTGATCGAGAAGAAAGGCCCGACGTCGACGCCATCTACATGGCCGCAGTGCACGCTCTTGGTATCGGAGGAGGGTGGCCCCTAAATGTGTGGCTAACCCCAGATGGCGAGCCGTTCTTCGGGGGAACGTATTTTCCTCCGTCCGGTCGCGGTGGTGGACGTCCTAGCTTTATAAGCGTACTGGAACAACAAAAATTGTTGTTCGAAACGGACCCGGGCAAAGTAGCTGAGAAGGCGAGGATGCTTGCCAACCGCATTGACGTCAACACATCCTATATGGCCTCTCCGGATCTTCCTGGCAAAGATGTGTTCAAAAAGACTTTCGAGCACTTTCAAAGCAGGTTTGACAGTCAATACGGGGGAGCTAGGTCACGTCGTAGCAAGTTCCCAAGTAACTTTCCAAACCGGTGGTTGCTTCGTTTCCAAGCGACCACGAAAGAGAAGGCAGCACTGGACATGGTGGCACTTACGCTGGAGAAAATGGCTCAGGGAGGGATTCACGATCATGTAGGTGGCGGTTTTCATCGCTATTCAACGGATCCCCGCTGGTTGGTCCCGCACTTTGAAAAGATGTTGTACGATAACGCGCTTCTCGCGATGGATTATTTGGATTCGTCTGTAGCTACAGGTCGTGAAGACTTTTTAACCACGGCAGAAGAAACACTGGGCTATATAATGCGCGAAATGTCGTCCCCTGAAGGTGGGTTCTATTCGGCAACTGACGCTGATAGCATTACGCCGGCTGGTCACCGTGATGAGGGGTACTTTTTTACTTGGACCCCTGGAGAAGTGAAGAAGCTACTCGGGGAAACTGACGCAGCTTTCATTAACGCGTACTTTGATATTACCGAACGTGGAAACTTTGAAGGGCGGAGCATCCCCAACACGCCGAGACCTATCGGGGATGTTGCGGCCGAGCTCAAGGTTTCAGATGCAAAAGCTGTTTTTATCCGCTCTCGAGCGAAAATGTACGAAGAGCGAAGCTCAAGACCTTCGCCTCTTCTGGATGATAAAATTCTCGCCGCATGGAATGGGCTAACTATTTCGGCTCTTTCCAAGGCTGCTTTTGCACTGGGACCAAAGGGGAAGACTTATCTCGACCGAGCGGAGGTCGCCGCGCATTTCGTGACGGAAAAAATGCGAGTAAATGGGAGATTGCAGCGGACTTACCGAAAG
>CAYPIX010000234.1:0-1851 GCA_964410875.1 uncultured Kofleriaceae bacterium
ATCTAGGACTGGATGAAGACGAGGGCCTTGGCGCTCATGAGGTTCCGGATCGCAACCGGCAGCTTCCCGCAGAAGGCGTTGACATTATTCTAGGCGGGCATTTGCATGTTGTTCTCAGCCCGCCAGAAGTCATTCACACTGATTTTCACGGAAACAATACCTACCTTACGCATCCTGGTGCTTTTGCTAAGTACGTACTTCGCCACGACGTCGTAGTGCGGGTGGGCGAAGACAACAGTAACCCGGCAAAACGCAGCAAGATAAAAGCGATTTCCAGCAAGGTCATTCCTGTAGACTCTCGCGTGAAGGAAGACCCGCAGGTAACCGAGCTGCTACAGCCTTACTCCATCGCCCTGAACCGGGAGATCGATTTGCAAGGCGTGTTTTCCTACGTGAACACACCGGGAAACGGAAAAATTACTCGGAATGATTCGACGGGTGGGGACTCTCAACTCGGCAACCTGGTTGCTCGCTCCATGCAAACCCGCTCAGGGGTAGAAGCAGAGTTCTCGCTGACGAACTCTCTTGGGATTCGGGCTGATTTCGAACCGGGCCCGCTTACGATTGAGCAAACGTTTAATACCTTCCCGTTCGAGAACACCATCACCGTCATGTACCTGTCTGGCGTCGAGGTACAAGGGTTGCTTGATTTTGTTTCTCGCCGTTCCGCCAGCCGCGGTTGCCGGACTCAAGCGCAAGTCGCTGGTATTTTCTTTGACATGGTCTGTGACGGCGAGTGCCCGAACGGTGAGCGCGCATGTGCCAAGAATATTTTTATTGGTGACCAATGTCGGGGCGCGAATCCAAATGGGCCTGTTGACGAATCCATCTGCGCACCGGTTATCCCCTCCGGTCTATACAAAGTCGCGGTCAATGATTACATCGCCAACGGTGGCTCGGGGTTTCGAGTCCTCGAGCAGAACACTTCTCAGCAGAATACAGGGGTCTCTCTCAGGGATGCGCTGGTGGATTACCTTCGTCGGCAAGCGCCTTGCGGTGAGAACACGGTCGACTTTACCGACATTTCCCAAGACACGATCATAAACAACTGGGGCAATATTTCCTGTCTCGACGGAAAGGTGGAGGCTCACGATGGGCGTATCCGACCGGTATTCGAATAAGCGATCACCGCGCGTTGAGCTGGCTATGGTGGCCGCCATCAGCTGGCTGTCGGGATGCGTGGAAACTCTGCCGCCTCTTACAGGAACAAACTCCTTCGAGGTCTCCCTGGCAGAGTCGGTCTTTGTCGGCTCGAAAGAGAGTCGTCTGGCCGTTCTTCCAACTGAGGCCGAAATTGGTGTTCGGGCGATTGGGATGGACGGCGAGTTTGATCCAAGCTTTTCTGGGAAGATTCAAATCCGAGTTCACTACCTTGGAAGCATTGGCGTGCCAGGTGACCGTGGGAGACCGCTTGCCGAAGTAGAAGTGAAAAACGGCATTGCAGAGAATGTTCAAGTTGGTCTTCCCACTGTTTATGGGCCCACTGTTTTGTGGGTTGATGACGCCGAGAACGAGCAGGCGACATTGGCAACCGGCACATCGGATGCAATGTGGTTTAGAAATCCTTTTCTGGCAGAAATTTCGACGCCCTCGGCAGAGGAATCCTTTAACGCCCTGTCTCGCTCCCCTCTTGAAACCAAGCAGGTTCGCGTCACAGAGTCCCGTTACGGCGCCCGGGGTCGGCTGGTTGTAACTGGTGTGTACCCAGAGGGGTATACGGTCTCAGATGTTGAGTGCCAAGACGAGGACGGAACGCCTCCCTGTGTTGCCGGAGCGTACGACCATCTTTACGTCTTCGCGTTTGGACTTTCAACTTATGAGGGCGGTGGTGCACTCGAGGTTGGCCACACC
>CAYPIX010000235.1:0-1798 GCA_964410875.1 uncultured Kofleriaceae bacterium
GGCTAAGCGAGACGTACGACCAGGGTAGCCCATCACAAACACGAGGCTGTCCTTCGAGACGCCTTCGGTGGAAACGGCGAGGTGATGCGGTGGTTTGAAAGGGATGTTCTTCTTTGAGTAGTCGGCTGGCTTTCCGTTTGGCCCAACGTAGGCTCGTAAGAAGGAAAAGTCCCCGGTGTGTCTAGGCCACATCCAATTGTCGATGTCGCCGCCGTAGTTGCCAACACCTTCCGGTGGTGCAAATACTAAGCGCACGTCACGTATCTGCAGTCGCTCAACCAGGTGAAACTCCGCGCCGCCAAAAAAACTTGCAACGCTGCAGCGAATGTCGGGCTTGCCTTTTTCACAGGAAGCCACAATTTCCTTCTCGCGCTTTTCAGCCGCTAGGTATCTTGCCTCTGGATCTTTGATGGCGTCCAAACCAGAGCGCATCTTGTTAGTGACGTCGGTGATACGTTGGACGACGTAGGCTTTCTGAGTGGGGCCTGCCCATAGTTCGGACGCACTGTCCTTGGCAGAATATCCGTCGCTAACGTAGTTTGCCTTCGGAGTTGAGTTGTATTGGAGGATCCCTGTCACGCAGTGGTGGTTGGTAACGATAAGGCCGTCGGGCGAAACGAATGAGGCCGAGCATCCGCCTAGAGAGACCGCTGCGGCTAATGGCGCAGCCTTCGGGTTAGCAAAGTCTTCCGCGGGTACCTCAAGGCCCAGGTTGTTGAGCGTCTTGGCTTGAGCTGGGAGTTGTCTGGGCAGCCACATGCCACCGCCTTGATAGTCCTCGGAACCTTGCCCTCCGCTTACTTCTGAAGAAGCCGGTTTAGCTGTTGAGGAGACAGGCTTTGAACCACAAGAGGCGAGAGCAAAAGCAGAGACGAAAACGAGGAAAGTTCGCATTCGTGGTTGGTACCAGCAAAGCTGGATTCCGTCTACGGGGAACAGGAGGGAGCCCAGGTAGGCTGCAGACCGGTTGGATTGGCTGCGAAAGCCCGTTTTCTCAGGTCCGACATTGCTACCCGCAGCGCCTTTAACTCGAGACCGGCCTTTGGGGCCCCCGGTTCGGCCAGGGCAGCTTCTAAGCTGCAATAAATTTGTTGGGTTTCGACTGCCTCGTTCCAGCTCAGCGAGAAAGGTGCGTTGTCCGCGACGGTTTTGTTTAAAAGGGACGCACCATTGGAGAGAGAGACGGCCCAAGTCTCCTGCTCGTTCGCGTTGATTTCTGCGAAGGCGGCGCCCAGTTGGGCTGCACGGACACTTACCAGGTTCGCCGACTTCTCAATGGCTCGCGCGAACATATGGTAGTTAAGAGCCATAAAATCTCGACCGGCTTCCGACAACAGAGCAGATGAGATTGACGACGAAGTCGTTGTCGTTCCGGAGCTGGATGTCTGTTTGGCTTTTGAATCGAGGGCCAGAGCTGGCTTTCGAACTGCCACAAAAAGGTTTGATGCTTTGAAGAAGCCTTCGTTGTTCTGAACGGATTGGGACAGCGCGTTGGCCGCCTTTACCAAGTTCGTAGCATCCTGGGCAACAGCCCCATCGTCGCTGTTGGTTTTCAAGGCGCCTACAGTCAAGGAAAGCTGCTCTGCAGCTGCCACGACCTCAGATTCGCTCGTCCACTGGTTAGCCAGGGCTAGCGTTGGCGGAATGGTCACGGCTGCGAAAGCGGCGACTGAAAAAGCTAGAAGATTCCGACCATGTATACGCATCGTGTCCTTTCCGGATGGGGACCACATGAGTACGTCACTAGTTGGCCTAGACAAATAGAAATCCGCCTACAGGACCCGGCAAGTTTTCTAAT
>CAYPIX010000236.1:0-1789 GCA_964410875.1 uncultured Kofleriaceae bacterium
GTCCAAGAGAGGAGGCAGAGTCACGGGTTCTGGACTTGGATGTATCGCGTCGCCAAATCCCACGTCGATTTGTAGTGCGATCACGGCTGCGCCGAGTTTGGCGGTTATCTGGACCCGGACGCCTTGATAGATGTTGTTCTCGCGGATGGGGGCCGCGCGTACGGAGTCTGCCAGGAAGTCGAGACCATCATCGTCGTCGAGACGCGCCGCGACGACTTCCCTGAAGACTTTTGTGAGTCTCCCAGGGTCGGGCGTGCCGTAGGTAAGAAAATCGACGTCTCGAGTAGCCCTGTGTGGGGTGTCTGCCCAGACCGAGAAAAGGGTCGCGCCTTTCAAGACGAATGCCGCCCGGTGGGGGGACTGGGAGAGACGGTATATCAGTCGATCGTTTGCATAGCGCGTCAACGTCAATTGAAAGTTCTCGTTCCGCGTCTTCGACAGGTTGAGTAGCCGTTGCCGAACCGACGCAGCGATATTCTTTGCCTTCAAACGAGAGACTCCAGATAGGGGCGCAGCACATTTTTGACTCGGCAGACTCGCGCATACCGCCAGACGTCATCCATACTGTTTTTGGTTCGGTGGTAGTCGCGCAGCGCTTCGATAGCGATATCAATGCCGATTTTGTGTCGGTATTTGAAGCAGTCGGCCACGGTTTTCGCCGCAGAAAAAATGCGGACTTCGATGCCCTCGATTTGGTGAGTCTCAACGCCCTCGGTTCGGGCCTTTCCGCTCATGTAGACTGTTCGCAGCGGCGGGTAGTCGAAGCTCGGACGCCATCCATGCACGTCGATGGCGATCCATGTTTCAGACGGAGCCTGGGTGGTGAGATCATGGAAACGAAGTGCCGAAAGCAGGCAGGTGACACTGGTAGGAACGCACGTCTGAACAACCGCGAGGGCGTTGTTCTCCGTGATCTCTCGGTTTGCGAGCGCGAAGGCCCCACGGCCAACCTGTTCAAGAATTCCTTCATCGCGAAGCCTGTAAAGGTACGTTCGGGGGATGTCGAGAGCCTCCACGTCCTTGGGGCGGACGACCGTCTGCTTCTCGACGAGCCCGAGAAGTCGCTCTTTGGGTGTTGCCACCATGGAGTCTAGAGTCTGAACCGGCGCTGTTGCAAATACAAGGTAAAAAATAAGAAATACCGATGTAATGCAACACAAGGTTACGTGTTTATAGATGTTTAGCATGTTGTTTAACTCTTGGTTTAGTTCTGTGCGGCTCGGTTCCGTCTCAACCATCTCCTGGGGGTATCGACGTAGCGCGGCGTTTCGCCTGGCCCAGCTAGGTCCACCCAGACAGAAGATTGACCGCGGATATCCACGTGCACGTGTCGAGAGCGCGGGTAGAAACCACAGCCAACGTTGGGTAGCGATCGGCAGAAGTTGAATAGACGCCGTTTGCCGACGCCGTCGATCCAGATGTCTGCAGCCCGCCCGACGGAGTGATAGGACGACGGGCGTCCAGGGGTGTCGGCAACTCGATAGCCCGACGATAGTTGAATAGGCTTGCCCCTGAAGTGCTTTTGGATGTGTCGCAGTGTGCGGAGAAGTCGAGGGTGCATAGGTCTCTGAGCTTTCTTACGCCACGAACGCATGAAGCGGTTCGCGCGGCGCCACGCGATAGGGGCAATCTGGCCGAGATGGCCCACGAAGATCCGCGCCTGCTCGCCGTTCTTGGGGTTTCGCATCCTTAGCGCGGAGTCTGCCTGGGCATTCGTCAGGACTCCGAGGAAACAGATGGCGGGAACTAGCGCCAATACGTTTCTCACGATCTTCGACCCTCAATATAT
>CAYPIX010000237.1:0-1710 GCA_964410875.1 uncultured Kofleriaceae bacterium
GCCTCCTCGCTCCGGGTCACCGGTTCGAGCAATGCTGATCAATTGAGCCCCGGCCCCATCAAACGAGTCGCGCCCAAAAAGCCCGGCCATACAGTCGTAGGTACCTCCGGCAGCGTCGTGAGCGGCATCAACATCGGCTATACCAGACGGCCCTGCTCCTTCAGTCAATACCAGGTTTGCCTGAAGGGTGTTGTTTGCGTCAAAGGTACGACGGTTCCTTGCTGTGTAAATTCTAGGATGACGATCCACGAGCTCACCCAGTTCTGCACCGATAAAAACATCATCGTGTACCGGAATCCCAAACGAACTTCCTGTCACTTCAACGCGCCAAGCAAGAGTCGTCACGCCGCCTGAAGAGGGAACGACATATACTAATTCAGACTCGATAAGTTCTGTTGCGCCTTCTGTAGCAGCCAGAGCCAGGTCACCAGCCTCCGATTCGCCCACCGAAGGATCCTCCAACAACTCGGAATCCAAAATTACACCCGTCGCTGCTCGAACTTCGCCGTCGCTATCAAGCGATACTCTTAGGTCACCACCAATTACTCGGAGACCGTTTCGAACCTGCGAAAACCGCTCGTGAACAAATCCCAGCTGGTCAAATTCGATTTGCTCTTCTTCTAGTTCCGAGTCTTCGAGAGCAAATGCTGTGGTTACAAAATTAATGTCATGCCCAAGAGCGCCGGAAACAAACCCATAATTCCCACTCTCAGAAAGAGTGACGGTCTCGGCGCCAGGAAGGGCTGCTCGGATTTGTTCGTCTGAAGGGCCTGAAACGATGCACCCGGAAACGAGCGCAGTTAGAATTCCCGCAGAAATCCCGGAAATTGCTTTTCTTACTGTCCACACGCCCTCTAATTTTGCAACTAGTGGGCCGGTTCAATAAGGCATCTCCACGCTCGTAAACACCTAATTGCACTTGCTTAAATGCGTTGCCTAGAGGGGCCTTCCACCGCACAGTGTGGGTTTTACTCCCAATCCATAGCCGACTTTTTTCCCTTAGCAAGGGATATCGCGACTATTGAGCTGCCGCTAAGGCCAAGACGCCTTCGACTACCATCATTTCGCCAACAACAGTCGACATCGGATCCTCATTGTCTAGCCCTGCAAAGTAGGCAGACATGCTCACACCGGGACGAAGCACAAGGGTCTTTTGAGTATTTCCAAAAGCCATGGATACGTAGTGAGGGTTGGCACCTTCTATCGCGTCAACCTCACCAAACTGGTCATTCAATTCGAGGAAAGACAAACGATTGAGAGAGTCGGCTAGTAAATCCATTTCAAGTGCAGAAAGAACCCCGCTCTGAATTTCTGTTCTGACCGTTCCGATAATCTGAAACTTGGACCACTCACCATTCTCCGACACATTGACTTCAGTCCCTGTCGCGCCAAGGAATCCAAACTGGGTGTCCCGAAGCGTTAAGCTTTGGGACAGCGTGCCGGGTTCGTCTTGGTATCCATCGCCGGCGTCAGCTTCAGGTACGTTGTCGAAGATGGTCTCGCCATAGCTGTCCCCGACAGGGTCCCCAGCACCAGCTTCACAACCTGCCGCTGTTGTTAACGCGAGTACCAAAGCAAGAGTCAAAATCTTCATGCAAACCAGAGTTGCAACGACCGTACCGCTCTCTTCGTAATAAATTTCCGCTGTTTGCGCTAGATCACGACTGGCAGGCCGTGGGTGATCGCGAAATGGGCGATGTCCAAAAATGG
>CAYPIX010000238.1:0-1694 GCA_964410875.1 uncultured Kofleriaceae bacterium
ACGTTATTTCCAGCCTTTCTTTGGCGGTGGGCAACTTCGTGTTGGGGGCAGGCCCGGCCCCCCAGCCCCGCGTTTTCGGTCTTCGAATACTGACAAGTCTGTATTCCCGCTATCCCCCCGATTATAGGAGCTCAAACGTTGGTGCGAGATATGCAACTAGGGTCGGTGTGACCAGTCGTAGCCTATCGCTTTTGTTAGTCTTCGTATCGGGCTGCCTCCAGGGATCAGATGGGCAGCGTGTCGAGGCCCAATTTACAAATACCGGAGATCCGATAGATCCGGCGGACTGGCCAAGTTTGGCTATCGTCGAGATTGAGGACGATGATGGGGTCGGTCGCTGTTCTGGCACATTGATTTCGGAGACAGAGGTTCTAACGGCCGCGCATTGCTTCTCCAGCCCCACAGAAGTCTTTGACAATGTCAGAGATATTTTCAACGGCGGGTTCGATACCCTCAGAGCCGAAATCGAAAATGTTCCTCCTGCGTCCTGGTTTCCTTTCGGGCGGAGTCAACAAGACGTAGACGATGACATCGACGCCTTAACTAGGAGTAGAATGACAGCGACTGCATCGCGTATTGTTCAAGAATACCGCTCTGTCGATCGCACGATTCGCTTTCCGCAAGGCGAGGTGACACTTCGTGCGTACTCCCCAGGTCTGGGTACGCAACGCCGCATAAGCCAGGTTGAAATTTTCAACGGATACTGGTCGTTTCTGGACCGAGGCCTGGAATGCGCAGAACATCTCTTTAGGGTGGTCAGTCTGGATACGTTAGATGCTGCCGACGAATTCGCAGCATGCCTGGGGAACAATGAGGGGCTGCTATTCGACAATGACTTCGCACTAGTCACACTTAGCGCCCCTGTTACCGATATCCCGTCGATGAGAATTGCCTCCCAAGAGCAGCTTGAGCGCTACCTCCAGCAGGGCTCAACGGGCACCGCCCTTGGGTACGGTGCGCCAACTGGCTTCGGAAAACCCCATCAAGCTTCTTTACCAGTCGCTAGCTCAGACTGCGTTGGCGAAATTTGCTTTGACGACACTGGGTTTATTGCCGGAAGCGCTGCCTCACCCAGCTCATGCAAAGGTGATTCGGGCGGGCCCTTTACCCTAGACACTCCCGAAGGCCTGCTTCTCGCTGGAGTGGCCTCGGGTACCATACCCGGCGATGATGGTCCTCAAAACTGTCGACAACTCGTTCGTTACGGACGTCTCGATGTGCTGTCTGATTGGTACAGGCAAGATTTACCCTCCCCCGTCACAGTCGGCGATGACAAACGCGACGTTTCCAGCAGCCCTGGGTGCTCCACATCCCAAAACTCTTCGAGTACGCTACTCTGGATGATTCTAGCGCTTTTGCTATCCCCTATTCGGCGCCATCCGTAGGCTTTGCAGCACCGGCCGGTGGTAACGCAGCCGGAGCACCAAGACGACCAAGAACTTGGCGGTGCCTAGCCACGGTTCTCGATGTTGCCGCCGTATTGGTCGCGGCGGTGGTTGGTCTTTGACTGTAAAAAAGTATCCAACAAATAACCGTTTGCCGAGTGTACCTCGACACCGTCAAACCCAGCTTCTTTCGCGAGTGAGGCCGCCTTGCGATACTCTTCGACGATTCCTGCCATCTCGCTTGTCTCTAACTCCCACTGCTAACACGCGCTTCGCTGCCCAAGATTTAATCGCCTTCATCGTAGGCGT
>CAYPIX010000239.1:0-1676 GCA_964410875.1 uncultured Kofleriaceae bacterium
TTCGAAATCGCTATAGGAAATTTCGGTTAGAGGTTTATCGCCTAACCGAGGATTTACATGGCGGTCGAGGATCTGTTGTTTGGTGACAGCTGAGCTGTGTTTGTTCTCTAACCGTGACTTCGGCATAAAATGCTTCTCGGCAAACTCGGCTAGAGTGAGCACCTCCTTTTTGGGTTCGGGTTTCAGTTTTGGGTTTGGTTCTCCACCAACCATTACGCTGGCGATGGCGCGCCTCTCCGCTTCTCTGGCACCCACTTTGGTATTCGGCAAGTCGTGAAATCGACCTGGCGTACCGGGGGTGCCGTAGATTCGATGAGTGACGCCTTTGGGACAGCGCACCGTGGCTCGAAAAAACCACTTGTTGGTACGCGAATCGCGTCGGATGGGCATAGTCATATTCCTTCCAACGACGAGCCCTTGCATCCCAACCATGTTAGCAGAGCATCGCGACTAAAGAGAAGCCGCTTTCCCAACCGCTGATGGGGTATCTGCCCTCGACCTGCAGCGTCGTAAATCGTTTTACGATTGACGCCCAACCAATCGGCCACCTCGGTGACAGACAACACCTCTTTAGCCTCTATCATCACAACACTTACGTGACCCAAACCGCTTATAGCGGATCCGGCATACGTCTCCGCCCCCAGCTTTGGGCATCTTTTATCGGAATGCGGTAGACACCCCGCTTCCGCAACTGTCGACAATTGGGAAACTCGCCGTCACTGATTGCCTTATAGACCGTATTCGTATGCACACCGTAGTGGCTCGCGACTTCACACACAGACCAAAAATTCGCTTGATTCTCCATTTGTATTCTCCCCTTACTTCTCTGCCGGTTGTTGTGGCCTGAGCTCGAAACCGAGCTCAAAAGCTAGGTCGCGCAGCAAAGCCAATGCTCGTTCGGGCTCTCGTTTAGAAGCCCGTTTCAAGCTAGAAAATGCTCGTTCGATTGCCGACGCTGGTGTTTTCTTCTGAGTGGCGCCACTCTTTCGCTTTGCCTTGTCCGTGGCGGCAATCACTTTCCAGCCCATGGGACAGTCTCGATACTTTTTGATCAGTTTTTTCGCCATCGCCTCATTGGTGCGCTTTTGGTAGCGAACAAACTCCACGGCGGTTTTGAGAGGAATGGTGTCCTCTTCGAAAAACCGGAACATCTCGTCACTTCCTCCCCGAAGAAGAGAAAAGTACGATTTCACACGGTCCAATGGGAGCGAGGTGCGAATCGCAAGCTCCTCTAGCGTGACCCCGTTTTCGTTCTTGAACTGCCGCAGGCGCCTGGCCACCGCGAGACACCCGTGCGCCTCTCGATGCTCATTGAGCGCAATACCCGCCAACACTCCATCTCGCTGCGCCTCTTCTGCGTTTTCCCAGACAATGCACGGAACCTCTTCCAACCCAGCTGCTTTGGCTGCTCGCCACCGTCGCTCCCCATCGATTAGTTGATAGAGGTTTTTGGCAACCGGCCAAACATGAATTGGAGACAACACGCCTAGGACCCGAACCGAGTCTGCGAGCGTCTTTAGAGATTCATCATGCTTGACGCGCCGATTGTCTTGGTCCGGAGAGACTTGCTGCAAACTGAGAGTCTCCATTCTCGTAGCGTTGTCACTCGATTTCATCGTCACCTGATACCGTGTAGATTACGCTTGTTCAATTACTATTTATGCGCTAGTACATAT
>CAYPIX010000240.1:0-1673 GCA_964410875.1 uncultured Kofleriaceae bacterium
CTGAAGGGAAGTGCAGCTGCAAACCGATCGTTTGGAGGTAGCTTGTATCGAAAAACGGGTTTTAACAACTCTGCCGTTAGGAAACCAAACAATAGCCCCCCTGTTATGGAACGACCAATTTTCCATACTACAGAAAACTCTTCGAGAGGGTGTATCGGCCAAAGCAAGTCACCAAACAAAACGCTGACCTTGGCACCGATTAGAGCTCCGACCAGCGTGCAGAGCTGGAGACGCTTATAGGAGGTTCGGTCGCTCGCAGCTAGGTCTTGAGAAGTTCGCACCAGGGCTAAAAACACGATGCCGAAAACGACCGGCAACGCGTAACCAGGTTCGAACACTTGAACCTCAGGCTTCATACTACGGAAGTAAAAATGCGGCTGCGATGAAAGCCAATAGGCTCAAGTGCTGCTTTGCATGAATAGAGTGCTCGTCTGCTGGAATGCCTCGATGAAAAATAAACTCATCAACTCCCCCAAAGCCGAGAACTCCTAGCACACCATAGAACAGCAGAGCCGCATCGTTACGGAATGCTGCGATGAACGTAGCGACTAAGAACCCCGCAATAACCAAATGGAGGAGTTTCTCGAGAGTAGGAGGCTTTCGTAACCGCCAGTGCATCAACTCATCTCTGCTGGCGAGGAAAACAAAGCCGAGAAGGAGAAGAGAAAGTACAATCGCACGCATATGGCGCTGAATACCTCAAAATGCGCTTGTCTGGCGAACAACAGTATGACCGGGCCTGGTTTTGCTTGGTTTTCTCCACTCCAAAGACCGGTTAGGAACTCTTTGCCAAATGAAAGCGAGAAGATAGGAGCCCAACGCCAACAATAAAATTTGGCCAGCCAAAACTGCGGTTGAAGATGGCAGCAGTGATGTTGTTCTAAGCATTTCGCGAAGCCGTGGCAAAAAGCCGACAAATTCATTTCGTCCCGCGGCAGTAAGCAACGCTCTTTCCAGCGTGCTAAGCGGACACGACAAGCCGAAGTAGACATTCACGATTGCCCAAACCGTGCACAGTCCATGGCATCGAATCACGCCTGGCCGGAAGATACAGAGGAGTCCACCAGCCACCACAAATACGCAGTACGCGACGTGCACCCAAAACATAAGGTATGCGCAAAACAGAAAAAAGAGTGGTAACCACGCCTCACCCATGCCACTTCCACGAGAGTACCACGCCGTCCAAACGCCTTATCCCAGCAAGCTTTTCAAGCGGACCCAGAGAGCCTGCGCTTGCTGAAGGTCTCCAGCACGAAACTCTTTCGACTCCCGAGCCTCCACTATCTTTTTATTACTCAGATATCATTTTCGGTTTTCGCTGCCACGTGGCTGCCAAAATCGGAATTCGTAGACGCGACACTGGGTAGATGACCGGCCGAACCCCGCTGCCAATTCGCTGCCAGAAAGTAAGGGATAGAGAGGTCCGAGAGGGAACTAGGCGGGACGTAGGGTCGTTCTGACCAGGTTTTGTTTGGGTCGCGATAGGAGCGAAAGGAACCACTATTCCTGACTGCTCTCCGCTGGGAATATTCTGCAGGGTGTTGTCTCCGCCATTCCTCAAGAGAGCTGATCGCCCAACAGGAATTCCGCCTTTGCAAACCGAATGCAGTATATTCGCCGACAGATGCAACTGAACGATTCCCGGCAGGATTCTTATTGGTCCAAGAGCCTAC
>CAYPIX010000241.1:0-1632 GCA_964410875.1 uncultured Kofleriaceae bacterium
AATCCATGCCGGAGGGGCCCTTCACCGTGGGCGCCACAGTCACCGACGAGGCAACCCGCAAGGCCTCCGTCGAGACCACACTTATTGTCGATCGTACCAAGCCGACGGCGACGATTCTCGGCGCTACGGCGGGCGGCAACGCCATTGATAAGAGGGGAATTACCGGAGCAAGCTCGGCAACCGTTCGCGTCCGAGCAGCAGACGACCGACGCGTATCTGCACTTCAGTACCGATGGAATCGCAGTGATTGACAAAACGCCTCTCTCCCTCCCGACCACGTTGCCCAAATCCCCGGTGACCTCAAGAACGGAAATAACGACTTGGAAGTTCGTGTCATCGATGCAGCGGGCAACACGTCTGAGCCATTGAGCAAGCTGTTCATCCGCGATTCGACACCACCGTCGGTTGAGATCGCCTCTGGTGATGAGACGACAATCGTGGACGAGAAAAACAGCAAGATCTCTATCACCGGTACCGGCAGCAAGACCAATGTCACGTACGAGCTTGCTGGAAAAACCAGCCGGGTTCTTCCAGGTGTCGTCTACTCGAAGTTTGCATCGCGATACTTACCCAACAGTGAAAACTTGCCGGAATGGCGCTTCCTGGTCACCGACAACCATTCCGCGGAGACTTCGATTCAGGCGGAGTTCCGTTTCGTAAAGGACGGTAGTCCATTAACAGAATGGGCGAACCTGCCGGTGTCCCAGGGAGAGGGGTTCAACCGTTCGGTCCTCGTGCACGGCGCCCACCATGAGCGTCTAGCGCAAGAAAGTGGCCTTTTCTCGCTAGAGGTGCGGGCTCGCGACGAGTTCGGGAATACGAGTGCTCCTGTGGCGACGAATTGGACGCAGCAAATCCTGTCCCCACCGATACGGGTTTCCGAAGCGCAACACATCAAAAACGGTCTTGCGAGCTATCAGCTCGAGAAGGACACTTTCGGCGGTCTGTTCGAGAAAAACGCTGAAGTTCGCGTTGCCGCGGTCCGAATCGAGAACCCCAATGACATCCCGGTTTCACTCCGAGTAGAAAGTGTTGTTCAGCTCAAGTATTCCATCGACATGAAACCCACAGAGGTCGTTGTTGGCGATTTTCCAGACATCAGGAAAGGCTGCAACAACAACCCTCGTGTGACCCAAGACGTAGACGGAACGCGCTGCGTGACCCCGGAAGGGGGAAAGCCGGGTCCGCTAGCGATTGGAGAAGTCGAAAATGTCCGCCCGCCGGAAATATCTGTCGCAGGAAAGTACGCATCGATTGGATACGACCAGTACGGGAAGCCCAAAGTCGAGTACGACAGCGAACTGACGTTGGGGCCGAAGACGTCAAAGGTCGTCTACACCATTTGGACCCCAAATCTTCCTGTGGCGCCCATGCTCGACGTGCATTCCGCGGAATACAAGCGCTACCAGGAGGGCCTGCCGAATCCGTTCGCCCGCAACAAAACAGCGTTTCTGTCGCCAGAATACCGAAAGTGCCGCGTATTCACTCCCAATTGGTGCAAGACCCAAGCGCGTTACCAACTACTACACTGGATAACCCAAGCACTCGTTACTGTGGAGGCCGCAAAAATTACTGTGCGCGCCAAGCCGGGGCGCCACGCCGACTGGCCAGATTCTGGCCCCGGGGTCGTTA
>CAYPIX010000242.1:0-1615 GCA_964410875.1 uncultured Kofleriaceae bacterium
CCCAGGCACTTACTGACGTAAAAGGAGCAATGGTCTCCCAAATTCAAAGACTCCATTCGGGGCAAACCGACCCTATCGCTACCGGAGTAGAGCGACGCTGTCCGCGAGGACAATGTGAGAAAAACTGCTTTTTTTAAAATAGCCGCCCGCAAGCTCGGCACCCATATCGTTTGCCGTTCGCTTCAGCTGCTCTCGTGCAACGGGAAGGTAGAATTCAGGTGGCTCGCCTTCTGCGTCTGTAAGGCTTAACTCACGCTCTGCCTTTTTTTCGCGCTCTTCCTCTCTATGTGCGATTGGGTCAAAAAGGCGCTTTATCGAAGCGATAATAGACACTCAAGAATAATGGTCATGGTTGCGGTCATGTCAAGCCCCCGTAAATTTGACCTTTCAAATTGTGGCGAACGCGAACGCCTCGTATCAGGATTGCTGGGTGGAAGTTTTAGCCGCATGAGTTGTCCTCTCAAACTTTGACGGTCGAAAGCGAGACATACTACCAACACACAATGAGATGTTTTTTTGCCCTATTGGCGGTGTTTTCCTGGTCGTGTGGAGGTAGCTCCGAAAGCCGACTCGGCAACTTCACTGCTTGTGGTGGAGTCCTGTCAGGAACGTGAAATTTTACAGAGATCTTGTGTTCCCTATTTAAAATAGGGAACACAATACCTATTTCTCACACCGCGTCCGGCTATCTGAATTGGGTCGAGTGTCCCCATAAAAGTTTCAGGCAACAAGTTGAGTTTGTTTGACTTGCGGGCGAATCGGTAGATTGAGTACCCGTCCTTGCCAACGATGACACTTTCAAACCAACCGACATAGAGTATTTGGTGTTTTGGTGAGAAGGCTAAAAGTAGGCTGGACTCTTCGTTGGTGTAGCGTTCAGCCCAGACGGTCTCGCCACGGTGGATAACCGAAGCAACTGCTGGACCGTATTCGCTCTCTCGCACGACAGTCGCCCGTAGGTCACCTTGCGCGGCCACCAAATCAACCATCGGTTCTGGTTGGTATCGCCGGATGAGGCGATTCACTTTTTTCAATCGCCGCCCTACGGTTTTGACGGAGATTTTGCGTGGTACCTTGGTGTCACTTTCGCCATCAAACCCAAAGACCAGAAAGTGGCTTCGTATTTTCTGAGTTTTAGTATCAAGTACGCGAAAGAAAAGCTCGTTGTCGAGAGCGTGCCCCTCTGCATCGATTGACAGCACGTATCGGCCATTCTTGGAAATTGCTGGAAAATAGTTGCAGGATTTATGAAGTACGCCCTCACCAAAACAAGCAACGGGCAAGGTCATGTCTGGGTTTGGGGTGGGCTTAACTTGCTCTGGTTGCTTTTTGGGTCTGTCAAGGTTGCAGAGTTCCTCACCTGGAGGACATTTTGCCTCCGCTGTGTCGAGCAAGAGACTGGTCACTAGGATGGCTAGGGTGATTATTCTCATCGGGAGGGAAACGCGCATAAGCCTCTGAATATTCCCATGTTTAGTGTTGGCTGAACACGTGCTCAGACTCATGAAGTCGAAATGTAAAAGGGAAACATCTAACGTGGCAATACCACGCGTTTTTCTACCCTAACACTTCGACTTCTCATTTTTAGGGGGACGCACGACCCAATTCGGATAGT
>CAYPIX010000243.1:0-1594 GCA_964410875.1 uncultured Kofleriaceae bacterium
GGTCGCGAGCTACGCTGTGTTGGGAAGTGCAGGAGCCGTACTCCTCGGGAGCGGTGCAGCCGCTTTTCTGGCAAGAAAATCGAACTCCAGCGCGAAGGCTATCGAGTCGAGACGCCAAAGTGGAACGCTTAGTCTAGAAGAGTTAGATGAACTGTCAGGGCATATTGAAAAGCGGGACAATCGAGTTAGTTTCGCGAAGGTCCTTCTTGGGGTTGGCGTCGGTCTGGCGGCAGGAGGCGCGGCCCTCTACTATTTCGATAACCCTTCTCAAGACGAGCGGGTTCCGGACCCTTCATTGCCAACGTTATCTCTCGTTCCGGTTCTAGACGACGCCCAGGCTGGTATGGCTGTAGTCGGCGCGTTTTAAATCGCCGGACGAATTTACCGGATATCGATTCGGCAGTTGGTCTCAAGACCAAAACTGTAGACAAGTTGGACCCCAGAGGTTTGTTGCCAAATTGGAAAGCGTGCTCGGCCACCACAGGAAATGGCTTTCGTGATTCCAATGGATACCCCAAACTCAAGGCCGAGATCTTCACGCCCACCCGTACTTGCGTGAGTCATTGTTCCTTCGAGCATTCTTGTTTGATCTGGTAGGTGTTTGCGAAATTCCGCGCCACCCAAAAGCGTGACTGCCTTGGTCAAAGAGCCTCCCAAGCTTATGGTGCTTTCCAGGTCGCTGCCCCAACGAATGTCGTCCCGGGTTCGTCCGATGGGAAGTCGAAATGCAGTCATGTTTTGAAGAAAAATACGTGGGTGTATCTGCGCGGCGATACTAATGCTTCCGTTTACCGAAAAGGTATCGGCGCCGAGACTGGCTCGGGAGTCGTAAGTGCGAAGCCCTAGCTCTCCATTTGCACCTCCAGCGATTTCCGTGAGTAAGAACGCGGACTCCTCTCGATATTGCCCTGTCGGCACAGTGAGGGCGCCGCGAAAAATCGCGCTTAGCCAGGGCAAGGATGAGGTGCCAGGGAGTTGTCGCCCGAGTGCCAGTGTCAAATCTCCAAGCCCTTTCGTTGTTCTACTGCTTTCGTTTGGAGGGAGCAGTCGAATCAATCCGGTTGGCAGAGAGAGGCTGGTGAAAAAACGCCTGGGCAATGCGAGGGTTACGTCTAGTGTATTGGTTTCTACCCAGGCCTTCCCAATTGCATTTTTTATATACGGTTTTGTTTCCAGGCGGGCGCGCCCGAAGTGCGAGAATGAAAGCGCCAACCCGATAGATAGCCGGGGCGGTGTATGGTTCTTCTTCGCAGAAGACCGAACGGCGATGGTTGGTGCTCCAAGTCTGCTGACCTGAGATGTATGGTGCGCGACCGCTTTTCCAGGGCAGAGAAAAATGAACAACAGCGCGATCAGGAAGTTTTTACTTTTGGGCACGGGCCTGCTCGAAGGGGTTAGATAAACGTGGGTCCGTCAAAAAGTCTTCGTCTGTAAGACTTTCCAAGAAATGTACGAGGTCTTCGCGTTCTTGGTCTGTCAGGGTAAAACCGGCGACAAATCCACTCTTCCACTGATTTTTTCTGCCATCACCGAACCACGGGCCGTCTTTGACGAAGCGCCCACCGTCTTCGTATAGACGAACAACACCGTAGAG
>CAYPIX010000244.1:0-1549 GCA_964410875.1 uncultured Kofleriaceae bacterium
GCGACCCTCTGAGTGGTGATGGGCTGTTCTGCCCGAAAACCAATGTCCTCACCGCGTTTGAGACTGACATTGCGACTCCATGGCTGCCGGCCCCTAGCCCGAGTTGAAAGCTGGTAGTTTCCAGCCGCCAACTCCAGGGGTTTACCCAAGGGCAACGTTCCAATTTGCCGACCATCTACGTACAGAGCTGATCCGTTTCTGCCGGTAACTCGCACGTTCGCAGGCTTCGCCTTCATTTCAACTTCGATAGCTCGGAACTGCCCCTCTACTACTATGTATTTCTTTTCAACGGGGAAGTACCCCTTTGCCGTTACTACCACGTTACGCTCGCCAGGTTTTACCTCGGAAACCAATGGAGCCGGCGCGGCCTGACTTCCATCCACGGAAACCTGAGCCCCTTCAATTTGGGAAGAGACCATCATACGAGTCGAGCTCGCTCTAGCGATTTGACCTATGCGCAAACCCGTGGCTTCCAATCGAAGAAGTATGGGCTCCAACTCCGCCAAACCGGCAGTTGCATCCGCCGACCGTCCTCCAGCAGATACCTCTTTCAGATAGTTTCTATACAACCCCACGGCCCGCTTCAAGGATTCGGGCTGTTTCAACTTAAAGTACTGAAGGCGATGAGCTTGGGCTGCGGAAAAGGCAATTGCTGGTTTGGGGAATAACTCGTATGCGGTTTCGAAGGCTTCTGCCGCCACCCCGTATTGGCCGTTCTTATACGCAGATTCTCCGGCGCGAAAGAGCCGCTCCGCCTCCTTCTTCCTATCTTCGGCGTTTGCTATGGACGTAGAAAGCCCACAAAAGCATACGAAGAAAAAAACAAACGAAATTGATCTATTCATCTCTAACGCTCTCCATTTCGTCTTCAAGAGGAGGATTGCCCAGAGGGGGGGTGACCGTGCCCAGGTAAATCCAAAGCTCCCCGTCAACTAAAACGGCAATGTCGGTGATTGAATCCCCGTTTACGTCACCAGCATCGAAGGTAGTCGCACCCCTGAAACGAGCAATTTCATTTAACTCGCCAAAGGATCCGGTTTCAGGATCCTGCAAGGATGAAAACAGCACGTCTTCTGCAAGATAAAGGAGATCCTTTGGGGTATCAGAATTCAAGGCCGTCGCTATCACCTTAGTTGGACCCCTACCTGGCTGATCTACTGCTGCATTTTGGGTTGTCTCTCCGTCTTTCAAAACGACAATCGATTCTTTGGCGTTGGTCAAAAGAAAATCGGTATCGCCATCTCCATCCAAATCATCAATTTGAAGGTCTCCCGTGCCTTTAAAGTCTTGCGCGTCCACCGAAGGTAACTCGAGTGTTCCGGTTTGAATGCCTTCACCGACGCTTGCCACCAACAGCGATGGCGGGGAAGTCGTTGATTCCCCTGGCCAAAGGCCGCCAGGGCAACTACCCGCCCCCACAAGGCTGTCCAGTTCACTGGGACCCAGCTTGCCCACGGCCCACGGCGCGCCGCAATCGGTTGAATCACCGTCCGCGAAGGTGGCTTGGCGGTTTACCGTTTTAAGGTTTGCGTCGCCGTTCCCTTCATAC
>CAYPIX010000245.1:0-1542 GCA_964410875.1 uncultured Kofleriaceae bacterium
CTCGAGGACCGGGTGCGTGCTCAGGTTGAAAATCGTGTCACGAGTGCACAAAATTTACTGGCAAGACAATACACGTTTGAAGCACTAGCTCGTCGTAAAAACGCGGAAGCATTGGCGCGCGATAAGAACGTCGTGAAGGCACTTGAGGGACCCAATGCTGCATTGGCTGCGGCTCGATTGCGAGCTTTCCGCGCAGATGTTGACGACAAGCCCGACATTCTGGCTCTTCTAAACAAAAAAGGAAAGGTGCTCGTTCTTCTGAGTGGAGACAAGGAAGTCGATACAGTTCCGGAGTTGTACCTTAAAGAAGACGGCAAGCCGCGATATCAAGCAATTGCCGAAGCGCTTTCGTCCCCAGTAAACCGTCGACAACTTATCAGCGAAGTCTGGAACTATCAGCGTATTGGCCCCATGAAAGTAGCCGTCGCTCCCGTTGTTGATTCTGATTTTGGCGAGATTGAGGGAGCAGTTGTGATTGCTTACTCGTTCAGCGCGGAAGCTACTCAGAGAGAGAAACGCTTGCTCGGCGCGGACGTTGCCTACTTCTTTGACAATGAGGTCCACACTAGCAGCCTCGAGCGCAGTCGTGCGCAGGACCTGGCGAAGCCGCTCTTTGGTGAAAAATCCCTCGCAACAGCCGCTCTTGGAAGTGAAAACGGGTATTCCGACGTTGCCTCGTTTGAAATTGGGGATGACGAGTACGTAGGAACCGCTATCAAAATGGATGTTTTTCCGAGCCAGGAGCTTCCCAAGACCTATCCGCCTCGAAAGGCCGGCGCGATGGTTTTCTCATCCGTTTCCCGCGCGATGGCGCCAGTTGCTAGTGTAAAGACTGCGATTTTGCTGCTGGGTCTCGGCGCAATTATTGTTGCGCTTATCGCGATGGCTGCAACAGCAAAATCGATTCTCGGTCCGCTGGACGAGATTGAGATGGGCATTGGTGAGATCATCAATGGAAATGCCGACAAGGTCTTTCTGCCCGTTGGCTCTGACGTTGACGGACTTGCGAACGGTCTCAATGTAATGCTTGCTAGGCTGCTCGGTCGTCCTGAGCCAGGCGAGGAAGAATACGATGATGAGGGCAACATCATTCGCAATTCGGCCTTGGATTTCGACACCGAGGGCATGTCGCCCAAAGACGCCGAGGCGATGAAACTCGCGCAGGAGCCAGAGGCTGATTACCAAAAACGAATTTTCGAAGAATTCGTCGAGGCTAGAAGGTCAATTGGAACCAGCGTCGAAGGGGTGACTCAGGAAAGTTTTGCAGCGAAGCTCCGACTAAACGAGTCGACGCTAAAAGCAAAGTACAAGTGCAAATCGGTTCGCTTTAAGGTCGTAACCAAAGGCGACAAGGTCACTCTCAAGCCTGTACCCATTATGTAAAGACGGTCTTGTTGAGAGGTATGGGGCAAGGCAAAGGTAAAAGCACTCAGACGGGGCTCGATCGGATTTTAACCGAAGGTCCGAGTACGCTCCGCGGCGCGCGCGTTGGTCTTCTTGGCAACCCGACGACCGTCGACAGTTCATTCCAACATGCGGTGG